>NZ_JBITSX010000017.1:0-98871 GCF_044541255.1 Pseudomonas sp. NPDC085632 | reverse complement strand
TTCCTCGAGGCTCGGGTCATTGAATGTCTGGAGTCCGACATGGGGGAATACATCGTCCAACTCGACCACGAGAAGCCTTCACACATCATTATGCCGGCGATCCACAAGAATGCCGGTCAGGTCGCGTCCTTGTTCCACGACAAACTTGGCGTGGAATACACCAAGGACGTTGACCAACTCATTCAGATCGGTCGCAGAGTCCTGCGGCAGAAATTCTTCGAAGCGGACATCGGCGTCTCCGGTGTCAACTTCGCCGTCGCCGAAACCGGCACCCTGCTGCTGGTGGAAAACGAAGGCAACGGGCGCATGACCACCACCGTGCCGCCGGTGCACATCGCTGTCACCGGCATCGAAAAAGTCGTGGAAAACCTGCGTGACGTGGTGCCGTTGCTGTCACTGCTGACGCGCTCGGCGCTGGGCATTCCGATCACCACCTACGTCAACATGATCTCCGGCCCGCGCAAGGAACATGAACTCGACGGCCCGCAGGAAGTGCATCTGGTCCTGCTCGACAACGGTCGCAGCCAGGCTTTCGCCGACAGCGAATTGCGCCAGACCTTGAACTGCATTCGTTGCGGCGCCTGCATGAACCATTGCCCGGTGTACACCCGAGTCGGTGGCCACACCTATGGCGAGGTGTATCCGGGGCCGATCGGCAAAATCATCACCCCGCACATGGTCGGCCTGGCGAAAGTCCCGGATCACCCGAGCGCATCATCGCTGTGCGGTGCCTGCGGTGAAGTGTGTCCGGTAAAAATTCCGATTCCGGCGATCCTGCGGCGCCTGCGCGAAGAAAACGTCAAAGCCCCTGACAGCCCACATCAAGTGATGCGCGGTCAGGGCAGCAAGTATTCGCGCAAGGAACGCTTCATCTGGAACGCCTGGGCGAAACTCAACAGCTCGCCAACTCTGTATCGATTGTTCGGTTTCTTCGCCACGCGCCTGCGTGCGCTGACCCCGAGCAACGTCGGCCCATGGACGCAGAATCACAGCGCGCCGAAACCCGCCGCGCGCTCACTGCACGACATGGCTCGCGAGCATCTGGCCAAACAGGGAGATCGCTGATGAGCGCCAAGCAAAATATCCTCGGCAAGCTGCGGAAAAGTCTGACCGGCACAACGCCGATTGCCGACGATTTCGATGTCGATCTGGTGACGCAGCCTTACACCTACACTGCCGAACAGCGTATCCCGCAATTGCGTAAATTGATGGAAGCGGTGCACACCGAAATTCACCTGACTTCGGGCGAAGAGTGGCCGGCGCTGCTTGCGCAATTGTTGCGTGATCGTCAGTTGCCGAGTTTGTTGATCGCACCGACAACAGCGCATGGGCAGAAAATCACACAGCACTGGATGAACAATCCTGGTCTGCCTGCACTGAAATCCTACGACCGCCCGATGGAAGAGTGGAAAGCCGAACTGTTCAACGACACGCCGGCCAGTCTCACCGGCACCCTCGGCGCCATTGCCGCCACTGGCAGCCTGATCATGTGGCCAACCCGCGAAGAGCCGCGTTTGATGAGCCTTGTGCCGCCGGTGCATTTCGCTCTGCTCAAGGCCAGTGAAATCCGCGACAACTTCTATCAGGTGCAGCAGGAATTCAATTGGGCGCAAGGCATGCCGACCAACGCGTTGCTGGTGTCCGGCCCGTCGAAAACCGCTGACATCGAGCAAGTGCTGGCTTACGGCGCCCACGGCCCGAAAGACCTGGTGGTGCTGATCCTGGAGGACCAATGACGCTTCCTGTGGACTTCCTGCGTGATGCGCAACAACTGATTCCGGCCGAGCGCCGTTTTGATGACCCGTTATCGACTCTGGCCTTTGGTACGGACGCCAGTTTTTATCGGCTGATTCCGAAACTGGTGATTCGTGTCGAGTCTGAAGATGAAGTGGTGGCGCTGCTGAAACTGGCTCAACGTGACCATGTCCCGGTGACCTTCCGTGCGGCGGGCACCAGCCTTTCCGGTCAGGCGATCAGCGATTCGGTTTTGATCGTCCTTGGGGATAACTGGAACGCGCGCGAGATTCGTGGCCAAGGCATGCAGATTCGCCTGCAACCCGGCGTGATCGGCGCACAGGCCAACGCATGGCTGGCACCGTTTGGGCGCAAGATCGGCCCGGATCCGGCGTCGATCAACGCCTGTAAAATTGGCGGCATTGTTGCCAACAACGCCAGCGGCATGTGCTGCGGTACCGCGCAAAACACCTATCACACGCTGGCAGGGATTCGTCTGGTACTCGCCGATGGCACGCGCCTGGATACCGAAGACGCTGCCAGTGTTGCGGCATTTCACACCAGCCACGGTGATCTGCTCGAACGCCTGGCGACGCTGGGCCGCGAGACCCGCGCCAATGCCGAACTCGCCGCACGAATCCGCCACAAATACCGTCTGAAAAACACCACCGGCCTGTCACTCAACGCCTTGGTGGATTTCGATGAGCCTGTGGATATCTTGAGCCACTTGCTGGTCGGCTCCGAAGGCACGCTGGGTTTCATCAGCGCGGTGACTTACGACACGGTGATTGACCACCCGAACAAAGCCTCGGCGCTGATCGTGTTCCCGGATGTCGAGACTTGCTGCAACGCGGTCACCGTGCTGAAAAGCCAACCGGTTTCCGCCGTGGAACTGCTTGATCGCCGCAGCCTGCGGTCGGTGCAGGACAAACCCGGCATGCCCGCTTTCGTACAACAGCTGTCGAACAACGCCTGCGCGCTGCTCATCGAATCCCGCGCCGCCTCTTCCACTTTGCTGCAGGAACAGCTGGCGCAGATCATGGCGTCGCTCAGCGGTTTCCCGGTGGAGAAGCAGGTCGACTTCACCGAAGACCCCGCCGAGAACGCCAAGCTCTGGGCGATCCGCAAGGACACCTTCCCCGCTGTCGGCGCCGTGCGCAAAACCGGCACCACGGTGATCATCGAAGACGTGACCTTCCCGGTCGAACAACTGGCCATCGGCGTCAATCGCTTGATCGAGCTGTTCGACAAACATGCCTACGACGAAGCGATCCTTTTCGGACACGCGTTGGAAGGCAATCTGCACTTCGTCTTCACCCAAGGCTTCAACAATCCGGAAGAAGTCGCACGCTATCAAGCGTTCATGGATGACGTCGCGCAACTGGTCGCGGTGGAGTTTGGCGGTTCGTTGAAGGCTGAACACGGCACCGGCCGCAACATGGCGCCGTTCGTGGAACTGGAATGGGGCAGCGACGCCTATCAGTTGATGTGGCAGCTCAAACGTCTGCTCGACCCGAACGGCATTCTTAACCCGGACGTGGTGCTCAGCGAAGATCCGCAAATCCATCTCAAGCACTTGAAGCCGCTGCCGGCAGCCGACGAGATTGTCGATAAGTGCATCGAGTGCGGTTTCTGTGAACCGGTCTGTCCGTCGAAAGGCCTGACCCTCAGCCCGCGCCAGCGCATCGTCATCTGGCGCGATATTCAGGCGAAAAAACGCGCCGGCGTCGACACCTCCGAACTGGAAAAAGCCTACGAGTACCAAGGCATCGAAACCTGCGCCGCCACTGGTCTGTGCGCGCAACGTTGCCCCGTAGGAATTAATACCGGTGAGTTGGTGAAAAAGCTGCGTGGCCGACACGCGACGCATCAGAAAACCGCTGACTGGATCGAAGGAAATTTCGCCAGGACCCTGCAAGGCGCACGCTTCACCCTGCACGTGGCCAACGGCGCGCGCATGATGCTCGGCGCACCGCGTCTGGCGAAGCTTTCCGCAACGATTACGCGACTGTCCAAAGGTCAGGTGCCGCTGTGGACGAATGCGATGCCGCAGCCAGAGAAGGCGATTCGCTTCAGCCCCAGCGTCTCGGACGCGCGTCCGCGCGTGGTCTATCTGGCGGCTTGTGTGTCGCGGGTCATGGGCCCGGCGGCGGGCGATAAAGAGCAAATGTCGCTGTACGACAAAACCCGTGGCTTGCTGGAAAAGGCCGGCTACCAAGTCGTCTTCCCGGACAATCTGGACAACCTCTGCTGCGGTCAGCCCTTCGCCTCGAAAGGCTACGCCGAACAGGCCGAACACAAGCGTCAGGAGCTGATCAGCGCATTGCTCCACGCCAGTCGCGGTGGTCTCGATCCGATCTATTGCGACACCAGTCCGTGCACGTTGCGGCTGGTGCAGGACGTAGGAGAAACCCGTCTGGATCTGTACGACCCGGTGCGTTTCATCCGTACGCATCTTCTTGATCGACTGGATTTCACCCCGCAAGACTCACCGATCGCGGTACACGTGACCTGCAGCACGCAACATCTGGGCGAAAGCCAGGCGTTGATTGATCTGGCGCGCAAGTGCAGCAACAACGTGGTGATCCCGGAAGGCATTCATTGCTGTGGATTTGCTGGCGACAAAGGCTTCACCACGCCTGAGCTGAACAGCCACTCGCTGCGCTCGCTCAAGGATGCGGTGCAGCATTGCAGCGAGGGGATTTCCACCAGCCGGACGTGTGAGATCGGTCTGACGCAACATGGCGGAATCGACTACCACGGACTGGTCTATCTGGTGGATCGCGTAACCAGGGCGAAGGCCTACTGAAGAAAAATAGAACCCTTGAGTTCGACTGTAGTCCACAGAATAACCCCGACTGATCGGGGTTTTTCTTCCATACGGTTGCCCGTCCTGACGGCCAGCGAAGTCTGGACCCACTCGGTTCAAGGAGATACACATGAAACGTTCTGTACTGTTAGGTCTGTTCGTTACTGCATCGATGATGGCGTCCACTTCGTTTGCTGACGGCAAGCCTGCCGACTTGTGTGATGCCAATATTCAGACCATTGAAAATGGCAAGGGGCAGCTGTCATCAAATCCGGAACTGACTCAGCGCGCTGAAACCAGTGTGGCCAAGGCCAAGGCGCTCAAGGCTCAAGGCAAAATCGACGATTGCATCGCGGAAACCTCGCAAACCATCGTGGAATTGCGCAAATCCACCGGTACCAACAACTGATCAGCGTCCCGGCCAACCTTCGGGTTGGCCTTGTGGGCTGATTGGCGTACACTGCGCATGCTTGTTGCTCAAACAGATGTACTGAGCAATGAGTTCGGGGCCGTTTAGGATTCGACGCCGGTTGCGAAACTCTAGGTGCATGCCGACTTGGTAACAGAAGTCGTAAATCCACTGTTGCAACTACTTATAGTTGCCAATGACGACCAATACGGTGTTGCTCTCGCTGCTTAATTGCAGCTGACAATGCTCCTGGTACCTTCGGGTCCAGCAATCATCAGGGGATGTCTGTAAACCCAAAATGATTGTCATATAGAACAGAATCGCCGTGCAGTACGTTGTGGACGAAGCGGCTAAAACTTACACAACTCGCCCAAAGCACCCTGCCATTCGGGTCGCTGAGGGTTAACTTAATAGAAACGGCTACGCATGTAGTACCGACAGCGGAGTACTGGCGGACGGGGGTTCAAATCCCCCCGGCTCCACCAAATAGCAATCTAGACCTGTCTCAGACAGTCTACGAAACACCCCAAGAAGCCCGCCCTGTGCGGGCTTTCTTGTTTCTGGCTGCATCTCCTCATCTACCCCTACACGAACCGCCCGTGTATCCTGCCGTGTATCTTCTGTAATAATTGAAACTAGGGGGTACAAGGAGTGAAGCGCAGCGAAATCAAGCGCCGCCCACTGGCCGACACGGTGCTGTCGACCCTTGAGCCAGAGGTAAAGGAATACCGTTAACATGACGGGGACAGCTTGTACCTGCGCGTGCGCCCGGACGGGAACAAGTCATGGCAGCTGCGCTACAAGAAAGCTGACGGCAAATGGTCGTGGCTGGGTTTGGGCAGCTATCCCACAGTCAGCGGCGCTATGGCTCGCAAGAAAGCGGCAGAGTTGCGAGCAGACGCGGCGCAAGGCAGCAATCCAATGGCGACCAAGCGCGCCAGAAAAGCGGCTGAGGACGAAGCCGCCGGCCACACGTTCGAGTCACTTGCTCGTGAGTGGTACGCGGCCAAGCGCAAGAGCTGGACTGACGGCACCGCGGTACGAACCATAGGAGCTCTGGAGCTTCATGTTTTCCCCGTCTTTGGCAAAAGGATCTATCGCGAGATCCTGCCAATGGAATGGATGGAGTTTCTGCGGGCGATGGAGCAGAAAGGAATCATTGAGCAGACCAGTCGTGTCCGCGGTATGTGTCGCGAGATTTACGATCTGGCGCGGGTCACCGGTCGCGCAACACACAACCCACTGGAGGGCCTGCACAAATTCCTCCAAACCAAGGCCGCCGAGAACTATGCCCATGTATCCCCGGAAGAGTTACCGCCCCTCTTACGGGCGATCCGAGCGTACCCAAGCGCGACCGATACCCGCATAGGTCTTCACCTGCTATCCATGCTCGCTTGCCGCCCTTCAGAGTTGCGCGAAGCACGCTGGTCCGAATTCGACCTGGAGAAAGCCCTATGGTCGATCCCGGCCGAGCGCATGAAGCGCCGCCGAGAGCACTTGGTGCCACTGCCAACTCAGGCACTCGAGTTGTTGCGAAATTTGCAAGTGCTCACCGGTGCCTACCCGATGCTATTTCCAGGCCGAAGCGATACAACCAAAGCCCGTTCCAATACGGTATTCCTGATGGCACTGCGCCGTCTCGGGTATGAAGGCCGCCAGACTGGGCACGGTTTCCGCCATATCGCCTCGACGATTCTTAACGAGCACGGATTTGACGAAAACCATATCGAAGCCCAGCTCTCTCACGTCAAAGAGGGCATTGCCGGTGTTTACAACAAAGCGATCTACCTACCCCAGCGTACAACCATGATGCAATGGTATGCAGATCACTTGGACAAGCTGACCAATGGGAATGTTGTCGCGATCAAGAGGGCCTGATCCGGGCCTTCCATTGTTCTCATAGACAGATATAGACTGAGCCCCATTACTGTTCAGATAGCCAGTATCAGCCGTCAGCAGCGCTTACTTTTTTCTAGTCAAAGCATGCAATTCGCACATGGCGACCAGCTATCTATAACTAAAAGGAACGCCAGGGGGGCGGAATGACAAAAAAATCCAGCTATGTCTCTCTGGAGACTTCGTGCTCGTTGCTGAAGACAACGAATCCAGCATTGCTTGGCGCTATAGCTGATCAACTCAGCTCTATAGTGGAGCCAGAGTCTGAATTCAATCCTGAAACCATCTACGTGAATGGCAGTTCTGATCCAGACGGTCGCCCTCCAATCACCTACCTAGACATCTCAAGATATTTCAGAAAAGCCACTGGGAAATTTGTGCCAGTGCTTTTCGAAACTCCATTTGAGATCGTCGAATCGCACACCGTGATGGTTAGTCGTGAGTGGCTCAGAGATAAAGTAGAAGCGGCTAAAGAAAGACTCGGACAAATCCAACCAGCCCAAGTCGAAACCGTCCACAGCTCTCAAATTCTTAAGATGGCCAATGCGAGCTTCATCAGCACTTATGAAGATCAGCCCCCAGCCCTTGACTCTGACGGTTACAGAGATCTTCAAAGAAAGCTAGCCATCCAAAATGATCAAAGAAAGGCTCAGGAAGCGGCTAGCAAGGACGCCATAGCTCGACTTCATGCTGAAAGTCGCTTAGCCGTAGTAGAGGCGTTACTCGCTGAAGCTAGAGCCAAAGAGAAAACGCTGTCTGATGAAAATCGGAGCTTCTATAACGAGCTGACTGCAAAAGATCGAAAAATACAGGACCGGGATTTAGAGATACTAAGCCTTACGGAGAGAATGACGACCTTTGCGGCCTGTTTTAACCCCTACTCACCGCTACACCCTGCTGGCCTGAATGAAGCCTTTGAGTGCTGGACCGAACTTACACAGAGTGGCACCTACAACCCATCGGGACCTGGAGGGCGCGGCGCACTCAGTCTCGTCTTGGACTGGCTCAGAGAGCGCGGTGATCTGGAAGTGGGGACGTTAAGGAATCCAAGCGCGAAGGCCAAACGCCTCTCGGTAATTATTGGCTGGCGCGGGACCGGAAGTGGAGCTATCAGATCAAGATAATAGGTCACCCATTTCAAGCCCGCGTATTCATTGGCTATCAGGTTTTAATGGTGGATAAGAAATACAAAATAGGTGACCTATTACCAATAATGGGTGACCTATTCGTTGGATAACGTGCACATTCATTCTGTCTCCCGTCATCTATACAAAGGGGGATAAACAATATGCACACCACGCTATCCAATACTCAGCCCGCCGCTGCGATCACTCACCAATTCGACCCGGCCACGATCATCATCCGTATCAGTGAACTGTCGGTGATCACCGGATACGCCCGTCCGACGATCTACAAGCGCCTTAAAGACGATCCGACCTTTCCCCGCCCCGTTCCGCTGAGCAATAGCAAATCGCGTGGGGCACCTGTCGGCTGGATTTTGGCTGAGGCGCAAGCCTGGGTGCGCCAGCGCATCGCTTTGCGCGAGGTGGCCGCCTAATGAACAAAAAAAAGGCCGACCAACAGACCAGTCACAAAAACACTCAAGTCGAGAATACCAGCGGCACCGCACAACGCGCTCGCCTTTTGGAGCGCCTGCAGCTGGTCCGATTGATACCTTCACCGCCATCCGCGAGCTGAATATCGTTCGCCCGGGGGCGCGCATCAACGAGCTGCGTGACATGGGCCACAGGATCATGACGGAGCGCCTCACGCTGACCGACGATCAAGGTCGTACCCATCGCGGCATGGCGCTCTACTACCTCAGTACCAACCCGCCGGCGGGGGGCACAGCATGAATATCATTCCACTTACCCATGTGGGAGGCGAGCCTCGCGTGGACAGCCGCCAGCTCGCCAAGCAATTGGGCAATCAGCACAAAAACGCCCTTGCATTGATCGAGCGCTACACAGACAAATTCAAAGAATTCGGATTGCTCGCGTTTCAAACGGAGGCAGTGAAAGAGCCAGGGCAGCGGGGTACCAAGCATCTCAAGTACTTCCTGCTCAATGAGGATCAAGCATTCTTCCTGCTGTCGCTGTCCCGTAACACGGACCACGTCGTGGAACTGAAAGCGAGCCTCATCATGGCTTTTCGCGAAGCCCGATATGGATACGCCTCTCAGACGCTGTTAGCCCGCAGGAACGAAGCCAGCATCAGTGGTCGCCGGCTGGCACACTGGCGTTATGACAAGCCAGGCGTGTACGCCCATGTCGCCCATCTGAGAGAACAGCTGAAGCTGCCGATCGACGTGGAGGACTTGCACCCATGAACGCCTTGCTCATTATCGGGGATGAACAGTCGATAACTTTTCTTGCCAGCAGTCGCGCCCGTCGGTGTGGTTCATCTGTCGCTGAAAATTCAGCGACCGGGCGTAGGAACCCGAGAAGCAAAAGGCGCAACAGCGCCCAGATCACTTCTGCAAGCGTTTTTTTTCGCTTGCAGTTCCGTGTTATGGCGGCTGTGTGCGGGCAGGCTTCGGCCTGGCCGGGCTCCTTTTGCCCCGGTATTCCTACCCCGCGCACAGCTGCCACCCAATCCCGTAGGAAGGATCATGGCAGCTCCTCGTTAGCAGAAGGAGCTTTACAGATGCCGGCCCTCATTCCGTCCGCAATTCGCGCCCTTGCTCACCGCCGTATGGCTCTGAGCGCTCTCCGCGCAAACTCGTCCCTCTCCGTCTCTCGCCCGCTACAAACGAGCTGGCGTCCTGCAAAAGATCGCTGGTGCGGTATTGGTCGTTGTGGGGGCTGTGCTGACGTTTGCTTCTGGAGGGACCGCAACACCGCTCACCTCTGCGATGATGACTATGGGGGCGGCCATGGCATTCGGTGGCGTCATTCAAATGCTGAGCCCGGTGGCTAAGGGAATAAAAACTAGCGCTGCGCCCGAAAACATCCCCGGTTATGCCTTCGGCAGTGCGAAGAACACCACGGCCAGCGGCAACCCGGTGCCGCTCTGTTACGGCAAGAGTCGGGTAGGCGGTGCAATTATCAGCGCCGCGATTTACGCCGAGGACCAGATGTGACTGCGATATGCCAGTGCTACAGTTGCAACCTCATGACAAGGAGTTCCCATGCTGAATATCGCCGCTGCAACTGCCCTGGTCTCCCTGATGACAGGTTGCTCTACCTCTTCCGTATCGTTCGACCAGGCCAAGCCTGTGCCTGGTGACAGGGTTATGGCATACGGGAAAAAGCCTGCCGGTCCATACGGAACAATTCAGGTTGCACGAGACACGGGCTTCGTAGCTGGCGGGTGTTTCGTTGCCGTCCATGTTGACGGTCGGCCAGTTGCACGAATCGACACCGGCGAAGCGGTAAGTTTGTACGTTCCCGCCGGTGACCACCTGGTGGGACTTGGTGCGGATGAGCGCGGATCGGGTTTGTGTAGTTGGTCGGGGCCACTCAAAGAGCAATCAGCGGCATTGAAGGCGAGCCAAGTGAAGCGGTTCCGAATCGGTGGCGATACGAATGTCGGCTTAGATATTCGCCCTAGCTCTATTTAACAATCAACTAACGATCGAAGTGGACGATTTGGTCTGAGTAAGGCGATATCGTCTGCCTCGTCGACCGCCTCGCTGGGGAGCTGGCAACCACACCGGTAATTACCGAAAGCAACCTGCTTGGGGATCTGCGTTCTGGGATCTTTCAGCTATGCACTACTGACTAAAGGTATGAAGGCAATGGATGAAATACTTGATGAACTCGGCCGTGCGCTCTCAGAGCGAATCAAGTTCACAGACGAAGAGGACGAGGAGCTGGCCACGCGGCTTGAGAGTGCAATCGAATGCCTCACCAAGCTCGAGTGCGAGCCCTTCAGAGTCGCTCACGCTCAACTCTCGGGTCTACTCCATAAGCATGGAGAGGTAAGTGTGCCTTTTCTGATTTTCATATTCGAAAAGCATTTTCGATCTCTTTCCCATTTGAATATTTTCGAAGTACCGAAGAGAGAACCCTCTAATTTGAGCGAGGAGGAATTTCAAGCCCTGACCTATCGCTGTATGCAGTTCCAACAAAAAGACGGCATTCGTATTTCAACTTACCGCATGCCAGACATTACACCGCTGTCTGCAGAAGAGGTGCTGCCCTGGGTTGAAGACTTGCTTAACTACGCTGCAATTACTCCTACCGAAAACGCATATTTGACCGCCGAAATGGCAATGATCGGCAATTATCTTGGCATGTCCAGAAGCCTCACACTAAAACTAAATCAAGTCGACGAGACTTACTTACAGTTTGAGTCAATCTTGCAGCGACTATGCCTGGATGGTCACCAGCAACTTGCGAGAGATACCGCTGAGGAAGCGTTCGTCTGCTCGCATGCCGACGGTGTACCAGAGTGTGGGCACTATTGCCGCTTCACACTGTTCACTTCACAAATGAATCCAATCGATGCAGCGCTTCACGCCTGCCTGCTTGCAATGACCCTGCAGTCGCTTGAAAGCGTCACAAATACTTTCTACGCTCGCGTACTGATCGGCGTATTTACGTTTTATCGAACCTTTGGTTTTTTCGAGTTGGCCGACTCTTTGCACGATGACATTCAAGCGTTACCGACTTTGAATGAGTATGATCGACAGAGAATCACGCTGGCTTTCTTGAATATGTTGCTACTCAAGCATGACCCGGATGTTCTAAGCCGTGCCACCTCCTACGTGGAAGTCAACTTCGAAGCCATATCGGCTTTTGGTAAGGCGTCGCTGGTACCGTGGCTAGGCATGATCTGCAATCTAAAGACACTTTATCCTGGAACGTACGCCCACCAAGCCCCACTGATTGCACTGGAGTCGTATATCGAGGAAAATTTAGCGACCGCGCAACTTGAGTCTATTAAGGACCTTGTCCTACGAAACCGCCCCAATGCTAAAGAGCAATTGCGCCAAAGCCTTGAACAGTTGACGAAATCGCGCAATATAAGCGACCACGTGTATGAAGCTAATCTGTTGCAAGTAAGGGCCTCGCGGGTTATTGAGAGCTCGCTAGAGGTGGGGGATATCGAAGGCATCCTATTGGGTCATCAAGCAAAATCCGATGGCAGCTTGGCGTTCGACCTTGCCAAACGATTACCTCGACATGCGCTAATTCGCCATGATGCTGAGACCTTGCAACGTGGTGCCGGGCGATTCGAAGATTACCTGAGCCAGACACGGAGTAAGCTACTTGCCCATCCGGATTACCGCTATGTTTGGCTGGGATTTGAGGGAGAACGCGCCTACTTCCTGATTCACGAAGAAGGAAAATTCATTGCGTACGGGTATATTCCCGGATGCACACAATCATCAGTCAAGGAATGGCTAGCGGATATTTTGCCAGACCTTGGATTCAACGACAGTCCGCCTGGTCAGGGGCCTTTCAAGATTCGCGAAGATATATGGAGAGAGGAAAGCGAACGCATTCAGAGCAGCGTGCCAAAATTTCACCTGCCAAGAAGCAGCAAATGCACTGTCGTATTTTCTGATGTGGAGATGTCTTGTTTTCCCCATAACTTGCTGGTTGATCTAACTAGCGAGGGCCAACGTCAAGCCTTGTGTAGTCCGTTGTCTCTGGATCACTACCTCCGCTGTACTCCAAGCGATCTTAATCTATCTAAAGTTAATGTCTGGGCCCCCCTTGCTGAAGAGGATGGCGCTATCGAGCTAGCCTATAGCCGGTTAAGACAGCACATGGACGATCACCCTGCAGACTACAAAGAAGGACTGTTACCCTCATTCGAGTCGGAGGCGGACGTAAAGCTGTTTATCTGCCACGGTGGGCGTGATCCCGATGGTGGCTTCACTGGTCTGTACCCAAGCGATAACAAGAAGTACACAACACCTAGCATCCTTGGTACTGGCAAAGTAGCCGTGCTATTCGTTTGTCACGGCGGGCATATAGCATCTGACCTCTATGCACGAAGCTTCCAAACATTAGCCAAGACCCTTTTGTTTGCAGGTTATGAGGCGGTAATCGCACCTGCATGGAGTCTCAACGTAACTATCCCTGGGCCTTGGACAGAAGTGTTTCTGCATCAGTTAAAGACGGGGCAGAACATTGTCAGCGCTGCATATGAGGCTAACCAGCGGATCAAACAAATCTATCCGGTAGAAAGCGCCTGGGCTGCCATGCACGTGTTTGGCAACCCTCACCTTAGAGGAGCTGAGCTATCGACTTGATGTACGTAAACTTTATTCGCCCGGCTTAAACTAACCGGGCAAGTGATAATTTTTACGTCCTCAATTATCCACGACGCCAGCACGCCAATCAGGCGCTGACCAGATCACTGGTATCCACTCTAGCATCCACGGTTCAGGGCTAATCCAGCGCGGATACCTTAAGTGATGACCATGCGCGGTGACCACCAATGGTGACCGCTCTCCCCCTGGTCACCGACGCACCATATCCCCCTTTCTGAAACACCCAACTGAAGGCTGGCGCCCAGTTCCGGCCGGCGTGTTTCGCGCAGTTCGTCGCGCACTAGGTCAACACGCGAAGCAATCTCCCGGCAAGTTCTTACGCGCCCTTCACGCAGTGTCTTCACGCACCTGGAGTGCGTGAAGGTGAACGTTCCGATGGTGCGGGGCTTTGTGCCGGCGGGATGCAGCCAGATACGTACTCGCCGATGCCTGCCGGCCGCAGGTTCGCACTTCTGGTTCGCACCCTCCTACGCGAGCTGGTGCGAACCCGGCTAGTGGTTACCACGCTAGTTACCAGTGCAAGCGGCTGCCAGTCGCCATTTTCCAATGTGGTTTCCACGTTATTACATTGGTTTCCACTGGCAACCCGTCGCTCGCGCCCTCCCCCTACGGATGAGCTCCGTAGTAAGCTTTCGGTAGACTCGGCGATGAATCGATTTGGGGTTCAGTTAAGCCATTAGTGCTTACTGACAAGGGCAGGCAGCCGTTCGCAGGAAAACCCCCAGTATTCTTCGCCAACCCCGTGATTGCCAGCCCTATCAATGCGCAGTCACGTCAACGACCTAAAAGGATGAAGTTATGGGTGTGATCAACATCACTCGCGGTGAGCAAGATGCGTTACAAGAAGTTGATACAGACGTGCTGGATGAGCTCATCAAGCAATGTGTAGCTGAAGAGTGCCCAAATCCTCTGCAGTCTCTCCGCCTTGAGAGCTGCGGCGCATACGTTGCGTCAGAACTTCGCACTTTCAAAAAAGCGCTGATTACATATGGAAATGCGAAAACTGCAAAAAAGAGAGATGAGACAAAATGTGATGCCCTACGCGCTGGCGATGACTTGACACACGCGGTGTGGCAGATGAAGCACCGGCTTGAAACGGAAGAGAAGGAAGGGCAGCTATTCTTTGTTGACGACCAGATAATACATCCCTCTTTTTTTAGCGAACGACTAACTTTACGAGTAGGTTATCGCTGGCGCAGGACAGTCGAAGATGAGTGGGTATACGACAGCATCACCTTTTCCCATGTTGCGGATTTGCGAAGTGAACTAGCAAATTCTTCCATCTCGAAAAAGACGACTGCCGCCAAACGGGAACAGAAACAGAGAGAGCTAAGTTATCAGTGGCAGTACCTCGTGAGCCTAGGCCTACAAGCTGTCAGAGACTATTTCAGGGAGGGTCGTGATGGGACGTTGATCCCCGCAACATTCCAGGTGAAAGCCGATCGAGGTTTGAATAACTACAGCGCCCAGTTCTGGTTAGTTCAACCTTAGTTTCTGAGTAATCGCGCATGCTTGTCAGCGTGCCTCAATGCGTCAGCTATCAATGAGGACTGGCTATAAGCACCCGAGTTCGCACATAGGTTCGCAACCACCATTGCGCGCGAACCGCCCGCGCTAACTTTCACAACCAAGCCGTAAAACTCAAAGCAGCGCACACGCCCCCGTGACCACCAGCAATGGCGGGGAACGGAGCTTTCCCACGAGATTCACCCCATAAGCAGTGAGTTTGACTGGAAAGACTCAACTGAACAGAAAATTGTTCTGCGAGTCGTCTTGGGCGACCTCTCTCAATGGGAAACACCCCATGGAAGAGTGACATCTGCATATTCAGCTACATTGATTCGCATCATGCGGAGGGATACGGGTATGCCGTCAATGGAAATAGCGCTCGTGGGCGGAGAGCGCGCTTCGCCGGCGCCAGGCCTCAAAGGCGAGTGTCAACTGTGCGGAAAGCCCGCGCAGGCAAAATGCGGTCCAATCATCCGCTGGCACTGGGCGCACGCAGGCCGGCGGCACTGCGACCCGTGGATGGAGAATGAAGACCCATGGCACCGCGCCTGGAAAGCACTGTTTCCATTTGAATGGCAGGAGGTCGTTGCCCACGACGCCAAGGGTGAGAAACATATCGCGGATGTGAAGCGGCCCGACGGGACGGTGGTAGAGCTTCAAAATTCTCCGATGGGCATCGAGGAAATGAACAGCCGCGAGACGTTCTATAGGGAGCGGATGATCTGGATCGTGAACGGGGAGAAGTTCAAGGAGAAAATCCGAATCGGTGACGCTTTGCCTGATCCTTATAATCCGAAAGTCAGAGAATTCAAATTGGCTATGCCGGTTTACGCCCCATGGACAAACGTATGGCGGAAACCCTGCTTGGATGGAGGTGCCTTCGCATACTTTCGTAGGAGCGATATCGCTGCTGCGACTTCACCACGGCCTATGCTGGAGCTCCTCCACGGCAATGACTTTGATGGAGCGGTTCAGGAGTCTTATCGCGGGCAACATACATGGTCGTGGCGGAAGCCACGCGAAGGCTGGTTTTTATCTCAACGAACCGTAATATTTGATCTCGGGGAGAGTGGGATGTGGGCGATTGGGAATATGACCAAGCTCCATGCCTCCAGCGAATCTCTCGCCGCGCCCTGATGGAGTCGCTGCTGTCTGGCGCAACGCCCGACCTCACTTGGTCACTCGTCCCCTATACCGAGTGGGTAATGCTCGAACCTCTTTGACCACGCTTTGACGGAATGTGAGATAGGCGTGAGACGGAATCCAGGCTGGATGGTCGTCCAAGGCTTATTCCGTGCGGGATACGTCAAAGTAGGACGCTTGGCCGTCTCAAACCCCTTACAACCCCTTTGCGGATTTTGGACAGGCTCTGGACGGATTGACGGGCGCATTTTGTTAGGTGCCGGCCGAACGCCCCAGCCATCAAGGGCAGAAAACCACGGAAGGCTGACTTGGTGCTGAAGCAGTCCAGAATGGATGAGCGAGCATCAGTGAAGGAGCGGCCATAAACCTTGACCAGCCTTGACGGAGCCTTGAAGAAACTCTTGACGGGCTCTAGACGGATTGGCGGTTCCCGATGCTGCAGAAGTGAACTGAGATGCGCGGTACATAAGGGCTACGAGCGTCTAAGACCATCAGAGCACCACCAACAGCATCTAGAGTTTTCAGCGCACTCGTCAAAGTGCACCGTCAAGGAAACAACTGATGAAGACCGACTGACACGGATGCTTTGCATTACGGGCAGGCTCGTGCCTTGCCTATTTTTTATGCATGCCCTTCAGAAGCCAATGTCGGCGACATGAAGTGGCGCACGATCAGATCAGTGGTAGGTACTTCCTTGAACTCCAACTGCTGCAGCAAGCTCATCATAATATTCGATGCAGGCAGGCAACGAACCAGCATCCGACGGTTTCCCTGCGCCAGTTGTGAAACCAACTCATTGACAGCAAAGCGTGCCAACCCGCGACCACGCCACTGAGGATCAATCACTAGTACATTCAGATCCATCACGCTTGCATCGGGAGTAGCCATAAGTATCAGATAACCCACTGGAACATCGTCAACTGTGATTGCAATGAGTGATACACGAACCGGCTTTTCTTCAGCTAACGTCTCAATCTGAGATCGCAGTTCGGCTAAATATTCCTCTATTTCTTCAGAAGTCCTTAGCCCAAAAAAATGAGCATTTTCTGCCTCAAATTGCAGCAGACCACCAAGGGCTTTTAGATCATCTACTCGGCCAGAGCGCAGATTGATGCAAGGCTCAGCCTGCTTAAACAAACGTTGAAATAACTTCATGGGCATCCCTGTTTTCTGAAAGTAAATATCCCGCAGGCCAACGCGTATGTGAATCACATATCAAGACATTCAGACGCACATACATTTACAGCTACCTGAGAGTCGCGTGGGCTGAGAAGACGAGTTAGAGCGCCGGCAGGAGAATTCGGTCGACCGCGAGGCTAGCAAAGTGCCACACCAACCGTCCACCAAGCCGTAAAGGATCGATCAATCTCAAGCGCACATATGTTTTGCCTAACAACGGAAGCATGTCGCGACACCTGCCCTACCGAAATGTGAGCTCAGGTTGACTAAGGCTATCTTGGGATAGCACTCGCTACCCCGAAACGAGGTAGTGGAAAGATCACTGGGCGGCACCTTGACCACGCCCGCACCTATGAAGGGTCTAACCAAATCGGCTCCGCTTGGATTCACCCATGACCCGGCTATACAGATCCCCTTAGGCATCGCTTAAACAATGGCTATACACAACCCTCTAGGCATCGATGATTTTTTCGGGCGCAGAATGGTCTCTTGAGCAGTGAGCAGTGAGCAGTGAGCAGTGAGCAGTGAGCAGTGAGCAGTGAGCAGTGAGCAGTGAGCAGTGAGCAGTGAGCAGTGAGCAGCTTGTGCCATGCGCTGAACGTCAATACCAATAAACCAATGCTGATACGCTTTCGTTTTCACAGATGGAGGAAATCCGATGATTGGCCCTGTTATTGCAGCGGCTTCCATCCGTCAGATAAAGACGAATAGAACCCAAATTTTTCACCAATCTTGTAGCGGATTTGGTCAGACGATATAGAGTCACCGTAAACGACAACTCAAACGCAAGCACCAACACACTGAGAAAACGCCCTAGAGGGCTTCAACCATGAAGCGCGCCCCACACCACCGCCACGACCCTTATTCAAAGGAGGACATGCTTTCTCTTTATTTGCATGTGTCGTCGTCGTGCGCACAAGTTGCCGCAGCTTCGAGCAGCGATCTGGAAGCATCCTCTGATGACGCGAAAATTCGAGTTGCTATCAAAGACGCGATTGTGACTCTCGGTGAGCTAAACGAGCTAGCCACCGAAGCTGGGCGTTCTATGCTCAACAATACACCTCCACGTCATGCTATTGAGGATGAGCCCTTTTCCGATATAGCCAGCGCGCTGCGTACTCTGGAGTCTCTCCTGGACAGTAAAGCTGACGTGTACTCAAATGCCCCTAGCGTCTGCGGCGAGTTCAGCGTACTTCGTAGAAATCTGGCTCTAACCAGGTCTCGTATGGCACAAAACTCTATGGTTTTGAGGCAAATGTCCCATGTGCCTGAGGTCTACGAAAGCGCGGTAGATATGAAAGGGCTGGAGGCCTTGGCTTCTGCTTCAACAGAGCGCCTGCATCAGCTTGTGAACTGACGCTGTATGACAATCACTGTCGAATATAGCTCCGACACATACGACGACCTTTTTAAGGATGTGCTCGACCAGTATCCGACACTGGGGAAAAACCTCCTTGAAGATTTCCGTACTTACATAGCATCCAACAGAAATATTCTTCCAGATTATTTTGGTCGCGATACCTCTTACACCCAACCGTACGAGGCTTTTATTGCCTGTTTGATGCATATTCATATTGCGATCCCCCCGCTAGTGTTCTCCAAAAACAAACCGCAATACGACCGCACATGCCCGGGTGATCCAGCAAAGGACGCAGCGTTAGTGTATGTGAATGGTCTGTTAGATGAGGATCACTATGTTCTCATCGCCCTTCTTCATCCGGGCGCTCATAGCAGAGCTCGCAACGAAAAAGTGATGAAACGACTAGCGGCGGTAGCGAAGGATTTCCGCGATACCCACTGACTTCCCAGGCGCCCTCTTCCTTTCCGAAGCCTTCCTGCAACGTTTTCATTTTCTCGAATGTAGTCGAAGCGATGCCTTCCCCTGGAGTACTCACTTCCTTATGTCCTCGAGCGCACTATCGTGAACCGAGATAATCCGGATGGAATCCCTCTCTGTGGGATTGAACCAGCGTCGCTACTTTTTGTAGTCGCTCGCCCAGTGGAAAATCGGGCAAAGATGTACCAGCAACGAGCACTGTGTATCCCTTGGTGTACCCCTAACACCACCGCATCGCATAAAACCATTTAAAAACAGTCAGTTATCACTCACGCTCAAATGACCCCGGCCCACCAACTCTCAACGACAAAGCCTGCCTAGTGCGGGCTTTGTCGCATCTGGCCGTCCCATCCAGCCCCTACCGCCAAAAACCACCCCGCCCACACACCTTAATGCTCATGCCGATGATGCACATCCGGAAAATGCGCATGGCTATGCCGAATCGGCACATGCACATGCGGATGACTGTGCGGCTCCTTTCCATCCCACTCAAACCCGTGTGCATGCTGATGATGCTCGTCGTGTGTATGACGATGCTCATGCTCGAGCAGTTCGTGCTGATGCTCATGAGCATGGTTCTCCATCAAGTGAATCCATACCCCCACGGCCATCAACGCCGCTGCGAGCAGGAACATCAGCGATACCGACTCGCCCAGTAGCAGAATCGAGATCGCTGCGCCCAGAAACGGCGCGGTGGAAAAGTACGCGCCGGTGCGCGCACTGCCCAGCCCGCGCAGGGCGAGGACGAACATCACCAGGCTGACGCCGTAACCGAGAAACCCGACCAGCAGGATCGGCAGCAGCGAGTCGGCTGCGGGCAGTTGTTTGCCGATAAACAAGGCGAGGCTGCAATTGACCACCCCCGCCACAAGACCTTTGCTGCCCGCGATAAACAGTGCATCCGAGGCAGAGACCTTACGCGTCAGGTTGTTGTCGATGGCCCAGCAAAAGCAGGCGAAAGCGACGGCCAGCGGGCCTGTCCAGTCCTGCGCCGACACAGCCTCCTGCGGCCAGGACAACACGACCCCGCCGGCCACGATGGCGAGCATGCCGATCACGATTCGCCGATCGGCATTTTCCTTGAACACGACCCAGGCCAGCAGTGCCGTGAGCACTGATTCCAGATTGAGCATCAGTGACGCGCTCGCGCCGGACGTTCTGGTCAAACCGAACATCAACGCCACCGGTGCCAGCACGCCGCCGAAGCCGATGGCTCCGATCAGCCACGGCCATTCGCCGGCTCCGAGTCCGGAACGCTGCCAGCCTCGATCGCGGGCAAAACGCAGGACGGTCAAACCCAGCCCGCTGCCCAGACAGAGCAACCCGGCCAATAGAATCGGTGAAATCTGTACACCCAACAGCTTGGCGAGTGGCGTACTGGCGCCAAACAACGCTGCCGCAACCAACGCGTAGAGCACGCTCACATTCATGACGGAATCACTCGCTCGGGCCGATGGAATGCCGGTGATGATCATGGCAGAACTCAGGTGAGCATTATGTGAATCGTTCCGCCCGCTGACTACATGCTTGAGATGGCTTTCCGTGATCACCGCGACTGCCGTCCGGTTTTATCGCCACGCCCTCCTTCCCACAACGAACGTCCTAGGAAAATTCCCGCAACACGCGTCGACTTTGATGAACTGGTGGACAACTCCTCAGGGCGTTACGCTCCACGACCACTGCCAACCAGCGGACGGTTTGGCAGCCGCAATTGAAGTGAATGTTTACTCCACGGAGCTACGTCATGAAAAAAACCCCACAGCTTTCGCTGGTTGGCTCGGCACCGTCCGATGCGCCAACGTCCAGCACCCAACCGCCATCGAATACCAGCGAAGCGCACAAGCGGCGCCGTAGCGTCCCGCTCAATCAGCTCATCAGGGTGCGCGACGATGTCGACACACTGACCCTGCTCACCCACGCCAGCGAAATTCTCGATTCCCTCGCGGCCATCAGCGCAAACTTTGCCGATGAGTTCGACGGTTCGAAACGCCATGTGGCGGTGGCGATGAAGCAATTGAGCGCACTGGCCGAGATCCTGATTTGTCGGGCACGGGACAATCTTGATCCGCAGAAACCACAGAACACTACCGGGCCTGAAACCCGCCATTGACGGGAAAAACCCCGGCGCTCGGTTGTGCATCGAACTGCATTGGGGCCGCCCATCGAGATGAATTTTTCTTCACTGCAGCTGCGCGGCCAACCCTTGTACAGTCCGCTCGCTCATTCAAGAAACTACGGTTCGCCCGCGCTCCTGCGGGCTTTTTTTTGCCTGAAACAAAGTCCCTTCTGCGCCACGACTTGCCGTAACCGGGGTGATTGCGCGACTCTGCCTGCAGATTCCACAAGCCGGAGCGCCCGATGCCGCTGTTGACCCTGCCCTGCCGACGCCTGACGCTCTCGATACTGGCTCCGGACCAGGCCGAACTTGAAAGCGAGTTCTACCGACGCAACCTGCGCCACCTCGCGCCATGGTCGCCCATCCGCACCACCGAATATTTCTCTTCCGAGCAGATTCGCCGGCGTCTCGACGTGCAGGCCAGCGCATTCGAGGCCGGGCTGGCCATGCATTTTGCCCTGCTGACCCCGGACGGCCAGCAAATGATCGGCGCCTGCAACTTCAGCGGCATCATTCGTGGTGCCTTTCAGGCGTGTTATCTGGGTTATCACATCGACGAGGCCCAACAGGGTCAGGGCTTGATGCAGGAAGCGCTGGAGGCTGGTATCTCTTACATGTTCGAGACCCAGAATCTGCACCGGATCATGGCCAACTACATTCCGGGCAACGAACGCAGTGCACGCTTGCTGGAGCGCCTGGGCTTCGAACGTGAGGGTTACGCCAAGGCGTATCTGAACATTGCCGGGCGCTGGCAGGATCATGTGCTGACGGCACTGGTCAATCCGCTGTTCGAAACTCCGGACAAGCGTTGGTCGCGACGACTGGCCTGAGCTTCACAATTTATTCAGGATTGCCGCCGTATGCTCAGGCTCCCGCCCCTTCCGGTTGCCTGAAAGCCATGTCGCGTGCCGCCACTTCGCTGTTTCTGCTTGCTGCCCTGCTGTTTTTCTTCGCGCTGGGTAACCATCAATTGCAAGGCTCCACCGAGGCCCGCGTGGCCGGCATCGCCATGGAGATGCATCTGGACGACGACTGGGTGACGCCGCGCCTGTTCGGTGAACCGTTTCTGGAAAAACCACCACTGAGCCTGTGGCTGGACGCTGGCGCGATGCGCGTATTCGGCGTTTCACCGTGGGCCGTACGACTGGCGTCAGCGGTTGCCGGGTTGCTCAGCGTGATGCTGCTGTATGGCATGTTGCGGCGTTTCGAGCGGCCGAAAATGATTGCCTGGACCGCAGGCATTCTGCTCGCGACCATGGCCAGTTACTGGAGTAATGTGCGCGGCGTCGGTGAAGATGCATTGCTCGCCCTCGGCGTGACCACGGCGCTGCTGGCCTTTTTCCAGGCGCAACGGGCATCGACGCCAGGCAACTCGCTGCTGTTTGTCGTCGGAATTGCCATCGCTACATTGAGCAAAGGTGTGCTGGGGCTTGCCATGCCGGGGGTGGTGATTTTTGCTTATCTGCTGACCGACAACCTGATGGACAAGCGCCTGAAAATCGCCGACTGGCTGCGACCGGGCTTACTGACCCTGATCGGCTTGATTCCGCTGCTGATCTGGCTCGTCATCCTCTTTCAGCACGGCGGCGCGCAGGCCGTCAAAGAGGTGTTGCTGACCAACAGTGTCGGGCGCTTCAGCGGTTCGTTCGTCGAGGCCGGGCACTACGAACCGTTCTATTACTACCTAGCCAAACTGCCGGAAGCCTTCCTGCCGTGGAACATTCTGGTGTATCTGGGGCTCTGGCATTTCCGCAAACAATTGAAGGCCAACCGCTACTTGCTGTTTTTCAGCCTGTGGATCGTTGCGCAGTTCATCATGCTGACGTTGGCATCGAGCAAGCGCACGGTGTACCTGATGTCGATGACGCCAGCTGCAGCGGTGATCGCGGCAGAATATGCAGGCGTGTTGTTCGAACGATTGAAGCAGTACGAATCCGCCAATCGATTCGTAGGCCGAATCGCCCGTCACCGTCAGACATTGGCAGTAACTGTGCTCACGCTGGTGATCGGCAGTTACCTCGCGGCCGCGCAATGGGCACTGCCCCACGCCGACAAAAAGCTTTCATTCCTGCCATTGAGTGCAGAGATTCAGACATTGCAAACAGCCGGGCATCAAGTCGCGCTGTTTCAGGCCAATGAGCGGGTCGGTGGCGCGACGGTCTTCTATACCCAGCAAGTACTCAAAGGGCTGGATACCGAGGCGCAGTTGCGAGACTTCCTCATGGCCTCGCCCTCGCATGTCGTGGTGATGGCCGGCGACAGCGAACCCGCGCCTCCCCTGAAGGTGCTCAAAACCATGCTGGTCGGACGACAGGCGTATTACTTCGTCGGCTATTGAGGCCTGCGCAGCCGCATAAAAAAACCCGCCGGTGATTGGCGGGTTTTTCATTTGATCCGCACGGGCTCAGATAGAGACCTCAGCACTGAAAGCTTTCTGCTCACGCTTGCTCAGCACCGGCACATCCAGCCGCGCCCGGCCGTAGAACGCCAACGCCGTCAGCAAACACGCCAGCCACACGAAGATTCCGGCCCAGAAGGTGTGGGACATGTAATGCCAGCCCTGCAGAACACGAGTAGTGCCGTAAATGAACCCCAACAGCAGCGAGCCCCACAAGATTGCACTGGAAAAACGCCATTGATAGCGCCGCGCCACGAAATACAGCGCCAGCATGGTGAAGCCGCCCGACGCATGACCACCCGGCCAGCACCGGCCACTACCGGCTTCATGGAACAGTTGAAAGTTGCTGTACCACTCAATGTGAGCCATTTTCCCGCCGTACAACGTGGTCTCGATCGGGCAGTAAACGCTGGTGTGGGATTTGAGGAAATGAATCACCCCGGTGCAGACCGCAAACGCGACCACCACAAACAGAAAATCCCTACGATGATCAGCGGCAAATCGCAGCACTGGCGCGACTTTGCTGCGCTCCAGCATCGCAGCGAGGCGCGGACGCTTGTGCGGATTGACCAATGGCCAGACCAGCGACAGCAGCGCGCCGATCAGCGCGATTTCAGCCGTCCAGTTGGGAATGATCCGCGCCCATTTGTGGGTGAGCTTTTCAAAAAAGTGGATTTTGTCGAGCGGGAAGGTCTGGGTCAGCGGATCGAACAGCAGGTTGCTGAAGGCGATGTCGATTTTGGTCATGTCGAACATCAGGAACACCAGCGCCGCACAGGCGAGCGGAATACCAAAATTGTAAGCGTAGAAACGGGATTTCATCGGGTGGTCACCGTGCGCCAGTCGGAAGCTTCAATAAAGCCGAGCATCTTGGGAGCCGCCGGACTGGCAGCGGAAACAAACAATGACGAGCCATAACCCATGTCCGAGACTGGCACTTTGAGGTCTTTCTCGATTTGCGCCATGCATTCGCTGTGGGTCACCAGGACCAGATTGCGACCGGGAACCTTGTGGGCCAACGCGTCCTGCAACATGCGGCCCCGGCAGTTGATCAGCCAGTCGTCGCCGCTGGCGGCATGGTTGAACATGTAACCGGCGGTCTGCACCGTGCGCATCGACGGGCTGTTATAGATGTCGGCGTTGTTCAGGCCCAGTTGCTCGAACCTTGCACCGACCGCCACCGCGACACTGCGCGAGCGATCGGTGATGCCGTCATTGCCACTCAGGCACGCCGCTTTGGAGTGATCGCAGCGTTCGACATGACGCACCAGCACGATCATCTCGCCCTTTGCCCAACCGGCTGCCAACGCCTGCGCACCGGCGACATTGCCGTGCGCGAGATCTGGCACCGCCGCCGGCGCCAGCAACCACAGGGTTACGGGGATCACCCATACCGATGCCGCCAACACCACCCAGGTGTTGCGAAAACGCGCCAAAAAGCTCAGATCGATCGAGCGTTTGACGCCGAACAGACTCAGTCTCAATTCCACAAAAACCGCCTCGCCACTCTGCATCACGGGTTCATTCGATGCGGCGAAAGTACAGAGGCGGGCGTGGGCAGCCAGTGAAACCCATGTGAAAAAAGTCTTGGGATCCGATGTTACAAATTCCGTAGGACAAAATCCTTTCAGCTCTGGGAAATGCGGCCGATACAAACCTGCTAACACCCTTGCTGGCTCAAAAAAACAACAATCTTCCAGCCTAACCGACGACAAGAAACCCAACGTTTCTGGAGGATTTTTGATGAATAGCTGGTTCGGCAACATCAGCGTGAACATGAAATTGGGCCTGGGCTTCGGCCTGGTGCTGGCCTTGACCTGCGTGCTGGCCCTGACGGGCTGGACCAGCCTCGGTGGCCTGATCGACCGCAGCAACTGGATGAGCGACATCACCCAGCTCAATGCCGGTCTAACCAAACTGCGCGTGGTGCGCCTGCAATACATGCTGACCAATGGCGATGAAACTGCCGCGCAAAACGTACAGACCACCCTTGAAAGCTTCGCCGCGCAACAACAGAAGCTGATCAACAGCTTCAAGAGCCCGGAAAACGTCAAACTGCTCAAGGAGCAGGCAGCGACCATTGCTGAATACCAGACCTCGCTGAATAAAATGCGCAATGCCTACCGCACCGGCAACAGCGCCCGCGACAGCATGAGCGTGAGTGCCGAGACCGCGTACAACCAGATCGAATCGATCAGCAAACGCGTGCAGCAGATGGACATGAGCGAGCAGCGTTTCGAACAGTTCCAGGCGATCACCGCCGCCAAGGAAGCGTTCATCCTCGCGCGCTACGAAGTGCGCGGCTACACCGCCACCACCAACGCCGAAACCGAACAAAAAGCCGTCGGCCAACTGGATGTCGCAATCGCCAGCCTCAAACAACTGAACGTGCATTTCGCCGATTCTCAGCAAGACGCGCTGCGTCAGCTGGAAACCGCACTGGTTAACTACCGCAGCGCATTGATGGCCTATAAAAACGCCAACACTGACGCCGTGCAGGCCCGTAAGGAAATGACTGATCAAGGTGCCGCCATCGTCACTACGAGCGAGCAGCTGTATCAGATCCAGCTCGACCGTCGCGACATCGAAAGTGCCCAGGCGCGCACCTTCCAGTTGATCAGCACCCTGCTGGCGCTGCTGGTTGGCGTGATTGCTGCGGTGATCATCACCCGTCAGATCACCCGTCCGCTGCAAGAAACCCTGGCCGTGGTCGAGCGCATCGCCAGCGGCGACCTGACCCAGAACGTCACCGTCACTCGCCGCGACGAACTCGGTGTGCTGCAACAAGGCATCGCCCGCATGGGTGTGACCCTGCGCGACTTGATCAGCGGTATCCGCGACGGCGTCACCCAGATTGCCAGCGCTGCCGAAGAATTGTCGGCGGTGACCGAGCAAACCAGCGCCGGCGTGAACAGCCAGAAGGTCGAGACCGATCAGGTCGCCACCGCCATGCACGAGATGACTGCCACCGTGCAGGAAGTCGCGCGCAATGCCGAAGAAGCTTCGCAAGCCGCTGCCGCCGCTGACGGCGAAGCCCGTGAAGGCGACAAAGTGGTCAACGAAGCCATCGCCCAGATCGAGCGTCTGGCCAGCGAAGTGGTGCGTTCGACCGAAGCCATGAGCGTGCTGCAACAGGAAAGCGACAAAATCGGCAGTGTCATGGACGTGATCAAGGCTGTGGCTGAACAGACCAACCTGCTGGCGCTCAACGCTGCGATCGAAGCCGCCCGTGCCGGTGAAGCGGGTCGTGGTTTTGCCGTGGTTGCCGATGAAGTGCGTGGTCTGGCCCAGCGCACGCAGAAGTCCACCGAAGAAATCGAAGGCCTGGTCGCCGGTCTGCAGAACGGTACCCAGCAAGTCTCGGCCGTGATGAGCAACAGCCGCGCCCTGACCGACAGCAGCGTCGCCCTGACTCGCAAGGCTGGCGCATCGCTGGAAAACATCACCCGCACGGTGTCGAACATCCAGTCGATGAACCAGCAGATCGCCGCAGCGGCTGAGCAGCAGAGCGCCGTGGCTGAAGAGATCAGCCGCAGCATCATCAACGTGCGCGACGTGTCTGAACAGACCGCTGCGGCGAGTGATGAGACGGCAGCGTCGAGTGTTGAACTGGCGCGCCTGGGTGGTCAGTTGCAGCAGATGGTCAGCCACTTCCGCGTTTGATCCTGATTTCGCGCTGAAGCCAAAAACCAATCGTGGGCAAGCCCGCTCCCACAGGGTTTTGAGTCGTTCACAGATGTTGTGTTCGACTCATGACGTGTGGGAGCGGGCTTGCCCGCGATTGCGTTATGGCCTTTCACCGCTTCACGTCAAACCACACCGTGCATAAAAAACTCGACCGGCACTTTAAAGAACTCCGCGAATCCCTTTATCTGGGCAACGGTCATTTTTCGCTTGTTATTCAATATCTCTGAAACAGCACTCTGGGTCGCAATCTCAGACAAGTCCTTCTGTTTGACGCCTCTTTCCGAAAGCAGAAACGCCAGCGCTTCAGATTGAGACGAATAAGCAATCAACACCGTTTCATTCTCGTACTCATAAACCCGATCAGCCACAAACTCCGCAAACCGTGCCGCAGCATGATCCTCGGTGTTCGCGTGGGAATAAAGCTCATCAATCAGGGCCATTCGCACTTGCAGATCGTCATCATTTTTTATCGGATCATGGCAGGCAGACAACAACTTGGACAAAGTCGCTAGCTGATCGCCCAGTCCCTCAAGCATGGGTGAAATATCGGCTATGAAGGAATCCAGTCCTGTCGCTTCGACTTTATTACGCTTCATTGAGATCACCTTTATTTTCGTTAAACATAAATAGCGTATTTCATTCTGGCCAACTACTTGACATCACCCTTCCACCATTTGTCATATCCGGCATGGGGAAGAATGTCCTTGATATAGATAGTGCCAGTCTTCGTGTTGATCCACGTAATGACACGGCACTCGTTTTTCTTGATATCAAAAACGTAAATATCAAGCGGACCTTTCTTGCTCGTCAGCCTCAGCTTCGAGTGAGGGATACGATCAACGTTCCAACCTGAGGCGCTGGCCCAGTCTTGACGAAGCTTCTCAAACGATTCGAAGCGCAGCGATGCTCTGTCGAAGATGGTTAGCCACAATGTGAGAGGATCTCTCCACTGGCCATGAGTCTCAATGGCCCGCGCAACCGCCGCTTTTGTGATCACTCTCATACAATTTTTCGGTTCTGGTATCCCTACATGCGGCCAAATTATCTCAAATACAGATATCTGTAAAGCAGATATTTTTAGCTTCACAGAACAAACCCGAAGCCAGATGTATCAGTGGCTTCGGGCTTTTTCTGTCAGTGGTGGACTTAGACATCAGCCATCACCGCGTCCCACGCTGGCGCAACGCCGACGGCATAAAATACGCATCCTCCGGCACCGGCTGCGCAAAATCCACCGTCTCCGCCTCTTCGTTATCAAGGTTCTGCACGTAGTAACGACGCGCCTGCAAATCGTGGAACACGTCCAGCGCACTCCATATGGTCGGCAGGTCGTAGAAGTTTTTCAGGTAGGCCATCGACACCCGCCACAACTCCCCGCGCCCATCGTACTGATCGACCAGTGCGGCGCCCCAGCTGTCTTCATCGAGAAACAGCACACGCTTGGAATAGATGTGCCGCGAGCCCGGTTTCAAGTTGCCTTCCACCACCCAGACCCGGTGCAGCTCATAGCGGGTGTACTTCGGGTTGAGGTGGCCCGGGGTGAGCAGTTGCGCGTATTTCACCTCGGGGCTGCCGACCTTGTAGTTGTTGTAGGGGATGTAGATTTCCTGTTTGCCCTTGAGCTTCCACTCGTAGCGATCCGGCGAGCCGTTGAACAGGTCGGTGTCGTCGGCGGTGCGCAGGCCATCGGAGGATGCGATCGGCGTGTCGTAGGCGAGGTTCGGTGCGCGGCGCACGCGGCGTTGGCCGGCGTCGTAGATCCAGGCTTGGCGCGCATCTTTGAGTTGATCGAGGGTTTCGTGCACCAGTGCGGCGCCACCGGCCAGGCGCGCCGGGCTTTTCACAAAGGCGAGGTAGTAGAACAGGATGTTTTTCAGGTCGGCGAACTGGCCGTTCGGGCGGTAGTAGTTGAACAGCGCTTCCTGCTGCGAGGTCACCAGCGCGAAGCTGCCATTGCGTTGCACTGGTGCTTCCGAGGCGCGGCGCACGACGTAGATGCCGCGATAGCGAGTGATGTGGTTCCACAATACTTCGACGCCGTCCTTGGGCACCGGGAACGGTACGCCGCCGTAGGCATCGGAGAAGCCGCTGCCGCCTTCGAGCAGCTTGGCCGAGGTCGCGTTTTTCAGGGTGTTGTCGTACAGCCATTGCGGCGCCGAGCCGGAGCGGCGCGACGGGTAGACAGGCATCTGGAACGTGTCGGGGTAGCTGTTGAACAGGGCGATCTGACCGGGGCTGAGGTGCGCTTTGTACTGGTCGAGATTGGCTTTGGTGATGGTGAACAGCGGTTTGTCGGCCGCGTACGGATCCGGGTGATGCTGGCCCGGTTTGTAGCCGGCCGGGGCTTGGACGATGCCGCCGGTCCAGGCGGGAATCGTGCCGGCCGCGTTGCCCGCGCGCTCGGCGCCCATGGGGGTCAGGGTGGTTTTCAGTTGTTCGGCTTGTTGTGGGGTGATGGCGGCCAGTGCGGTGCCTGCGGCCAAGCCTAAAACAAGCCCTAGCGAAGCCTTGGTCAATCTTGAAGTGCGAACCATGATCTTCTCCAAAGTACAAAAACCTGTGGGAGCTGCGGTGCGACGACTCGACTTGCCAGCGATTGCGGTGGGTCAGCCACCATTGATGTCGAATGTGCTGCCGTCATCGCGGGCAAGCCCGCTCCCGCACGGGGACGGGGTGCCGCAAGATTTGCTCCGGCCAATCACAAGAAATACTTGAGGTTGAACCCGACGTTATCGCGGTCGCGAATGCCGTTGTTCTGCCCGCCGCCGTAGAACTCGGTGTACTGCAACTCGGCTTCGAGCTTGTTCTGGTAGTTGGCCTTGATCCCCAGCGTGTAAGCCTTGCGCCCTTCGATGGTGTTGCCGGCCTGATAGCTGTTGCCCTCGAAATCGTCCTTGTAAACGATGTACGGCGAGACGTTGACCCCGGCGTACACGTCGTTCCAGGTGCCGTTGAGCATTGCCGTGTAGCTGTAGGAATTGCGGTTGACCTGATCGTCGCGATCACCGCCGGAGACATAGGAATAGTTGCCCGTGCCGGCGTAGTAACGACGACTGCCGTCGTAGGCGGTGTATTGCAGGCTGCTGCCGCGCAGGTGTTCGGAGGCCAGTTCGAAGATGCCGAACAGTGAGTCGAACGATGCCGTCGGGCCGAAGTTGTAGATGGTGCCGACGGAGGTGTTGAATGCTTCCACACGCTCGGCGTTGTTGATCTCGCTGTTGAGATTGACCATCTGCCCGCCGACGTTGATCGACCGTCCCGTCACCGCCACAGCCGCACCGTTGGCCAAATCGCCAATCAAATCATTAGTGGCCGCGACACCGATCGGCAGATTCGGCCGATAAGCGATTTCACCAAACACCGAGGCCTCGCCCAACGTGGTGTTGAAGCTGAAGCCGTACATGCGGATGTCTTCGGCATAACGCCGATGTGCCTGGATATTGCCCATCACATCAGCCGTGGCCAGACCGTTGGCCAACGCCCCGGCCTGACTGCCGGCGACACCGGACAACAGGTTAGTCAGCGCATCCATGTCGATGCCTTTGTAGCCGCCCAGATCCGCCGCGATGGTCGGCTCCTTGGCGTGGTAATTGACCATGTACAAACCGAACTCGGTGCTGTTGAGCTGTTCGGCGATGTAGCGAAAGGCGAAGCCGAACTGGCCATCGTTGCGTGCGTTGTAGTCCTTGCCGACGCTCGCCACTTTCAGTGTGTTGCCGTAGGCCGGAGTGACGCCGTTGGCGTACAGGCCAGTGGTTTGCAGGGCGGAGTTCAACAACGGGTTGTTGCCCAGCGCGCTGTACAGACCGATGACGTTGCCAAACCCCGGCACCGGCGTATCGAGCGCTGTGCCGCTGAAGTTGTTGTAACCGGTATTGCCGCCGTCGGCGAACAAGTCGGTCTGCGAGTAGAAGGTGCCGACCGGGTCGATGCGGGTTTCTTTCCAGTTGGTCTGGTAGAAACTCTCCATGGTCAGCGAATCGGTCAGGCCGATGTTGAAGCTCAGCGCCTCGACCGGCACCAGCACTTCCTTGACTTCGGCGCCGGGCAAGCGGTACTTGGAGGCGTCCACCGGGTTGGTGGTGTTGACCCCGCCGCGATAGAAAATCCCCTCGCCCCAGTTGAACACCTGACGGCCGACACGCGCCGTTACTGGCATCTGCGCAACGTCCCAACTGCTATGCACATAGGCGTCGAGCATCTCGATGCGGCTGCCGGCGATGTCGCGGGTCTGGCGGGTAAAATGATCGTCCTGCGGGTAGCTCTGGCTCGGTTGCGACGGGCTGTTGTTGTCGTAGTAGTCGTTGCGCTTGTCCATCAGTTGCGTGTCGTAAAACGCGGTGCCGCGCACGAACACACCGTAGTTTTGATAGTTGGCTTCAAGTTCGGAGGTGATCTTGTACACCTCGGAAACCAGTCCGGTGTCGAAGTTGCGATTGCCGTCGTTGGTGTTGACGTCGTCATTGGTTTTGTCGCGGCCCTGCACCCGCCACAAACGACCGTAAGACAAAGTCGTGTCGAGAGAGCCGGTGACTTGTTTGTCCATGAAGCTGAACTCCACCGCGTGCGCCGCATCGACTGCGCACAGTTGCAACAGCCCGGCCAGGCCGACACCGGGGAGCGCGGCGCCCGTCAGGCGCAATCGAGTGTTGATCATGTGTTCCTCCTTCCCTGTGTTTTTATTGTTTTTTTGTCCTGCCGCGAGGGCTAGGGCGCCAATCCCGCGCTGACGTAGATTCGACTGTGCGAGCCGAAATGCCCCAGCAACTTGAACAGTTGCCGGTTAAGTGCCGGATGGTCGAAATTTTCGCGATGCAGCTGATTGCCGCTGCTGAAATCACCGGTCGTCGGTGCTGTCTCAAGCCACTGCCCGATGGCCTCATCGAACGCTGCCGAGTCGTTGACCGATTCGGCACTGACCACTTCGCGCAGGTAGTCGACCGAGTACGGCGGGTAGGTTTTGTCCTGAGCCACATCGGCGTAAGCCGCGAGCATCGGGTGCGGCTGACCGACGCGCAGCAAGCGCCGCAGCCAGGTCGACTGGTACTTCTCCACTTCCATATGCCGAGTGGCGACGCGTTCGATCGAGGCCTGTTTGTCCTCAGCGAAACCAGCGATTGCCTTGCCTTCCAGCAACAGAAGACTGGCGAGATCGACGCCCGGCAATGGCTTGGCGTGATACGGCTGAGTCAGGTCTTGAATGTGGTGCAGGCCCCAGCCAAGAAAGCGATAACCCCAATACGGATGACCGCTGGCAAACGCCAGCCGCGCCAGGCCCATGTATTGATAGGCGCGCCAGTCCGGCCAACTGCGCTCAAGGAAACCGGCAGCGGCGTACACCACCGCGCTTTCATGGAAGAAGCCCATATGAAACGGCGCCTGCGAGCTGTACTGGAAACGCTCGTCACCAAAGGGTTGCGGGCCGAAGCCGTAGCGCGCGCCAGCGTCGCCGGGGTTGTCGCTGAACAGGTTGATGTCGTGGCCGTAATCCGGCTCGTCGGCGGCGCTGGCGAGCACGGCCAGTGGCGCGACTTTTTCGTGATCGGCGATGACGATGAAGCGCTGGCGATTCCACGGTGACAGGGTCTGCTCGACCATGACCTGATTGGCCTGCAGATGCTCACGTTCGGGCAGGTCTTTGCCGGGCAATGGCTGGATGACCATCGCCAGATGAATCTCGGGATTGATGCGCAGCGCAGTGAGAAAGTCGTGGCGCAAATTGTCACTCGGCACCGCCGGCAATTTCAGATTGTCGGGGCGTGGCGGGTACTGAGCGAAGTGCTCGCGGGCGAAGCTTTCCTGCTGCTCCAACAGCGCCAGAACGGCGGGATATTGCTCGGTGAGAAACTGCTCAAGTGGCTCGACTTCAACCGCAGGTGCATCACGCAACGCCGGCAGATCCTGCAACGCCAGATAGCTGCCCACCGTATGGTTCGACCAGCCCCAGGCGCTCGGGGCCGTTGCACAAAGCAGCAACAGGAGGAAAGTCAGCTTCATTGCTTTTCGTTCTTATTGGAGGTGCCGTGGGGGGTGAGCCTAACAACCGACCCCGCTGGTGACACTGTCCGATCTCACCAGAAAAAGTCTCCGATGGCGCCACATCGAATCGCAATACGGTTTCTGTAGGAGCTGCCGAAGGCTGCGATCTTTTGACGTTGATCTTGAAAAACAAGATCAAAAGATCGCAGCCTTCGGCAGCTCCTACAGGGGGATTTGTGGTGTGCTTTTTAGGCGGGGTAGCCGGTGATTTTGCGGATGCTCTGGTACAGCGGTTTAAGCTGGCGGTACATGCGCAGGTACACGTCTTTGTACAGTTGTTCGTAGATTTTTTGCGCTTCGGGCTGCGGGGTGAAAACCGTACCGACGCGAGTCATTGCCGCGATCGCCGAGGGAAAATCCGCATGCAGTCCCAACCCCACCGCACAGCAAATCGCCGCGCCCAGACCCGACGCTTCATACACATGCGGACGCTCCGCCGGCAGGCCAAAAATATTCGCCGTCAGCTGCATCGCCGCATCACTCTGCGAACCACCACCAGCAACGCGCAAACGCTTGACCGAGACCTTCGAACGCCGCTCGATATTCTCCATGCCCTGGCGCAACGCATACGCCAGCCCCTCAAGAATCGCCCGATAAATATGCGCACGAGTATGCACATCACCGAAGCCGATCATCGCGCCTTTCGCCTCGACACCCGGCTCGCGAATCCCCGGCGACCAGTACGGTTGCAGCATCAAACCCATCGAGCCCGGCGGGACCGCCTCAACCAGCGCATCAAACAACTGCTCCGGCTCGATGCCCTGCTCTTTGGCCTGTTGCATCTCGCGCAAACCGAATTCGTTCTTGAACCAGCTGACCATCCAGTAACCGCGATAAATCATCACCTCACAGTTGTACTGATCGGGCACCGCCGAGGGGTACGGCGGGATCAACGGGACGATTTCCAAATAGCGCGAGCGGGTGCTGGTAATCGTCGCCGTAGTGCCGTAGGACAGGCACACCGTGCTCGCATCGACCACGCCGGACCCGACCACTTCGCACGCTTTGTCGGCGCCGGCAGCAATCAGCGGCAAGCCTTCGGGAATGCCCGTATGGCGAGCCGCTTCAGCGGTGATGTAGCCGAGGGTTTCACCGGGTTTGTGCAGGGTCGGCAATTGCTCCGGACGTACCGCCAGCGCCTGCCATTTCCAGTCACTCGGTGCAGCCCATTTCAGCCTTTTGAAGTCGAATGGCAGATAGCCGACGCAGCACCCTACCGAGTCGACAAAGCGCCCGCACAGTCGATGAGTGAGAAACCCCGACAGCAACAAAAACTTGTCGGTCGCCGCCCACACTTCAGGTTGGTGTTTTGCTATCCAGTTCGCCTCAGCCTGGGCACGAAAATAATCCACAGTGGCCTGTGCGCCGACCAGTTTGAACAACCAGCCCCACGGCCCTTTGATGCCGCCTTCGACTTCGCTCTGACGCTGATCGAGCCACAGAATCGCCGGGCGCAATGGCTTGCCCTCGGCATCGACATTGATCACCGTGCCGCGCTGAGTGGTCAGGGAAACGCCGGCAATCTGCGAACGGTCGATGCCGGTCTGCGCCCACACTTGCTGGCAAGCCTCGCCGAGTTTCGCCCAGTAATACTCCGGATCCTGCTCGGCCCAGCCCGGTTGCGTCGAGTAATACGCCTGCAGTTCGACCTTGCCTTTGCCGAGCAGATTGCCCTGCAAATCGAAGAGCAGCGCGCGCACGCTCTGGGTGCCGTTGTCGATGGCCAGCAGGTAACGCTTGTTCGGGTGGTTATCCATGGAGCTCTCTTCAAGGGGCATCAAGGCGTGGCATCCGGCAAACCGTGATGGCGTTGCCACAACGCCCGATAACGCTGAATTTCCTGCTGCCAGTGCTCGTCGCTCCAGGCCAGTCGTGGCTGGCAGAGTGGGCGGATGGCGGCGAAATACTCTTCGCCACCGCGAGGCAACAGCAGGCCCAGACGCGTGCGGCGCAGTAGTAAATCATCCAGGTGCAGAACCATTTCACTCTCGCAGGCGAAGGCCAATTCCGCCCACAACGTATCCGTGGCGCCGACCGTGTCGTGGCCGACGTCTTTGATCAGTTGCGCCAGCCTTGGCAGCTCTCGGCCATGCCTTCCGGCCAGACGTCGCCACTGATAGCTGCTCAACTCAGGAATCGCCAGCGCAGGGACTGCGGCAAACACCGGCGCGGCGTCATCGACAAAGGGACGGTCCAGCATGCTCGCGCAGGCCTTGAGCACTTCGATGGCCTGCGGGCGGAACGTGGTCAGTTTGCCGCCGGCCAGTGTCACGCAACCGGGCTCCTGCCACAGCACATGCTCGCGTGTTTCGTTCGACGGTTTGTCTTGATGCGCACCTGCGCTGCCCACCACCGGACGCACGCCGGACCAGGTCGACAGCACATCATTCGCCGTCACTTCTGCGCCGGGAAATTGTTGCGTGCAGGCGGCCAGCAGATAGTCGAGTTCTCCAGCGCTGATGCTCGCGCTCTGATCCAGATCCTCACGATGATCAAGGTCCGTGGTGCCCACCACCGTCGCGCCTTCCCATGGGAAAACGAACACCGGACGACGATCACGCTGATGCAGAAAAGTAAACGCCTGCGCCACCGGCAAACGCCAACCCGGCAGCAACAAATGGCTGCCACGCAATGGCCGTAATTGCCGTGCTGCCTCAGTCGGCCGCAGACGCTCAGCCCACGCGCCAGTCGCCACAGCGAGAACACCGCAGCGCAATTGAAGTGACGAACCGGCCTCGCAATCCTCGATCTGAACGCCACACACTCGCCCGTTTTCACGCAACAGATGTTCGACGCGCACGCCATTGACCACGACCGCACCCTCGGCCCGCGCCTCGCTCAACACACGCATCACCAGCCGCGCATCATCGGTCAGCGCATCGACAAAACAGGTGCCACCGAGCAAGTCGTTTTCCCTCACGCCCGGCGCCAGATAACGCAGTTGTTGCGCATCATGAAAGCGATGGCTGCTCCGTCCCGCCAAGGCGTCGTACACGCTCAGCAAACCACCCAACACCCGTGGCCCGGGAAAGCCGCCGCGATAGTGCGGCATCAGGAAACTCATCGGCTCGACCAGCCCCGGCGCTTCGTCGAGCAAGCGCTGACGTTCGCGCACCGAATCACGAGTCAGGCGCCACTGGCCCTTGGCGATGTAACGCAAACCGCCATGGACCATTTTCGAAGAACGGCTGGAGGTGCCCCAGGCGAAATCGCGTTGCTCCAGCAGCAGGCAGCGCCAGCCACGACGCGCCGCTTCACGCAGGATTCCGGCGCCGCTGATGCCGCCGCCGATGACGATCAGATCCCAGGTTTCCTCGGCCAGCGTCGGCAGAATCTGCTGGCGCCACGCGGCGTTCCATTGCTGACTCATGGCCGTCACTCCGGCAGCAGCGTGCCGGGATTGAGGCGCCCGGCCGGATCGAAGTGTTTGCTCAACGCCTGCAAGGTGTCCATCGCCAGTGCGCCCTTCTCACGCAACAGGTACGGCGCGTGATCCTTGCCGACGCCATGCTGGTGACTGATGGTGCCGTGGTTGTCGACGATGGTCTGGCTGGCCGCGTGTTTGAGCGCTTTCCAGCGTGCCAGCGTCGCCGGGTAATCCGCCGCTGGGCGAAATACGTAAGTGGTGTAGATGCTCGAACCTTCGCCGTAGACGTGGGACAGGTGGGTGAACACGTGCACGCGTTCGCCTTCGGCGGCCAAGGCCTCGCGCAGACTGTTTTCGATGCGGTTGAGCAGGTTGTCGACGTTTCTCCAGTCGGTGGCGGTTTCGAGGGTGTCGACCACGTAACCGGCGTTCCACAGGTTCTCGCGCAGGTAGGGGAAACGGAAGCGGTTCTGCGCCCATTTCTTGCCGAGCAAAGTACCGGTGAACACGCCGCCGAAGGCCTTCAGATGCTGCCGCGCCTGCGTCAGCGACAATGCATTTTGTCGGCGATTGCCGGTGACGCCGAAGGTCAGCAGGCATTTCCCCTCCGCCGCGCCCCTTAACTTCAGGTACTTTTCCAGCCAGGCGATTTGTTGCGGATGACCGGCCAGCGCCAGTTGCGTTTCGGTTTCCACGGCGTTGGACAGGCGCAGCATCGACAGCGGTACGCGTGCCTGGGCCAATTGGCGGATGGCTTGCAGGGCCTTGGTCCAAGAGGGCAGAAACACGCCATAGAAACGTTCATCGGCAGGCAATGCGCTGACCCGCACCTTGACCTCGGAAATGATCCCGAACCGGCCTTCGCAACCCAGCACCACTTCGCGCAGATCAGGGCCCGCCGCTGAGGCTGGGAACGTTGGAATTTCCAAAGGCCCGGCAAAGGTTTCCAAGGTGCCGCCCGCAAACAATTGCTCGATCCGGCCATAGCGCAACGACTGCTGACCGCTGGAACGGCTGGCCACCCAACCGCCCAACGTCGACAACTCCCACGACTGCGGGAAATGCCCGAGCGTGTAGCCTTTCGCACGCAACTGACTTTCCACCTGCGGGCCACTCGCACCGGGGCCGAACGTTACCAGCAGGCTCTGTTCATCGAGGTCGATCAGGCGATTCATCCGCGCCAGTGACACCGTCACCACTGGCCGCGCTGAATCCGGCGGATTGATGTGCCCGGCCACCGAGGTGCCGCCGCCATACGGGATCAGACACAAGTCCTGTTCATGGGCGAGCGCCAGCAATCGGCGAATATGTTCAGCGGTCTCGGGAAACGCCACCGCGTCGGGATAATTGCCCAGCGCACCTTCGCGCAACGCCAGCCAGTCCGGCAGGCTCTGGCCCCGCGCATGCAACAAACGATCATGAGCATCGATACTGTACAAAGTGTGCGCCGACAACCGCGAGGCCGGCACACGCGCCAATGCTGCTTCAAGGGTCGCATCGGGCAGCGCGCGCCCCTCGCCCAGGCGTTCATGAAGAAACTCCGCGCCCTGGGCCGGCAGTTCGACCACCGTGGTTGCATCTCCCCAGCCGTTCCAGCGTCGCATGCGTGTGTCCTTTTTTGCCGTCGAATCAGTGATATTTCAGGCCTCCATACTAGCCAGCGGCCGCCAAGTGTCACGGTCGTATCCGGCCAGTTCGTGTAGCCAATTGAGTCAAACGTCGCGCAAGCGTCAGCCATTTACTTTAGTCGGGGTTTCAAATTACCTTTCAGGCTATTCGTCCGCCTCCGCCGCCATTGATCAAAGGAATGGGATCATGCAATCGCTCGGCTTCACCTCGGTTCCGCCGCTGCTCAAGTACCTGCGCCATGCCGAACAACTGGGCATGGCCATCGAGCCTGCGTTGGCGGCGGCGGGTTTGCAGGCGCAGCAGTTGAGCGACAACACCCTGCGTTTGCCCGGTGAAGCGCATGAACGCTTGCTGGATTATTTCTGCGAACACTCGGGCGATCCGCTGTTCGGGCTTAACGCGGCGAATTTCGTCCTGCCCAATTCGTGGAGTGTGCTCGGCTACATCACCATGAACTGCGCGACGCTGGGCGATGCGATGAGCCGGATCATGCCGTTCGAGAAACTGGTGGGCGACATGGGCGTCAGTCGCGCCGAGGTGCTGGATGGCCACGTGCATCTGATCTGGACCTGCCGTTATCAGCGTCCACGGATTCGTCGCCACCTGGTGGAAAACGTCCTCGGCTCCTGGCTGCACTATGCACGCTGGATCGCTGATACGCAGATGTCGCCGGCAGCTGTGTGGCTGGAGCACGCCCGCCCGGACGAGGTGACGCTGGCGCAATATGAGCAGTTTTTCGATTGCCCGGTGTTGTTCGATCAGCCGTATTCGGCGCTGGTCGTGCCGCTGGCGTATTTGCAGTTACCGTTGCGTCAGGCAGATGCGCAGTTACTGCGCACACTGGAAGAACATGCGCTGGGATTGATGGCGACGCTGGAGGATGCGTCGCTTGAGCAGCAGGTGAAGAACATCCTGCGCCAGTTGCTCAAGGAAGGCTTGCCGCGCAAGGAGCAGGTCGCCGAACAGCTCGCCGTTTCCGTGCGGACGTTGCAGCGGCAGTTGCATCAGGCGGGGACGTCGTATCAGCAAATTCTCGATGATTTGCGCCAGGAACTGGCTGAGCATTATTTGCTCAATAGCGCCTTGCCGATTCAGGACATTGCGCAGTATCTGGGGTTTACCGAACCGAGGTCGTTTCACCGCACGTTCAAGAGTCGTCGCGGGATGCCGCCGGGGGAGTTTCGGCAGATGCATCGCGGGTGATTGTTCCGGCCTCATCGCTGGCAAGCCAGCTCCCACAGTGTCCGAGTCGTCCACAAAATCGATTGCTTGCACGTAAACCTGTGGGAGCTGGCTTGCCAGCGATGGCGTCAGTTGCAGCCCACAATGCCTACAGGTAAATCTTCGATACTTGAGCGCAATAAACATCCCGCATCACAGGTGTTTAAGGACACTCAGCGTTACGCGAAACAGCCCACAAATCCTTGCGCCGTAACCTACGCCTAAGCCAGAATCCGCCGGCTTGTGCGCCCAGGGCTTGCTGCGTAACTTCAATCGGGTCACTGATTCCCAGTGATCGGGTTTAGTAGCCCGGATTAGTTGACTTACGGTTGCACAAGAATCATCCAGTCGGGCTTTCGCTTGCACTTGATGGTAGCTGTGCGCATGGCATCTTCGGGTGCGCCGGATCTTGAGTCTTCTGCCGGTCTACTAACTTGCGCACAGCTGCCACCCCTCTCGTTTAGTAGCGAGATGGCTGCGGCTCTTCTGGAGAAAGACTCAATGTTCAAAGTAACGCCAAACCCACCGGTCACCGACCCGGGCTCCCCGTACGAATCCCCCGACTCAAAGAAATTCCACGAAGCCGCCGAGCGCGCCCTCGACCATTACCTCGGACCACCAACCGCCGAGATCATGGCCGCGCCCTACAAACCCAACAAGCTGTACATGACCGACCCCGAAGCCGATACCGAGTCGCTGCTGGTCGATGCCAGTGAAACCCTCGGCTCGGCCACCGTGATGCTGCATAACCACGCAGCGATGGTCGAAGGCACGCACCGCAAAACCCTGCAAGGCATCGCTCAAGTGGTGATGCTAGCGGAGCTGGCGGTTAATCGCATACTGGACAAGTTAGTGCCGACCGAGTGACGAAAAAGCCCGCTGTCAGACCTTGGTGGTTCGGCAGCGGGCTTATTTGTCTGGGTTGCGATTTTTCCCCTCACCCCAGCCCTCTCCCGGAGGGAGAGGGGGCCGACCGAAGTGTCTGGCGTTGTACATCGACCTGAACGACCGAGTCGATTATGGATTCAGCAAAGCATATTCAGGTCGACGTAACTCGAAAGCATCCCACAATCAGTCCCCTCTCCCTCCGGGAGAGGGTTAGGGTGAGGGGCTTTTCGCTTCAGAGACAAATCGCATTGGTAAACACCAGCCGATTACCAAACGGATCAACGATCGTCATGTCCTGACTCCCCCACGGCATCGCCTGAATGCCCGGGTGCGAGAATTTGTAATCCTTGGCCACCAACTGCTCCTGAAACGCCTCCAGCTCATCGGTCTCGATGCGCAGCGCCGAACCTGGGCACGCATCGCCGTGATGCTCGGACAAATGCAACACACACTCGCCACGCGACACCTGCAGATACAACGGAAAATTCGCCTCGAAACGATGCTGCCAGTCGATCTTGAAACCCAGAAAATCGACGTAGAACTCGACAGCCTTGGCTTCATCGAAGATCCGCAGAATCGGGGTGGTTTTGCCGAAGCTCATGGGGTGCTCCCTGACTGATTGGCCCCACAGTGTAGACGGGGTGGATGTCAGCAATTCGGCTTGGGCTGGCGTTTCTTTAATTGCACAGTGCCACTATGAGACACAGTTCAAAAGATCGCAGCCTTCGGCAGCTCCTACAGAAGGTCGCATTCCCATGTAGGAGCTGCCGAAGGCTGCGATCTTTTGACGTCAGCAGAATCACTTAAACCCGTCGCGTAAATTCCCATCGCGTGCGAGAAACCGCCCTTTCCTGCGACCATTCGCCTGCCCGTCGCGATAGCTCAGAACACCGTTGATCCAAACACCGTCGATGCCCAACGCCGCACGTTGCGGGTCGTGAAAGTCCGCCACATCACGCACCGTCGCCGGGTCGAACAACACCAGATCCGCCCAATAGCCTTCACGAATTTCACCGCGCTCCTTCAGTCCGAATCGCGCGGCCGACAGCCCAGTCATCTTGTGTACGGCGGTGTGCAGCGGAAACAGCCCGACGTCGCGGCTGAAATGTCCCAACACCCGTGGGAAAGCACCCCACAGACGCGGGTGCGGGAACGGATCTTCCGGCAGTCCGTCAGAACCGACCATCGACAACGGATGCGCGAGGATTCTCCGTACATCCGCCTCGTCCATGCCGTAGTACACCGCGCCCGCCGGTTGCAGGCGTTTGGCGGCGTCGAGCAACGGCAGATTCCATTCCGCAGCGATGTCGATCAGGTCGCGGCCGCTGACTTCCGGGTGCGGCGTCGACCAGGTGATGGTGATGCGGTGGGCGTCGGTGACTTGCTTCAAATCCAGTGTCGAAGAACTTGCTGCATACGGATAGCAATCGCAGCCGACCGGGTGGGTTTTCGCGGCTTCTTCCAATGAGGCGAGCAACTGCGGACTGCGCCCCCAGTTACCGACACCGGCACATTTGAGGTGGGAAATGATCACCGGCGACTTAGCGTGACGGCCGATTTGAAAAGCCTCATCCATCGCTTCCAGAACCGGGGCGAATTCGCTGCGCAGATGGGTCGTGTACACCGCGCCGAACGCCGTGAGTTCTTCGGTCAGTTGCATCACTTCATCGGTGGAGGCGTTGTAGGCGCTGGCGTACGCCAGACCTGTGGATAAACCCAACGCGCCGTCCTCAAGGCTTTCGCGCAACTGCTCACGCATCGCGGTAATTTCATCCGGGGTCGCGGTGCGGAACAGGTCATCCAGATGATTACTGCGCAGCGCCGTATGGCCGATCAGTGCCGCCACGTTCAGCGTGGTATTCGCCGCTTCGACCGCCGCGCGGTAATCGCTGAAGCGTGGATAAACAAATGCCGCCGCCGTGCCGAGCAGATTCATCGGATCCGGCGGATTACCTTTCAGACTGACTGGCGACGCGCTGATCCCGCAGTTACCGACAATCACCGTGGTCACGCCCTGACTGAGCTTGGGCAGCATCTCTGGCTGACGAATCACCACGGTGTCATCGTGGGTGTGCACATCGATAAAACCGGGCGCCAGCACACGACCGGCCGCGTCGATTTCTTCGGTCGCCGTGGCATCGTGCAAGTCGCCGATATGCTCGATGCGGCCATCGCGAATCGCCACGTCAGCGCGGTAACCGGGGGTGTTGCTGCCATCGATGATCAGGGCATTGCGAATCAGGGTGTCGTACAGCATGTCAGTCTCCCAGCGGCAGGTGATCGTCGCCGCCACGGTATTCGTCGAGGGCGAGTTTGATCCGCCGCAGACGTTCTTGATTGTCTTCAGGATTGGCCAGCGCCAGCTCGGTTGCGAGCACGTCGATGGCGAGCAGCATGCCGTAGCGCGCCGCCGTCGGTTTGTAGATGAACGAGGTTTCTGCGCCTTGCAGCGGCAGGACGATGTCGGCCAGTTGCGCCAACGGCGAATCGGCGCGGGTGATCGCCAGAATGCGTGCGCCGTAGTTGCGCGCCAGTTCCACGGTCTCGAGCAGCTCCGGGGTGATGCCGGTCAGCGAACAGACGATAAGCACTTGCTCGGCGTTCAGGCTGGCGGCGGTGACACGCATCATCACCGCGTCATGACACACCGCAATCGGGTAGCCGAGGCGCACCAGGCGTACCTGCAATTCATCGCTGCACAGGGTCGAGCAACCGCCCATGCCGAAGGCGTGAATCATTCGTGCCTGGCCGAGCAGTTTCACTGCGTCGGCGAAGCGTGACTCGTCGAATCCGGCCAGATGCTGGCGCAGCGTGGTTTCGATGTCGCCGACGATCTGCCCGTAGAACGCCGACTGCTCAGGCGTGCCCGCCGGGTCGAGAAAACGGCTGCCAACGCCGCTGGCCTGTGCCAGTTGCAGGCGCAGATCACGCAGGTCGCGGCAGCCGACAGTGCGGGCGAAACGCGACAGCGTGGCGGTGCTGACTTCGGCGCGTTGCGCGAGGTCTTCGAGGCTGGCGCTCGCGGCAAAACCGACGTCGTCGAGCATCAGCCGGGCGATGCGACCTTCTCCGGCGCTGAAGGAATCCTGACGTGCGCGGATCTGGTAGAGGATGTCCATGGGCGGCGGGCTCCGGTTACAGCAGGTAAGAAAGGCCGACGGTCAGGCCGAACGCGACTACCGAGATCAGCGTCTCGAGCACGGTCCAGGTCTTGAACGTCTGCGCGACCGTCATGTTGAAGTATTCCTTGATCAACCAGAAGCCGCCGTCGTTGACGTGAGAAAAGATAACCGAGCCAGCACCGGTCGCCAGCACCAACAGCTCAGGGTGTGGATATCCCAGACCAATGGCCACTGGCGCGACCACGCCGGACGCAGTGGTCATGGCCACGGTCGCCGAACCGGTGGCGATGCGCATCAACGCGGCGAACAGCCAGCCCATGATCAGCGGCGACAGGTGGAATTCATGAGCGAGGCCGACGATCTGATCAGTCACGCCTGCATCCACCAGAATGCGGTTCAAGCCACCGCCAGCGCCCACCAGCAGAGTGATACTGGCGGTGGGTGCCAGGCATTCGTTGGTGAATTTGAGGATCGATTCGCGGTTGAAACCCTGGGCGATACCCAGCGTCCAGAAACTCAACAAGGTCGCCAGCAGCAGCGCAATCACCGAGTTGCCAATGAATAACAGGAACTGGTTGAAGCCGCTGCCCGGCGTAGAAATCAGGTTGGCCCAGCCGCCGATCAGCATCAACACCACCGGCAACAGAATGGTCGCCATGGTGATGCCGAAACCCGGCAGTTTGTCGCGCGGTTCGCGGTCGAGAAATTGCTTTTCCAGCGGGTTATCCGTCGGCAGTTGAATGCGCGGCACGATGAACTTGGCGTACAACGGGCCGGCGATGATCGCGGTCGGAATACCGATGGCAATCGCATACAGCAAGGTCTGCCCGACCGACGCCTGATAGGCCTGCACCGCAAGCATCGCCGCCGGGTGCGGCGGCACCAGCGCATGCACCACCGACAGGCCGGCGACCATCGGCAAACCGACCATCAGAATCGACACGCCGACGCGCCGGGCCACGGTGAACGCAATCGGCACCAGCAAGACGAAACCGACTTCGAAGAACAGCGGTAGACCGACCAGAAACGCGATGCAAACCATCGCCCAATGCGCGTTCTTCTCGCCAAACTTGTCGATCAGCGTGCGCGCCATCTGCTCGGCGCCACCGGACTCGGCCATCATCTTGCCGAGCATCGTGCCCAGCGCGACCACCAGCGCAATATGCCCCAGCGTCTTGCCCACCCCGGCCTCATACGCCCCCACCACACCCGACGGCGGCATCCCCGCGACCAGCGCAAGACCAATGGAAATCAGGGTGATGACGATGAACGGATTGAGCCGGTAACGGGCGATCAACACGATCAGCGCAATGATGGCAACGGCGGCATAGACCAGCAGCCAATAGCCGAAGGAAGGCGTCATGCGGTACTCCTCGAAAGGGTCACGTTCGAATGGGTTGTGAAACTCATAAATCATTTCGAGATCGAGATTTCAAACCGCATGAAAGTAATTTTCGTGGAGAGGTAAGGCGTGTCGCTGATGGATATGTCTTGTCGTGATTAATGAAAATCGCGGGGCAGGATTTACATGGTCTTTCGGTGAACGGGAAACCAATGTGGGAGCGAGCCTGCTCGCGAAGGCGGCTTCACATTCAACATCTCTGCCGACTGATCCACCGCTTTCGCGAGCAGGCTCGCTCCCACAGTTTTGATCGCATTCCTCCAGAGAGGATGCGCAAAATCTGTGGGAGTTGGTGGACGACTCACACCATTTCGTTACGAATCCATTCAACCACCGATGTACGCTTCGGTGCCCAGCCCAGCAGTTCGCGCGCATGTTTGCCGCGCACTCGGCTGTTGGAGCCGAGGCCGTAGTTGGCCATTTCGTAGCCCCATTCGGCTTCGGCGTCTTTCAGTGGCCAGTCTTGTGGTTGGCCGAGATTCAGGGCTTCGGCCATGGCGGTGGTCATGTCGATGAACGAGGCTTCGCCGCTCTCAACGAAGTAGAAAGTACCCGGTACGTTCTTGGTCAGTGCCAGCAGATACAGGGCGACGACGTCTTCGATGTGCACGTTGGACCAGATGTTCTGGCCAGGGCCGACGTGGCGCACTACGCCGCTTTTGCGTGCTTGTTTGAGCAGTCGCGGCAGTTGCACGCTGTCGCGATTGACGCCCAGGCTGTGGCCGTAGATCAGCGTGTTGCAGATGACGGCAGAATTCACGCCATCCTTTGCCGCGGCGAGGATCAGATTGTCGATGGCCACACGCGCAGCCTTGTCGACGGTCGGCTCCGGCAGATTGTCTTCGTAGTAGACGATGTCGCTGGACTTGCCGCCCGACGCATCGCCGACGATGCTCGAACCGCTGGTGTGCAGGAACACTTTGTTGGAACCGCGCAAGGCATCGAGCAACGCTTCAACTGCACCGCGATGGTCACTGCTGGCGGCGTTGATAACTGCGTCGGCAGCGCGAGCCTGTTCGGCGAGCAGTGTTTTGTCGTCGAGGGTGCCGATGACCGCAGTCATGCCGAGTGCCTGGAGCTCAGCAGCCTGTTCGGCGCTGCGCACCAGACCGGTGACTTTATGACCGGCCTGAACCAGACCGGTGGCGATCGAGCCGCCGATAAAACCGGCAGCGCCGGTGATGAATACGTTCATGGAGAAACTCCCTGCGTGAATAAGTGATGGGACGAGTATCTGCCCGTGGGTCCGAGGGAAAAACCCGCCCTCGGCCAATTCACTCTTGCGCAGAGGTCACGAATCAGCCCTTGAAATCGGCGCTGGCGTAAGCAGCGAGTTTGCTCTGGATAAAGTCGAGAAAGCACTGAATGCGCAGCGCCAGTTGCGAGTTACGGTAGTACACGGCGTTGATCGGCTGGCGATAACCGCTGTTGAACTCGCCAAGCAGGACTTTCAAGCGCCCGGCACGAAGATCATCGATGGTCATGAAGTGCGACAGGCAGGCAATGCCCTGCCCTTCCAGCGCCAGATGACGCACGGTCTCGCCACTGGAAGCGCTGATCGCCGGGGTAATCGGCCAGCGGTCGCCGTGGACGTAGCGCAGCGGCCATTGGTTGAGGCCTTCGTTCTGGGTGAAGCCGAGCAAGGTGTGCTCGCTCAGATCGGCGACTTGCTGCGGCGCGCCGTGTTTTTCCAGATAGGCGGGACTGGCGACGATCAGCAGCGGACTGCAACCGAGCGAACGCGCGTGCAGCGTCGAATCGGCGAGTGTGCCGATACGGATGGCGATGTCGGTGCTTTGTTCCAGCAGGTCAATGATCAGGTCATTGCTGTTGAGTTCGAGCTGGATGTCCGGATAGAGACGGCGGAATTCGTCGATGTACGGGACCACCGCGTGAAGCATGAACGGTGATGCGGCGTTGATGCGCAGGCGCCCGGACGGGGTTTGCTGGCGCGAGGACAGGCGCTCTTCGAGTTGATCCATCTGATCGAGAATCAGCTTGGCCTGCTCGAAGAAATACTTGCCCTCCTCGGTCAGGTCCATGCGCCGCGTGGTGCGGTTGATCAACGTGGTGTCGAGCTTGGCTTCCAGCTTCGACAACGTGCGGCTGACCGCCGACGGCGTTTGCCCGACCTGTTCGGCGGCGGCGGAAATCGAACCGCATTCGATCACGCAGACGAAAATCTGCAACTCATCGGATCTGGCTTTCACGGGTGTCCTCTTTGAGATCGCCAAGATCGCAGATGACTGCAACGCGCTGTAGGAGCTGCCGCAGGCTGCGATCTTTTGCTGTTACCACCGATAGTAGCCCGAAACCCTTCAGGCCTTGAGACCAAACACCTCGGTCAAATGCTGCTCATAACGCGCCACGTCACCTTCGATGTTCGGCCGTTTCATCACGTCGACACAGAGGAACGTCGGCAAACCGGTCATACCGAGAAACTCGTTGGCCTTGTGAAACGGGAAGTACACCGCATCCACACCTTTGGCTTCAAAGAAATCAGTCGGGTCATCGAAGGCTTGCTGCGGTGCGTTCCAGGTCAGCGACAGCATGTATTGCTTGCCCTGAATCAGGCCGCCGCTGCCGTACTTCTGCGAGGCGTCGGAACGGGTGCGGCCATCGCTGGCGTAAAGGCTGCCGTGGCCTTCGGTGAAGACTTCGTCGAGGTACTTTTTCACCGTCCACGGCGCGCCCATCCACCAGCCAGGCATCTGATAAATGATCACGTCGGCCCAGAGAAATTTCGCCACTTCTTCAGCAACGTCGTAGCCCTCGTCGATGAAGGTGGTCTTGACGTCGACCCCGCCGCGATCCAGCACGCTCAGCGCGGCTTCGTGCAGGGTGGTGTTGTAGCGACCGTCGGAGTGAGCAAATTTTTTACCGCCATTGAGCAACAGCACTTTTTTCATGAGAAAGCCTCGGCGCAGCCAGTGGGCTGGGTGGAGAAGGGAAAATGGAATGGCGGCAGATTAGCGATCCGCCTCGCGCGGAATAAGGCCTGATTGCGCAAAATACATTTGACTGAAAAGCACGAATCGAATGGCGATTATTGCCATAGCATCCGCAGCCATCTGCATTTGAGGAGTTGTTGTGATGAGTGAACGCCTGGGTTTTATCCTGCACGCCAAGACCCACCCGGAAAAAGCCGAAGCCTTCGAGGCGTTGTTTCGCGCTTACGTTGAGCCGAGCCGCGCGGAGCCGGGTTGCATCGAGTACCACATGCTGCGCGATAAAGAAGATCCAACGCTGTTTATCTTCTACGAGATCTGGGCGTCGCAAGCGCACCTGGATGTGCATTCGAATCTGCCGCACATGAAGGCGTTCTTTGAGCGACGCATGGATTATCTGGAGCGTGATTTTGATATCCGCCAGATCGAAATGCTCAGCGAGGCCTCGGCTAACCGCTGATCAGCAGATGGGCGCCAAGCACGCCCAGACCGATGAAAAACACACGCTTGAACAGCACGGCGCTAATGCGTTCGCGCAGCCATTGGCCGAGCAACATACCCAGAATGGCCGGGATCAGCGCCAGCAGCGACGCACTGAGTTCGCCGCCACCGAGGGCGCCACGCCAGAGCAATCCTGCGGCCAGTGCCAACGTCGAAACGGTGAATGACAGGCCCAGCGCCTGGACCAATTCATCGCGACTCAAGCCAAGCGCTTGCAGGTATGGCACCGCAGGAATCACGAACACGCCGGTGGCTGAGGTGATGACGCCGGTGATCAAACCGCTCACGGGGCCGAGCCAGGTTTCATGGCGCGGCTGGATGCGCTGTGTTGGCAAAAACAATCCACTCAACGCGTAGAGCAACAGCGCCGCGCCCAACCCGCGCACCACCCAATGCCCGCCCGCCATACCGATCCATAACGTGCCGACGCCGGTGCCGAGGAAGATCATCAGCAGCATCGGCCAAAGGCGTTTGATCAGTCCTTTCAAGTGCCCGCCAAAAGCCAGTTGCCAGACGTTGGTCAGTGTTGCCGGGATGATCAGCAATGCCGCAGCCTGTGACGGCGCCATAGCCAGACCGAGCATGCCCATGGCGACCGTGGGCAGGCCGAGGCCGATTACGCCTTTGATCAGACCGGCAAGGATGAAGGTCATCATGACCAGCAAAGACAGGGCAAGGCCGAGGTGTTGGTAGAAGTCTGTGAGCGTGTTCATGGCGCTACTGTGCGCCAGTCCGGGCTGGCTGGAAATCTGCCATATACTGAGGCTGCCTCTTCTCCTACAAGAGGCTGAAATATTCTTTGAAGCTGTTGGCCTCATCGCTGGCAAGCCAGTTCCCACCGTATTTTTGTTGTTCACACATTTTGAGATCAACACTGAAACCTGTGGGAGCTGGCTTGCCAGCGATGGGGTTAGCCCAGACACCACAAAAACCAGAGGCTGCCAATCATGCACTTCGACCTCACCGACCTGCGCCTCTACCTGCACATCCTCGATACCGGCAACATCACCGCCGGCGCGGCGCGCAGCCATTTTTCCCTGGCCGCCGCCAGCGCCAGAATCCGTGCGATGGAAGCCTCGCTCGGCATCGCTTTCCTCGAACGCGGCCGCCGCGGCGTCACGCCGACGCCGGCCGGCAAAGCCCTCGCCCACCACGCGCGCATCCTTCTACAACAAGCCGAACGCCTGCAGCAGGATCTCGCCGATTACGCACAAGGCGTCAAAGGCCAGGTGCGTTTGCTATGCAACACTACGGCGATCACCGAATACCTGCCGGAAGTACTCGCGGACTTCCTGCGCGGTCATCCCAATCTCGACATCGACTTGCAGGAACTGCCCAGCGCGCGCATCACGCACGCCCTGCGCCAAGGTGCGGCGGACCTGGGGATCGTCTCCGACGCGGTCGACACCCACGGTCTGCAAACCCGGCCCTTTCGCGACGATCCCTTGGTGCTGATCCTGCCCCCTGACCATGTTTTGGTGAGTCGGTCGTCGCTGACGTTTGGTGAAACCCTGGCGCACGACTATGTCGCGCTTGGCAGCCGCAGCGCGCTGGCGATTCACCTGGAGGAACAAGCGCTGCACATCGGCCAGCGCATGTCGATCCGGATCCGTGCCGATGGCTTCGAAGGCGTCATGCGCATGGTCGCGCGAGGTGCGGGGCTGGCCATCGTGCCCAAAGTGGCCATCGAGCGCTGGGCGGCGGTGCACTCGGTAACGTGCCGGCCGCTGGACGAAGTCTGGGCGCATCGCACTCTGCAACTGTGCGCGCGGGACTTCGATCACCTGCCCGGTTACGCCCGGGCCTTGTTTGATGCGCTGGTGCCTTGACTCTACCGCTAGGGGCAGACTCTATCCTGTGCGCTTCATTTCAGGAGTACACACAATGAGCAAACGAATGCTCGTGATTCTGGGTCACCCTTCCACCGACAGCTTTTGCGGGGCATTGAGTGACACCTACGTTCAGGCCGCCAAGGACGCCGGGCATGACGTGCGGCTGCTACGTCTGGATGCGCTGGAGTTCGACCCGGTTCTGCACGAAGGCTACAACAAGGTGCAGCCGCTGGAGCCGGATCTGCTGCAAGCGCAGGCCGATATCACCTGGGCCGAGCACCTGACATTCGTTTATCCGATCTGGTGGGGCGGGATTCCGGCGCTGTTGAAAGGCTTCGTCGACCGGATTTTCCTGCCGGGTTTCGCCTTCAAATATCGCGAAGGCAAAGCCTTCCCCGACAAGCTGCTCAAGGGCCGCACCGCGCATTTGCTGGTGACCATGGACACGCCGTACTGGTACTACAAATGGATCTACGGCATGCCCGGGCTGAATCAGATGCGCAAGACCACGCTGGAATTCTGCGGCATCAAGCCACTGAAGACGCTGACCTTCGGGCCGATCCTTGGCTCCAAGCCAAACCAGCGCGATGCGTGGCTGGAACAGGCGCGCGTGACCGCCGCCGTCTAGGTTTTTCCAGCCGCCTCAACTGACGGCGCACCCGCCGCCGTCAGTGCCTCTTCCGGGTTCCCTTCACGAGCCCGTCCGTCGCCTGTGCACGTGATTTACGCGCAGTTGCAATTTTCAGATGGTATTGGACATATAATCGCCGCCGATCCGGCATGACGCCTGATCGCGCTAAGCTATGTTTGATCATCGAGACGGACCTTTATGTATATCGGCAAAGCCGCCCAGCTGTCGGGCACCACTGTCAAAAGCATTCGCCATTACGAAGAAATCGGCCTGTTGCCCGAGCCCAAGCGTGAAGGCAAATACCGCATCTACAGCCAGCAAAGTGTCGAGGTGTTGACGTTCATCAAGTGCGCCCAGCAATTGGGCTTCAAGCTCAAAGAGCTGCAGGTGATCCTCAACAACTACCGCGGCGACGAATTCCCGTGGGACATGGCGCAACGAGCCATTGCCGAAAAAAAAGCCGAACTGGTGACCCAGATCGGCGATTTGCAGCAATTGCATGATGGCCTCGAAGCGTTCGAAAACAACCTCAACGACGCCCGCCAGGAATGTCAGTTCGAACGCATCGCCCGCTATGGCGAAAAAAACCCGGTCAATACACTGAACTGAAAACCCTGCTGCGCCGCATGACCAGACTCGCCTGCCGTCTCAGGGCAGGCGCGCCCACGCGGTGGCGAATCAGCCCGGCACCGGCTCCCCCTCTGTGCGCCGTGCTGGGGCCGGCGCATGCACCGGCGCAATCGCCGCAAAGAACCACGGCGATACCAGCGTCACCAGGACAATGGTCATGACCCCGCTGGAAAACAGCGCCATCGCCACCAGTGCGCCGAGATCGACAATCGGCTTGAAGTCGGAAAACAGCAGCGCCATGAAGCCCACGGAGAAGATCACCACGTTGATCACCGTCGAACGGCCGACGCTGTGCATCGCCTGCAAAATGGCCGCGTCGATCTCAATGCCCTGCTGCACCAGCAACTTGATGCGCGACAGCAGGTGCACCGCGTAATCGACCACTCCGACCACCAGGAACGTCACCAGTGTCGTGCCGATATTCAGTTCAATGCCGAACAGGAACATGAAGCCGTACACCGTCACCGAAGTGGTCAGCAAGGTCAGCATGCCCAACACCCCCAGGCGTACCGATTTCAGCCAGTACATCATCATCAGCGTGACGACCAGCAAGGCCAGCGAAAAACTCAGCACCTGACCCTGAGTGATTTCCTGCAGTACCCCGGTCCAGATCAACGGCGTGCCGGCGTGGGTCACTTCCAGGTTGGCCGGTTTGTTCACCAGCAACCAGGCATCGAGGCGATCGAGCATGCCCTGATAGTCACTGGCGACCGACGAGGTCATGGTGTACAGGGTCAAGGCCTTGGAAAAATCGGCGTTGAGCACGTTGTTCAGGTCCGAGCCGCCACCGTTTTCGAACAGCATCACGTGCTGCTCGATCAGTGAATTGCCCGGCACTTCAAAACGCTCGACCTGCCCGTCGTCATTGACCGACGTCACTTTTTCCACGGCATTCGGCACCCGCAGAAATTCCGGGTTCATGTCGTTGAGCACCAGGTTCATGCGCTTGACGTACGTGGCCAGGGAATAGCCGTAACTGACATTCGGCTGCTGTTTGATGAAGTGGTCGAGCTTGTCGATGAACTGCACCACTTCGGTGGTCAGTACGCCGCGTGGCTCTTTGCTGTCGATGGCGATCCAGCCCGGCGCCGTACCCGCCACTTTGGCGTGGTTGATGAACTGATCGGACACACGAATGTGGCTTTCCGGCTTGAAATAAGCGATGCCGGAGTCTTCGATATCGACGCGGAACGTGAATACGGTGGCCAGCGCCAGCACAGGCAGAATGACCATCAGGATCGGTTTTCGAAAGCGGATCATCCAGGCACAGAACGCGACCAGATACCGCGAGATGATCGATTCCTTGTGCACCTCAGCCTTGGCCTGCTGCGGCTGATCCTTGCCCCAGATCGCGATCCACGCCGGAATCAGCAACAGCGAAATGATCAGTGCCGCGGTCAGGCCGATCGACATGAATACGCCGAAATTGCGAATACTGACAATGTTGTTGGTGGTGGAAATCATGAACGTGGCGATGGTCGTCACGGTCGTCAGCACCACCGGTACCACCATCAAACGCTGGGTTTCGCGGTTGGCCTCGCGATTGCTCTTGCCGGCGCTTTTCTGCTCGTAATACTCAGCCATCACGTGGATCGCATCCGAGCAGCAAATGGTGAACAGGAACACTGGCAGCACACTGGTCAGCAGGTCGAACGGCACCCGCAGCAGCGCCATCAGGCCCAAGGTCCAGATGGTGCAGAACAGAATATTGAACAGCGGCAACAGCACGCCCAGCGGTTTGCGGAAGAAGAAGATCAGCAGCAAGGTAATCAGCAAAAACACGATCGGGAACAGCACGGCCAGGTCGTGATCGATGATTTCCTGCTGCGCGGCGATGAAAATCGGCATGCCGGCAATGAAGATGTCGTCCTTGTACTCCGGGTGCTCGGCCTGATATTGCGCAACGATTCCGCGCACGATCTGATAAGCCCGCAGTTGCGCCTGAGCGTCGTCCTGCTTGGTGCCGAGTTCGGCCACCAGCATCGCGACTTTCTTGTCCTTGGACACCACCCCGTCGACCATCAGTTCGTTGCCCATGATCTGCGACTCGACCAGCGCCGGGTCCATGTCATAGGCATTCAGGGTTTTGTGGATCAACAGCTCGCCGTCGTCGGTCAGGACGATGTTTTCCAGGTCGCCCATCGAGGCCATTTCGCGGATCGGGTTGATCCGCTCGGCGAGAAAGGACAGGAACAACTGATCATGGGCATCCCAGTTTTGACTCTGGGCATGATCACGCAATGCCTTGGCGCTGGCGTAATCGTTCTGCGAAAAACCACTTTCGAGAATGTCCCGGGTCAGCAACTGCGCACGGCTGTCGTCTGGGTGCCGGGCGACAATCTGCGCCAGCTGCTCCTTGTCGGCATCGTTGGCCAGAATCATTTTGCGCACCGATTGCGACATCGAAAACAGCGCGTTGAGCGTCGATTTGTTGAACACCGTTTGCGGGTTGTTCAGCGCCACCATCACCGAGTCGAACGTGCCGGTGAACTCACCCTGCAAATCGATGATGGTCTTGCGCGCCGGGTGGCTTTCCTTGAGCAGATAGGGGTTGGTGTCGTACACCAGCGCGCCCAGCGTATAAGTGAAATACGCCGTAATCGCCACCAGCAGGAAAACAATCGCCCGCGCATAGCGCTCGACGAAATTCAGATATCTTTCCATGATCATGCGGTTCCAGGTCGTCGGGGTCGGCGCTTAGCGGGCAGACACGGCAAAGTCCGGCAGGTCACCGGTTTTCAGCCCGCGCTTGATGGCGGTCTGGGTGAAGAGGCGGTCTTCCAGAGAAACGTTGTACTGCAACTGGTTGAAGCGCATTTCCGAACGGGTGCCGTCGATAAAGTGCTCGGTCTCACTGAGGACGATGCTGTCGATCGAGTCGATGGTTGCGACTTTCTGCGTGCGCATCTGCTTGATCAACACGCCTTTGACGTCGAAGAAATCCTGACGCATGACCAGGAAGTTCTGCTTGTCGATCCACACCTTCAGCTTGTTGTAACCGGTCTTGGCCAGCACCTCTGGGGACGCCGGTTCGCGCTCGATCACGTAGCAGTCGCGGCCCTTGATCTGTTCTTCGCCGACGAGTTTCTGCGAGTAGTCCTTGACGCGAATCTTGTCCAGATCGGCGTACGAGTATTCACTGCCCATGAACGAGCCGCGCTTGTCGGTGGTGGAGATGCGGCGGGTCTGGCGGCTGACTGGCAGGTACATCCACTGGCTATCTTCCTGGCCGAGGGTTTCGTGCGGGTTTTCAATGTGGAAGGCGACGTCACGCACGTCAGTCGGCGCGGAAAAGTACATGCTGAACTTGTCGCTGTCCGGGTAATCCTTTTGCAGGTAGGTGAACTCGCGAACGCGGGTATTGCCTTTCTTGTCATGCAGGATCAGTGAAACCTGGGACATGAAGCTGTTCCCGTCATTGCGATCGCGTACCTGACGGATAATCTCATCGGCATTGCCGGCCTCGGCGGCACTGGCGCAGGCGCTGCCAAGGATCAGAGCGGCGGTGGTCAGACTTTTCAAAAACGGCAACATGACAACTTCCTTTTCGTTGGATGAATGCACCTGCGCGAGCGCGGCAGGCATGATGGGTCAGAACAGATAACCGGCCGACAGCCGCACTTGGTCGCGCTTGCTGTACTCGCCAAAAGACCTGTCGGGTTTGCCGAAGAACACATCCACTTCCAGGCCGAGCTTGATGTAGTCGACCGGCTTGTAGGTGAAGATGCCTTGCAGCAAGGCGTTGTCCTGAAACGGTGGTGAGGCGGCGGCCACCAGACGACTCTTGAGGCGGTCCTGCCAATGGGTGCCTTCGGCCGACAGGGTGAACAGCGGTTCGCGTTTGTCCTGCAACATGCCGTCCTGCCAGTCGAGCAGCACTTGTTCCTGCCACTGCGCGGAGATCAGCCAGTCGCGCAACAGGTAGTCGACGCCCAGCAACGACTTGACCATGGGCGTGCTGTCGGCACCGTAGGCACGCGTCGGATTGGTCACTCGCCAGTTGTCGAAATACGCGACCTCGCTACGCACGACGATGCTGTGCCCGGCGTCGATCGCCAGCCCGGCACCGCCCATGGTGTAACGGGGAAACTGCCGTTCCAGCCTGGTGCGACCGTCGTCGGCGAGGCCTTCGACCGCGTACACCGGGTCTTGCTGACGGGCGCTCAAGGCAACAAAACTGGTGTCCACCGCGCCGATCCGGCCGTTGGCGCTCAGGCCATAGGAATAGCCCTTGTCACCGTCATAGCCGGGTTTGGAATCGAGCAGGAAATACTGCGGATCCGGCGTGGCAAACAGTGGCGCGGCAAATTCACTGCCCTCTACCGGCGCCCGGTTTTTCACGAAATCGGTGATCCACAGCGCCTCCAATTCCCACTCGCCCACCGGTTGCGCAAAACGCACCATGGGCACAGCAATGCGGCTGTCTTCGAGCAGCGGCGTCAGGCCATCGCGATAGTCCAGCGGGTTGATTTGATCGAGCACGCGCAATTCATCCGCGCGGCCCCAGACCACTTGCTGCCAGCCCACCGTCACTTCGCCGTCACCTAGGGAATGGCCGACGTAGAGGTGCCGCCAATCGGCATCGAAACGGTACTTGTCGCGCGCCCGCTCGCTGTACGGATTGTTGCCATCGTAGCGCGCGTCGTAACGCACGCGGCCCTTGGCCTTGTAGTAACCGCCCTCCCAGTTGTCTTCCAGATTGGCTTTGAAATACACGGCTTTTTGCGTGACCTGATCGTCGCCGTGCAGGCGCAAAGCCGTAGCCACGCCGACTTCACCGTCGGCGTAATCAGGCTTCAGATCATCGACGGTCAATTCCGCCATCGCGCCGGGCGCAGCCATGCACGCCCACACCGCACACATGATGTGACTGTTGTGAAATCGAGGCATCGCTACATTCCCAACCCGACACCGCCATCGATCACCAGACTCTGGGCAGTCACCCCGCCAGCCTCGGGGCTGGCCAGGTAACGCACCATCGCCGCCACTTCTTCGCTCTGGATGAAACGGCGCATCGGCAGTTTCTTCTTCGCGTTGCGCACGATCTGTTCCTGGGTCAACCCGGCAATCGCCGCTTGCGTCGCCAGTTCACCCTGCAACATCGGCGTATTGATCCACGCCGGCAGAATCGCATTGACGGTGATCTGCCGCGAAGCGAGATCCAGCGCCAGCGCCTTGGTCATGCCGACGATGCCGTGCTTGGACGCGCAGTACGCAGTGTTGCGCACTTTGCCGGCGCGGCCGAGGATCGACGACATGTTGATGATCCGCCCACGGTCGGGCATCAGCGCCAGGCACAACGAGGTCACGTAGAACGTGCCGTTGAGGTTGACCGAAATCACCTTGTGCCAGTTGTGCAGATCTTCCGGTTCGTTCTCGTTGCAGATGCCGGCACTGTTGACCAGTACATCAACGTATTCGACTTGCGAACCGAGGGCTTTGAAGAACGCTTGCATGGCCGGCAGGTCGGCAATGTTCGCCGCATGGGTTTCGACTTTCGCCTTGATCTGCTCCTGACGCTTGTCGACCCAGCGTTGCAGTTCCGCCAGATCGAGATCCAGCAGGATCAGGCGATTGTCGGCGTCGGCGGCAAAGTTCTCGGCAACCGCGCGACCGATGCCTTTGGCCGCACCGGTGATCAGAATGGTCCGGCTCATGGCATTTTCAACCCGCCGTTGACCGACAGGACCTCCCCGGTCAGGTACAAACCGCGATCGGCGAGGTACAGCACCGCTTCGGCAATTTCTTCAGGTTCCGCGTAGCGCTTGATCAGCAGACGCGACTGGATTTCTTCTTCCTGACTGCCGATCAGCGCCGTACTCATCTCGGTCTTGACGATGCCCGGGGCGACCGCGTTGACGCGAATGTTGCGCGGCGCCAGCTCCACCGCCAAGGCACGGGTCAACGATTCGACCCCACCCTTGGCGGCGGCATAGTTGCTCTGCCCTTTACCGGGCTTCTGCGCCGCCACCGAACTGATGTTGACGATGCAACCGCTGCGCTGGCGCAACATGCCCGGCACCACCTGCTGACAGCAGAGCATCGTGCCGATCAGGTTGGTCTGGATCACCTCAATCAAGTCACGCGCCGACATCGTCGCCAGCAAGCCGTCACGGGTGATGCCGGCGTTGTTGACCAACAGATCGATACGCTGAAAATGCTGATCGACCCGTTCGAAAAACGCCTTGATGCTATCGCCGCTGCTGACATCGCACTGCAACGCCAGGCAATCGATCCCCGACGCCTGTACCTCATCGCGCAAGGCCATCGCCGCGACTTCATCGCGTACGTAACTGAACGCGATCTGATAACCCGCCCCGGCCAGTGTCTGGACAATCGACCGACCGATGCCACGACTGCCACCGGTCACCACTGCTACTTTATTCGGCATGACCGTTCCTTAGAGCGAGTTGTCGGTTTTGAACTGCGCGAGGCTGAAGCCGTGGGTCGCCGCCAGTGCACGAATCTGCTGCACTTGCTCGCGGCTGATGTCGCCGTAGGAGTAGTGCTGTTTCATCCCGGACAGGCCCATCAATACCGACTCGGCCATGCACGCGTACAACTGACCTTGCTTGAGATAGGCACGAACGTTTTTCACCAGGCCATCACCCAGCGGCGTCTGCACGATGCCGCCGTGCATGTAGAGCACGTCGCTGCGCTGGCTGGCGAGGTTCTGGTCAACGTTCAACGGTACGGCGATGTCGCAGATCACGCTGCTTTCGGCGAAGTGTTCGGCCCCTAGAAACGGCTGCGGTGCGTTCGCCGCGCAGAGGACGATGCGCGCCTGTTTCAGCACGTCAAGATCGTTGCTGACGGTGATGAAGGCATTCGCGCCCAGGCGTTCTTCGACCAGTTTCGCCACGCGCTGCCCTAGATCGGCACTGCTGCCGTGGGCCTGCAAGAGTCCATCGATTCCATCAATTTGCTGCAGGCGACGGGCGAGGCGATCGTGTTCGGCGACACCCTTGAGAATCGCGCGGGCGGCTTCGGCGTAAATCTGTTGCGCGGTTTTTTCCAGACGACGCAGGGAACCGTCGCGACCGCTGCCGATGAGAATCAAATGCTCGACGCTGGTCGACAGCAGTGAGGCGTAGGTCGACGCAATGTTGCCCGCCGCACCGACCACTGCAGCGGTCTGCTCGCCCAGCTCGAGACCTTGCTGCTTGCAGCCCTGTTCGATGGCTTCCAGGCCCATGCCGATGGTCAGGGCGTTACCGGAGGTCAGCGCCATGTCGGGGATCTGCAGCGCCTGGCAGTTATTGGTGACGATCGAGGTGTACATGCCCAGCCCGGCGACGGTGTAACCGTCAGCGCGGGCATCCTTGATGCGATTGCCGACTTCTTCGCGGATGGTTTGCAGATCGCCGCTGGCGATGTACGCCGCCATGGCATCGGAATCCATGCACAGCGGGTACAGGGTGAACTCCACGGCAGTGCCGAGTTTCGAGCGGATCTGCACCGGGCCGATGGGCGCGGCACGGCGCTCGGGGGCCATGCGTTTGATGAATTCGCGTTTCTGCTCAGCGCTCAGGGTCGACAGTGAAGGATCAACGTCACTGAGCATGTCCGAATCAATCAAATGGTTGATGAACGCCACGCGAGCCACCACGCGCACGTTCTCGTCAGACTTTGGGCGGTTTTCGCTCTCCTTGAAGCTGACCTCGCGGGCCGGCACTTGCGCGATGCTGTCGGCGCACACACCGGCCGCCAGCGGGAAAGCATCGCGGCGGCGCAGCATGTCGCAGACTTTCTGCAGGGAGCCGATCAAGCCATCGATTTCTTCGAAGGTGATGCACACCGGCGGTTCCAGACGAATCACATTGGCGTTGCTGCCCGACGGCGCCACGCGCAGCGATTCGAATTGCAGCAGGTAGCCGGCAATGATGTAGCCCAGTGCGTCGTTGTACTGCGCCGAGGCCTGAACCAGCGAACTGGTGCCGGTCAGGTCGTGCAGTTCGAAGCCCAGCAGCAAGCCGCGACCGCGCACGTCGGCGATGACGTCCGGGTACGCTGCTTTGAGTTCCAGCAGCGAAGACTTGAGATACTCGCCCTTCTTGTTCACGTCCTTGAGCATCGCGCTGTCGTTCTCGAACAGACGGCGTAAAGCCGACAGAGCGATATGGCAAGACGCATCATCTTCGGCAAAGGTCGAACTGTGGATGTAGCTGAAATCGTTTTCGTAGTGGCTGGCGCGGATCACCGTCGCGGCGATTTTCATCAGGCCACCGCCCAGCGCTTTCGACAGGCAGTAGTAATCGCCCTGCAAATTGAAATGACTGGCACCGAGCAAAGTGCCGGTGCGGCCGAAACCGGATTGCACTTCATCGATGATCAGCGGGCACTGCTGTTCGTTGCACAGACGCCGCAGGCCCAGATAAAACTCATTGGCGAACTCGTTGATGCCGCCCTCGCCCTGAATCGGCTCCAGCAATACAGCGGTGATCGCACTGAACGCCTCACGGCGCACCTGCAGGGTTTCGCCGCTCCATTCCAGGCTCAGCCAGTGACGCACGTGACGGACCGGCAGATCCTGCAATTGCTGTGGCTGCTGCGGGTCAATGAACTCGACGTTGAGGCCGAAACGGGCGAACGGTTTGCGGTACTGCTTGCCGTACGTCAGTTGAACGGTGTTCACCAGTTTGCCGTGGAAGCTGCCGCGCACGGCCAGGAACACCGGCTCGACATGCAGCTGCGCCAGGTTGTGCTGACGCGCCGCTTCGGCCACTTGGCGCACGGTGACGCAGGACAGATTCTGCGGCAGCAGACCAGCTGGCAAATCGAGATCGTCGATATCCAGTTCGACGTAAGCCTTGTCACTGGCGACCAGATTGGCGAGGGCGAAATCGCGCTCGTCGAATTGCTTCTGCAGGTTCTTCTGACGGCGGTATTCGGCGTGCTTGACGGCGATTTCCACCGACTCGGCGCCACTGTTGGAGAAGGTCGAAATATAGCGCTCGCTGTTGTTCAGCTCACGGTTGAACGCTTCACTGAGTTCACGCCCCAACTGCCCCGCCGCACCGCGCACCGACATCTGCGCGTTGAACGGTACATCGGCACGCAACAGGTCGACGAGTTGATCGACAAATTGCGGATCGTTGTGGCCGTACAGCGCGGCGCCGTAACCACCGAGGAAGTCGGTGACGGTCACTTCATCGCCCTGCCGGTCGCGGTAAAACAGCTTGCTGCCCAGCGCTCTGTGGAACTGGCATTCCAGGCCCAGAGCCTGCATCAATTCAACGAATTTCGGCCGTACGTAATCGCGGTAATCCATGACAGTTCTATCCCTTGAGTAAAAAATCAGCTGCGTTTCGTTGCGGGCGGACGGTCAGTCGGCCGCGTGAAATTCGAGTTGGTAGCCGGCACTGAAGCCGTTGTCGTCGCGGTTGATGACCAGGCAATCGTGCAGCACGGCATCGCGCGGCCCGCCGATCACAAACGGCAGGTGCGCATCCACCGGTTGCTCCAGACCGCTGACCGGCGGGATGCTTTGCGCCTGCAAGGCCTGCCGCGCGAGGATCAGATCCACCAGGCTCGGCGCACCGCTGAGCATGCCGGTCAGCGGTGTGCTGCTGGTGATGTGCGCGGCACCTGTTCGCGCCAGCGTGCGAGCCAGATCGGCATCCTTGTGCGCATCGCCAGTGGCGCTGCTGATCAGCAGATCCACCTGTTTGTCGGGCAAGTTCAGCGAGTCCAGACGCGGATGGGCGAACAGTGCTGTCAGGCAGGTTTGCGGCCCTGCCGGCAGGTCATCGGCGCGGCGCAGTACCAGCGCCGCCGCACCTTCGCCGGCAATGCCGCCACGGCCCTGGCGATCAAAGGCGCGCAGGCTTGGCGAAGCGTCGGTGCTGATCACGCCAGCCTCGGCCAGTGCAGCCAGCGCCAGCGGATCAAGCTCACTGCCGGCGCCGACCACAATCGCCGCATCCACTCGACCGCTTTGCAGCGCGGCGCAGGCCTCGCGTAGCGCCGCCAGATTGCCGGCCACGCCTTGCATGTAGGCGTTGCTTTCGCACTCCAGTTTCAACGCCAGACTGACCACTCCGAGCAAACCGTTGCTGAGGCTTTTGAGGACCAGAAACGGATCGAGCGCGCGCTCCTGCAACACGCGTCTGGCCAGACGCTGCATGTCGGCACCGCTCTCGGTCTGACACTCGTGCAACAGTTCGCCGTAAGACGCGAGCGAGGGATGGGTGTAACCGCCCTGGCAGCAATAGAGACCAAAACGCACGTTGTCGCGGCCCGGTTCAAGCCCGGCCTCGACCAACGCCTGGCGCACGGCACTGACGCCCCAGATCACTGCCGGCGGGCAGTAACGCTGGAGGTTTTGCGCGACATCCTGACGGCTACGTTGATGGTCTCGATCAGCGATGTGCCCGAACGCGGTGACACGCTCGCTGTGGAACATCGACGAGTTCAGGGGCGAGATCGCGCTGCGACCGTCGCGGGCCGCCGACCAGAAATCCTCAACGCCCCAGCCTGTGGGCAACACACAGCCGCTGCCGGTGATCGCTATACGTACAGTGGCGTCAGTCATTGTCCGTGCTCCCGATATTTGCCAAGGGCCAGTGAGGTGTTGAGGCCACCGAAACCGAAGGAATTGCTCAGCGCGTAATCCACTCGACGACTGACGGCCTGACCGGCGCAGTAATCCAGATCGCACTGTTCGTCGGCGTCGTGCAGGTTCACCGTGGGCGTGACCAGATCGTTCAGGCAGGCCAATGCGGTGACGATGCATTCCGGTGCGCCAGCGGCCGCGATCAGGTGACCGAACTGTGATTTGTTGGCGCTGACGGCCAGGGTTCGATAATGCTTGTGCTCGGCGAAGACACTTTTGATCGCGAGGGTTTCGGCAACGTCATTGAGCGGTGTCGAGGTGCCGTGGGCGTTGATCAGATCGATCTGCTGCGGGCGTAGCCCGGCGTCGTCGAGCGCGGCCTGCATCGCCAGTGCCGCGCCACGTCCCTCGGGTTGCGGTGCAGTGACTTTGTAAGCGTCCAGGCTGCTGCCGAAACCCAACACCTCGGCATATGGCGTGGCGCCACGGGCCAAGGCATGTTCGAGGCTTTCCAGCACGACGAAACCACCACCCTCGCCGGCGATCAGTCCGCTGCGATCACGATCGAACGGCCGACACAGGTCGGCGCCCCAGCGTTGTTCGCCCGACGCGGCGCCGAGCAAGTACAGCGCGGCCATGGTGTCGAGATTGAGCACCGAGTCGGCGCCACCCGCCAGCGCCACGCTGACTTCACCACGACGAATCATCTGAAAGGCATTGCCAATGGCTTGTGAAGCGCCGGCACAGGCACTGCTGATGTTGATCACCGGTCCTTCACAGCCCAGATCATCGGCGATTACCCGCGCCAGACGGTCGTTGCTCTGACGCAGCGAACCATCGGCATTCACTTGCCCGGCCCGCGGCATCAGGTGTTGCCAGCCAGGGGCAGCGCCATCGGGGGCGGCGGTCAGCAACATGTCGGCGAGCATGTGCTGCGGCGCGCCCGAGGCACACAGGACCGCTGCGCCACGCAATTGCTCCGGTTGCAGGCCGCTGTCGTTGACCGCTTGCGTAGCGGCCACCCAGCCAAAACGGCTGCGTTTCTCCAGTGGCATCGTCCACGCCGTGTGGTTGTGCAGTTTTTCCGGCAACAGGCTCATGTCGACAGGCGCTGCATAACGCACCGCGAACGAAGCCTCTTGCAAGTCGTCCGGCTGCCATGGCCGCACACAATGTTCGGCGCCGAGCATTTTTTCCCAGAGGGTCTGCCATTCGAAACCGAAACCGGTGACGGCGCCCATGCCGGTGATCACAATCCGTGTCGCACTCATGCGTGCTTCTCCATGGTTTCACTGGCCAACAGCAATGCGCCCCAGTGACCGGCGCGAGTATGGCTGACAAGCAACGTGTAACCCGGCGTCGCCGCTACTTCACGGCTGAGGTGCAAGGTCAGTGCGACCTCTGTCAGCAAGCCGCTGGCGCCCAGTTCACCGGTCATGGCGCGGGTGCTGCGAATCTCGCGCGGGAAAGCTTCGAGCAACTTCATCACTTGCCCGTCAGCGCAATGGCCGACGATATGCTCGACGTCGCCGACACGCAGTTTCTCGACACTCAGGACCTGGTCGATCACGCGCCGACCCACCGCCACAGACCGTTGCGGATCGGTGCTGTAACCACGGGCAAACCCGGCAATGCGCACCGCGTGTGCCGCACCCGGCGGTGGTGTCGACGCCAGCAACAGCGCGGCGGCGCCCTCACCGAAAAGCGGTTCGCTCGCCTGATCGGGCTCACGCAGGTACAGAGCCGGGGTCAGGTTCGGGCTGCTGCTGACCACCAACGCGGCGTCGGCATGCCGCTCGCCAATCTGCTGGCAGGCTTCGATCAGCGCATCCAGCCCGGCGTTGTCCTGGGAACAAAATCCGCCCATTGGCCCGTGACAATTGAGCGCTTCAGCCACATACGCCATCACGCTGCTGTTGAGCAGGGTCAGCGCATGCAGGGGGGGCGTGTTGGCCAACAATTGGCTGAGTTGTTTGTGGGGCTGTTCGATGATCGCCTGCACCGCATCCCAGCAAGGACTCGGCGCATCGACTTCGGGAATGGCCGCTGTCAGGGCAATGCGTGACGCAGGCAATTGCAGCGCCGCCAGTGCAGGCGCCAGCCGTGCGGCGCAATGCAACAGACGCAAACCCTGCGGCTCGACGCTGCGCTGGATCTTGCGGTCAAACAGGTCACTGGCCAGTCGCGGCGTCGGCAATGCATACGCCCGACGCTGTGCGTCAAATGCCAGCGGTTGGGCCGCGCAGGGTGTGCCGAGCAAGTCAGCGCATTCACTGCCCGCCACATTCAGCACCGCAGCGGCATTGAGATAGATGGCTCGGTTCATGTCATGCCCTCCCCAGAACCAGCGAGCTGTTGATGCCGCCGAAGCCGAACGAGTTGGACATCACCACGTTGATCGGTTGTCGCACCGGCTCGCTCAAGAACTTCAGCGAAGGGTATTCGGCACGCTCGTGGTCGTAATTCAGGGTGGGCAACAGCACACCGTCACGCAAACTCATCAGCGACAGCACCGCTTCGATCGCGCCACTGCCTGCCAGGGAATGACCGATAGCGGACTTGTTGGCGGTGAAGGTCATGAAGTCCTGGCATCCGCCAAACAGTCGCTGCAACGCCAACGCCTCACAACTGTCATTGGCCTGCGTGGAAGTACCGTGGGTGTTGACGTGTTGCACGGCGCTGCGCAGCAGGCCGGCGTCTTCGATTGCTGCTTCCATGCATTCCTCGTATTTACTGCCGTCGCGGCTGCTGGAGGTCATCTTCTGAGCCTCGCAGACATTCGCGTAACCCAACACCCGGCCCAGTGGCGCAGCCTTGCGCCGCCGGGCGTGCTCAGCGGACTCGAGGACGATCATCGCCGAGCCCTCGCTGAGTACAAACCCGCTACGGTCAGGCATGAACGGACGGCTTTGTTCGCTCGCCGGCAAGTCGGCCTGACAGAGCGCGCCGAGACTGTTGAACATGTAATAAGGCAGTTCGTTGGCCATCAGCTCGACGGCACCACAAATGGCCAGATCAATCTCACCGCGCTCGATGGCCCGGTAAGCACTGCCGATGGCCATGGTGCCGGCGGCACAGGCATCGGAATGGGTCGAGATGTGATCGCGGATGCCGAGCCGATCGGCCAGATGCTGCGTCTGTTGATCGACCCGCCGGATGAAAGCCGCACTGGACGCTGCCGGACTGTCCAGCAGACGGTCGAGGTCGACGCGTCCGGCCTTATCCATGCAACGGCTGAGCCGCTGCAGGTCGTGGCTGTCGGCACAGTACTTGTTGGCGCCCAGAAACAGACCGCTGCGACTGTGGGCAAAGTCTGCCGGCGTCAGGCCGGCGTGCTCCAGCGCTTGTCGGGCAACGTATTCGGCCAGCACACTTTGCCGTGGGTGCAGCGCCGCGTTGCCGCCGAAACCGGCACCGATCAGCTGCCACTGCGTATCGTCGATAAATCCGGCTGCGCTGTTGTTGAATCCCAGCGCCTTGAACCGAGGATGTTCGCGGACACAGGATTGCTTCCGGCAAATCCGCTCGAACAACGTGGCAGCGTCCAGCGCCATGGGCGCCACCAGACCGAACCCGCTCACATAGACTTCTCGTGCCCGCATGAGAACTCCTACACCGCTTCTTTGATGTGAGTGGCGACGAACTGCTCAACCAGTTGACGGGACACTTCATCGCCATCCGCCGGCACCAGGCGCGCACTGCACGCGCCGCAGACCACTTGTTGGCGCTCGTTCAGAACTGCCTGGTGAGCGTTGCAATCCGGGCAGGTTGCCGGCAGGTAGTTGAAGAGATTACGGCACTGATTGGCCCAATTACGCACGGTGGTCGCGGCGAACACTTGAGCCGGCTGCATGCCCGCCTTCAGTTGATCCGGGGTGTAGGTGCTGAGGCTTTGCTCAAGCAGTTTCTTGCCGCTTTCGGTAATGCGACCGTTGGCGAGAAACTCGCTGGCATCACCGCAAACCGCCACCGCATGGTCGAGCACGCTGGTTTTCGGCAGTGTGCAGCCATATTGGCGGCCCAGCTGGAAACTCAGGTCAACGATGTCCAGCGAGTCGGCACCGAGGTCTTCGACAATGCTGCTGTTTTCTTCGATGTCATTCGCATCCATCACCAACAGCTGTGCGAGGATTTCGCGAGTGCTGGCAACGACATGTTCCAAGTCCAATGGATTGTTCATTTCTATCTCCCTATATGTCGTGACTACTTCATGAATTCGACTTATGAAAAGTAACTTTTCCCACAGCAACTTCTCACGCGGCGGAAATCTAAACTCTGCCCTTAAGGGGAGAGTCAACGAACTATTCAAGGTTTTTTTACAACTCGAAAAAAGTCTGCAAAACCCCACAGACACCGCACCTCATTGGTGCGACGGACGACTTATTTACTTAACAAAGACGGGGTATGGTGAGGCGCCCGCGCTATCGGGCAGGCTGACTATCGAAAGCAACTAAGGCGGCAACGGAACCGACGCACTAAAAGCAAAAACCAGACAAGTAAAATAGTTATAACTTCATAACCTTTGTTTCAGATCAGTACTACCGCTAATTGAATTTGCTGGAAGGTTTACGCCTCCATCCGTAAAACCTGGCAGCGTTTATGGATATCTGAATGTCGAGCACAGACATCTGGGCCCAGGCACGGCGCTATAGGGTGCAGCTTCCGTTTGATCGCCTTGTCTGGAGCCGACACATGACCGCCCCTATCACCGTTCTACGCGACACCCATCCGCTGCCGGTTCTCGATGCCTGCAAATGGGAAAAACTCGAAGGCGACCCGCACACCGTCAACCTCAACGCCTACACCAGCGAAGACGGCAGCAAGATCATGGGTACGTGGATCTGCACACCGGGCAAGTGGCGCGTCGATTATGTGAAGTGGGAGTACTGCCATTTCCAGGAAGGCTACTGCGTGATCACCCCGGACGGCATGGCGCCGATTCATCTGCGTGCTGGCGATATTTTCGTGGTTGAACCGGGCATGAAAGGCACGTGGGAAGTGGTCGAGACCGTGCGCAAATATTTCGTGTTCGCCTGATGCAAAAAAGCCGGGAGATCACCCGACGTGATTTCCCGGCAAACAATGTCTGATACACACAAGTCCCCTGTGGGGGCTAACTCCCACAGTTTGTTCAGCGCTGCCCTTCTATTGCAGGCTTGCGATAGCTGTTGATGATCGCCGAGAAATCTTTGCCGCCATCCCCGCGCTGACTCATCGCCTGATACAACTGCTGCGCCACCGCGCCGAGCACCACCGGTTGGTGCGCCTGACGCGCCGCTTCCGTCGCCAGCCCCAGATCCTTGAGCATCAGTTCCGCGCCAAACCCGCCGGTATACCCACGCGAAGCCGGCGCCGTTTCAACAATCCCCGGCCACGGGTTGTACATCTCCGAACTCCAGCAACGCCCGGTCGAGCTGTTGATGATCCCGGCCAGCACCGAGGTATCGATGCCCAGCGCATCACCCAGTGCCATCGCCTCGCTGACGCCCACCATCGAGATTGCCAGCAGCAGGTTGTTGCAGATCTTGGCGATCTGCCCGGTGCCGACTTCACCGCAATGCACGATATTACGGCCCATCTGCGCCAGCACTGGTTGCAGCGTGGCGAACAGTTCCGCAGTGGCGCCGACCATGAAGGTCAGCGTGCCGGCGGTCGCACCGCCCGTGCCACCGGACACTGGCGCATCGGCCATGGCCACGCCCTGCTTCGCCGCAGCGGCCGCCACATCGCGAGCCGTTTGCGGATCGATGGTGCTGCAATCCACCGCTGGCACGCCTTTGCCGATGCCGGCGAGCACACCGTCCTCACCGAGCCAGACGCTACGCACATGCACAGCGGCCGGCAGCATGGTGATCACCAGTTCGGCATCCTCAGCCGCCTCACGCGCCGAAGCGCGAATGGTGCCGCCCAGTTGCTCCAGTTCCGCCAGCACCGTTTTATTCAGGTCGACCAGGTTCAGCGAGTGGCCAGCCTTGATCAGGTTGCGCGCCATCGGCGCGCCCATGTTGCCCAGACCGATAAATGCGATTTTCATGGCCGTTCCTCAGCGCAGGTTGATGGTGGTGTTCACGCCGTCGTTGACGCTGTCGTCATCGAACCAGCGCGCCGTGACCGTTTTGGTCTGCGTGTAAAACTGCACCACTTGCTTGCCGTACGGGCCGAGGTCGCCGAGTTTCGAACCGCGCGAACCGGTGAAACTGAAGAACGGTACTGGCACCGGAATCGGGATGTTGATGCCGACCTGACCGACATCGATTTCAGTCTGGAACTTACGCGCCGCCGCGCCGCTCTGGGTGAACAGGCCGGTGCCGTTGCCGAACGGGTTGGCGTTGACCAGCGCGATAGCCTGATCGAGGGTGTCGACTTCCAGCACCACCAGTACCGGTCCGAAAATTTCCTGGGTGTAGATCTGCATGTCGGTGGTCACGCCCGAGAACAGGGTCGGGCCGACAAAGTTGCCTTGCTCGTAGCCCGGCACCTTGATGTCACGACCGTCCAGTTCCAGCTTGGCGCCTTCCTTGATGCCGCTTTCGATCAGCTCAAGAATTCGCGCCTTGGCTTTCTTCGAGATCACCGGGCCAACATCGGTGCCCGGCTCGTTGCCGGCGTTGACGGAGAGTTTCTGCGCCAGCGCTTTCAGGTCCGGCAGCCATTGTTTCGCCGCACCGACCAGCACAACGACGGAGGTGGCCATGCAACGTTGCCCGGCCGCACCGAAACCGGCACCGACCAGCGCGTTCAGCGCTTGCTCGCGATTGGCATCGGCCAGCACCACGGCGTGGTTCTTCGCGCCCATCATCGATTGCACGCGCTTGCCGTGCTTGCCGGCCAAGTCGTAAACGTGGGTACCGACAGCGGTCGAACCGACGAAGGACACCGCTTTGATGTCCTTGTGCGTGCACAGGCCATCGACCACGTCTTTACCGCCGTGCACCACGTTCAACACGCCGGCCGGAACACCGGCCTCGATCGCCAGTTCCACCAACAGCATGGTCGACAGCGGATCCTGTTCGGACGGCTTCAAGACGAACGTGTTGCCGCAAGCGATGGCCATCGGGAACATCCACAGCGGAATCATCGCCGGGAAGTTGAACGGGGTGATGCCGGCGCACACGCCGATCGGCTGACGCAAGGTGTAGGTATCAACGCCGCCGGCGACGTTCTCGGCGAACTCGCCCATTTGCAGGCTGCCGATGGAGCACGCGTGCTCGACCACTTCCAGTCCACGGAAAATATCGCCCTCGGCGTCGGCAATGGTTTTGCCTTGCTCGGCGCTCAGGACCACGGCGATGCGTTTGGAGTGTTCGCGGATCAACGCTTGCAGCTTGAGCATGATGCGCATGCGTGCGCCGATCGGGGTCAGTTTCCAGGTCTGGAACGCACGCTGGGCGGCGCTGACGGCAGCATCGACTTCAGCGGCGGTAGCGAACGGGACTTTCGCCAGCACTTGCTGGGTCGCCGGGTTGACGATGTCGTGCCATTCGGTGGTCTGCGACTCGACCCACTCGCCATTGATCAGCAGCTTGACCTTCTGGACCGTGGTTTCGTTGGGCGTAAGCGATGCGTTCATGCTGGTCTCCGAAACTTGTTTTTATCGTAGGAGCCAAGGCGAAGGGTTCGCCTTGAGATGAGGCGTGTGTCACGAATTGGTTGTCGGACTGTTTTTGGAGTATAGATGTGCAAACTTCTAATAAGAACGCACATATAAGCCCGTCCATCATGCAAAAAAACATCACCTCACTAGGTTCGCTGAACTGGGACGACCTCAAGTTTTTCCTCGAAGTCGCCCGCACCCGCAAGGCCAGCACCGCCGCCAAACGGCTGGCTGTCGACTACACAACCGTTTCGCGGCGCATCAGTTCGCTGGAAGCGGCGTTGGGGACTTTGCTGTTCGAGAAGTCGCGGACCAGCGGCTTCGTCCTGACCACCGAAGGCCAGCGTTTGCTCGGTTATGCCGAGTCGATCGAAAGCACATTGCACATGGCCTGCGAGCAGGTATCAGGCTCCGGCGTGGCGTTGTCCGGGCATGTGCGCATGGGTTGCACCGAAGGCTTCGGCAGTTTTTTCATCACCCCGCAGTTGAGCCATTTCATCGACGCCTACCCGGCGATCTCGGTGGACATCCTGCCGCTGCCGCACTTCATCAGCCTGTCCAAGCGCGAGGCCGACATCGTCATTGCACTGGAGCGCCCGGAGCACGGGCCGTACGTGTGCTGCAAACTCTGCGACTACCGTTTGCAGCTCTACGCGACTCAGGACTACCTGGACAAACACCCGCCGATCCGCCGTCCGGCCGATTTGAGCAAGCATCATTTCATCAGTTATGTGGATGACCTGGCGTTCAGCTCGGAGCTGCTGTACCTGGCGAACGTGCTGCCCGGCGCCAGCGCCAACTTGCGCAGCACCAGCGTGATCGCGCAGTTTGTCGCGGCGCAGCAAGGGCGCTCACTGGCGATTCTGCCGTGCTTCCTCGCCGCGCAGGATCCGCGCCTGCTGCCGGTGTTGCCGGAGGAAATCGACATCACCCGGCAGTTCTGGATGTACTGCCGGGAGGATCTGAGGAAATTAAAGCGAATCACCCTGTTGTGGGATTACATCCGTGAGGTGACCGAGCGCAATCAGGGTCTGCTGATGGGGCAGACCCGCGAGATGCAGTTCGCCGACTAAAAATTTTCAAGAAATCAGGCAGCGGAATCGTAACCAAGTCAGCAAGCCTTTTCCAACAGTTTGTAACAGGAATTGGTACTCAACTTGTAACACCTCGACGTCAACATTCAGAGACGCACAGGCACGCGATAAGGACCACGCGAGGGCTCTCATGGGGGGCGCCTGCACATTTGCGTACTGAGGTGGTCACTCAGGTTTTTCTGTCAGATTCTCAAGGGACTTCTTAGGGGCCGATGGTTGTATTGGAACTACCGGTCCTTGCGTCCAGGAGGCGGCTTCTTGCTTGGCTATCTCGGCATTGACGCTGCTTTCGACCGCATGGATAAGCTCTTCGATTTGAGGAAGCTTATTCAACAGAACCGCATAGTCGTACCCCTTGAATATCATGGCGTAGCCATGGAACTCACCATTAGGCCCATTGAACGCCTGCGCTTCTGGGGAATAGTAGGTCAGGTCGGTGTGTGCGAACTGCTCCATTCGGACCCTCACGAGCTCGTTGTGGAGGGGTTTCATAAGCGTAGGCACGTGCTGTTTAACGCTGAGAGTATGCTTGGATAGAGGCCCTTGATTTGTCGAAAAGGGCCTCACATAAACAACAATAAGGTCTCGCAGTAGAGCGTATTGAACGTCTGGACGCCTGTAGCGCTTCAGAATCTTAATAGCTCCACGCGCAGTGCTGAAGTCAACTGAGTACATCCGAAGAAAGTAATACAGTTCGTTGAATTCCAATTTCAGCGCTCCTTCAAGGGTGATCTTAATTCTAGCCGAGGCGACATCAGCAAATTCGCGAGGTCAACCATCACAGCCGCCAAGCAAAACGCAGACGACATTCACAAGGACTTCGATCAAGCCTATCCATGCAAATGAGTATTGCTGCATGATTTCCAGCCCCGCGAAATTCGGGATTGCACTTCTCATGTGATCTCCCAAAATCCTGCCCTAAATAATGGCTCTGGGTTCGGAAGCCTCCCTTTTCATGTTGAAAACGGTCGGAGTGGGCTAGGTGCTTAGCACCGCACCAGCAGGCCAGGCGGCATCCCCCATATCACCTTGCTTCCCGCACGAGCGCTCTGCCATGATTGAGATAGCTGGTGGCACTCTGATCTCGTCTTGGCCACATGAAGGATTTACTTTTGGGGCGAATGGAGTCGGTAAATGGCAACAATTAAAAGCCCTGCAACAATCAGTACCGAGTTTGGAATTGATCCAGATCGTCTGCTCGAGCTGGGGATAATTGACACCCAGTTGGCGAGTGATACCAATCTATTTATCGACCCTCTCCTGCTGGCGGAAAGTTTTCATCCAGAGATAAACACAGGGGCTGTGACTGCTTACGAACAACGATTTGAATGGATAGTTAAACTGCTCATCGCCTCGAAAGTGAAGGGAGATGTACCTTGGCGACAGGTTGAAAAACTCTTTAAATTTTCCGAGGTGAGCTGGACTTGTCTCGGATATAGCTCTTCAGTGCATGGAGCGGGGTTTGGGAAAGAGCTGGCTGCTCATGCACTGGATACGGCATTGGAAATTGTTAAGCTAGGCATAACCGATGTCGACTTCTTTATGGGGCTTTCTCTTTTCGAAGAGGGGATTGGTGCGGATCGTATAAGCGATATGACAACCAATATCATATTAAAAGATCTTGTTCAATTGACTCAGCGGGTGAACCTAGAGCTCGGGATTCCGTCTAAGGAATTTGATGTTGTGGGTGGCAAGGAAGTTTTGCCGATAAATCCTTACACGAATGACCCGTTGATATTTGTTCCTACGGATATTGTGCGTGATCTTCCAATCGCAACTGACTGGAGTGATATTTCACGTGCTGTTAAGGCTAACGAAGATCTGCGGGAGCGGGTAAGCGGTAGAATCGGAGAGATTTGGGCCACGATGAGCAGGAAGGATAAGTCGCGTGTTAAGGCGGCGGCCTTGTCGAGCAAAGAATCGTTTGAACAACTGCTAGAGATGCTCAGAGAAGTACCGAAGGAGTCCTATGACTTTGCGAAGGACGAAAATGGCGAGGTTTTCTGGGCAAAGCTGACGAGAATTGCACAAGAGCATCCGCTGAAATTTCAAGGGGCTACTTCTCCATCCTCTCCAGAAGAAGCGGTCAAGCTGGTTGAGGAAATAGTGCTTCAGTTCCAAGATCTCGTCGAGAACAAGGGCATCTGGAAGGAGCTTTGGACTGATGAGAAGAAGCCCAGGAAAGAGAAGGCCGCTCAGCGATTATTCTTCACTGTGGCCTATTCTTATTGCAAGGCGAATAATTTGGATGTCACTCCCGAGGCGGATGCTGGTAACGGACCCGTAGATTTTAAGTTTTCGTCAGGCTTTAATGCTCGTGTACTGGTGGAGATAAAACTTTCAACGAACTCTCTGTTGCATGGATATGAAAAGCAACTGGAGATATATAAAAAGGCCGATGACACCGACCTAGGAATTTACTTGGTGGTCGATGTCGGTGGGATCGGTCAAAAGTACGCCGAAGTACAAAGATCTAGGCTTGCGGCAATAGAGCGTGGAGAGAAGACATCTAAAATCTTCTTGATTGACGGGAATAGGCGAGCTTCAGCCAGTAAGCGCTGATGTCGTTAGATTAGTACTGACTGCCACTGATTAGCTCCCGCTGAGTAGGTGGGAATGTCAGTTGCTGGAAATTGATGCGGGGGTGGGTCGTGGCAGTTTGGATGATTGCGGCTGGTGGGCTGGTAGATAAGGCTGCCATTGACAACTATAGCAAAACTTTAAGCTCGCCGATCTCTGCTGCACGGCGAGCGCTTATACCTAGCAGTGTTAGTCTTCCGTTTGGTGATCTTTACGCCTGGGGCTTTCCAGATACACCGAAGGGTGGAAATCGGAAGAAGATTGCGGATATTGCTATAGGGGATACCTGCTTTTTTTGTACTACCGATGTTGCTGGCAAACGAACAGATTGGAAGAATGCTTACCGTTGGGTCGCAAGGGTCAGCGGGAAAATTGATCCTGAGTATTTCTCAAGCGTATCGTTAGCGTTTTGGGATTCCGAAAGATTTTTGCCTTACCTACTCGAAAAGCCAGTTCCAATTAATCTGAGTTTTGAAGAGTTTTCTAGACTGATAGATCCCTCTGGAGCTTTTTATAATAGAAGCCCTCAGGGTTCGACTAAGCTTGCTGATCCTTTCAAGCTTGCCCATCTAATAGGTCACTATGATTCAATGGACAGCTGGGCCGAGAACTTTATCCAAACAGTTTTACAAGGGTCCAAATCTTTTGGGAAAGGGGATGGTAAAACCACTACAGGATTACCAAATAGAAGTTCATTAGAAGATCGTGCTGCAAAATTTTGTAGTGTGGAGGTTCGTCCCGAACAAGCGTCCTTCAGGAGAAAACTGTTTATTGCGTATAACGGACGATGTGTGATTACAGGTTGCTCTGTCGTTCAGGCATTAGATGCGGCTCATCGGCGTGGTAGTAAGTGGCGCGATGGGCAGAACGACATAAGTGATGGCTTATTGATGCGTAAGGACTTGCATGCACTCTACGATGCCGGGCTACTTCGAATCTCAGATGATGGATATGTACATATGGTAGAAGGAGCGCTAGAGCATTACCCAGAGCTTGATGGTGTGCAGGTCGCCTGTGTTGGCCAGGTACTGTAGCGAGTCAGCTTTCTGTATAGCAGTGTTACGGTAGCTTTGTCGGATGGATTATGCCATACAACTCATGATGCGATCCGAATTCGCAGGAAGAAAGGTAAACAACCCTAGGTGCTTGGATCGCTTAGTAGGTGGCTCCGGGCTCAGGGGTTGCGAGCCGAGGGAGTTATCTAAAGCTATGAACGCCGTATCCGCATGATCGCATCCGTGATTGCTTGTGCATTCGTGTCCAGCGTTTCCATAGCTGCCGTAGCGTTCGCGGCAATATTCCCTACTCCGTTCTCTGAGAGCCACATGGTTACCTCTTCAATGGCCGCAGCTAGGGCATGTTGGTTATGGAGCAGCAGCGTCAGTGCGTCTGCAGTGTCGATTGTAATTCCTGAGGCGCTCGACATGACATTGTCCTTTAGTGATGGTGCCTCAAGCCTAGCTCATCACACGGCAGGCTGGAGGTCGATTTGTATTTACTCAAATCTACGTGAATGTCCGTTTCGACTTTGATCGTGAATTGGGCTCGATTGAAATAGCAACCTTCTTTGTCATGTTTCATAGTGCTTACCAATACCTGCTATTTTGACAGGCGGATTTATTGATCAGTGAAGGCAATACTAGAAAACCAAGCCAATGCCCAAGAGATACAGTCAGATGTTTGAAAAACCACGCCTTGATTAACTCTTATACTACCATTAGCTTCACTCTTAATCTCTCAAATTGCTCCAATGCCCAGCGGGATACCACTGGGCATTGAAGTTATTGAGCAACTATATCCCTAGATAGTTGGTATACAGGTATGCAAAGCCATAACGTGTTTTGCTTCCTACCATGTACGGAGTGATGATTTTGTTGGCAATCAGCGTTTGCTTGAATTCTTCTAAAGTTCCGTTCTTGATCGTAGGGTCATCGTTGTTGTTGTTTTTTATATCCTCAAGAAGCCTGTCAAAATCATCACCATTAAGGACGTTCTTCTTGTAATCTGTATTGATTTTATTGTTGGCAAAATCCAAGCAAAAGATTTTTACAAACTCGTTGCCTTTTTCGTTCCACAAATCCTCTAGATAATTTACTACAGCATCCTTTCGAACTTGGCTGCTGGTGCAGTAAGCAATGCCAAGAATGGAATTCTTACGATAATTTTTTTCCTTATCCTGCTCTTCTTGCTCTTTTATAGCGTTGGTTATCAAATCGATGAAGGGACGAAGGTTAACTGTCTTGTCTGCACTTTGAATGTTTCGATAGAGGTCTTCGTAAGCAGTGCTAGATGTACCGTTACGCTTAGGTTTTGGAGCTCCAAAAAATGCGTTGATTACCGGCTGAATTAGGTACTTGTCTAATGGTAGCTGATTATGTTCGTGCTCTCGAGTTTTTAACTTCTTTCGTATTTGACTAATGAAACTTTGATTTGAAAGTGCGCGACTGAGGAACTCGAAAAAATTATCTTTAGAGTAGCTGAATACAATTTTCAGGAAATATGAGAATATTTCGTTTTGCGACCACTCAAGATTGATGGTGCGTGCGCTAAACGAGTTTTTATTTGTAAGGTTTCCAAGGCGGTCATATAAGTCTCGTCGAAGAAATAATTTTGGGTGTATGAAATCGTAAGAGAAGCGCATAACAATTTTAACGAGAGGAGCAATGACGTCATTCCATAGAAATGGTTTTACAATATTGTCTAGCTGATCAAAGGTTACTATGAGACGTCTATCTTTCCTTTTGAGATCGGCATTTATCTCCGACAAATCTTCCTCGATTTTTGCGTAGGCATCTGCATTACTTAGAAGTGCTTTGATTTTTTCTTGAGCTGCAAAGTTATCGAGGTTAATAAGCAAATGTTTGTTTTTTCCGCCGTAATCGCTTCTAGAGCAAATAGCATTCCAGATATAGAACATCCAAAATCTTTTGATTGATAGCTCATCCTTGATGAGTTCGTCGAGGCCTAAAAATTCAAAGTTATCATTTTCAAAGTTGGTAATATTTAGCACGTGGTAATCAAGATGCTTTTTCTGTGCTTTGGAAATAAGCATTTGAAAAAAGCTGTCTATTTGTAGTGCTTTATAGAAGGCAGTTTTTCCTGTGCCTTTGTCCCCCAACAAAATGCACTTTTCAGGTATGAGTAAATCTTCCATGCAAGGCCGAAAATAAAAGAAGTCTCTAATGTATTCGGGTGAGTACTCAATGTTCTCTGCATACAAGTTAGGAAGCCGCCCTTTGATGTCATTAAGGACTTTATCTTGAATTGTAGTGTCGCAAGTTATTGCGCTCACTTCCACAATGGCAACTGAGTCACTGTCTGAAAGGATAGATATCTCTTCCGAATCATCAATCGAGACGAACGCTTCGTCTAGTGTGACTGTCTGACTGGCTTTTTCGGACGGGGTGGTTATTTCGAATATATATTTGAAGAATTTTTGATATTGTGCCGAGCCATTCTCGCCATTGATGAAGTCATCCAAGTCATCCTGATCTTCGAGCGAGGTACCGATAAACTCCAATGTGTTTTGCCGATCAAAGTAAAATACCTCAGCATCAAAAGATGATAATCCCTGAATTTGGCTGGCAAAGTTACTATAGCGCTTGCTAAAATTTGCGCTTATTATGGAGAGAACAAAGCAGGCGCTGATATTCATTTCGTTCAGCGTTTTAGTGACATACTCTGTTCCTGGTTGGTTTTGCGCATCATCACCTGCCAAGACAACCACAGAATTGGAAAGCTGGGCTAGTGCGCCAAATGTATTATTAAAGCCTGTCCGAGAATCTATGAGTATGACATCAGGGCTATATTTGGAATTTATGTCATCAATTAGGCTGCCTAAAACCTCCACCAACCCTTCACCTTGCAGGTCAATTTTAGCTAAACCCTCAAGATAGCTAATGAGATCTTCATTGCTTTCCATTATATTCCCGGCCGGCATTAAGTTAATGCTGCCGCTACCAGAATAACTTTTCTCTATGTCGTACACATAATCTTCAATACTACAGCTACCCAAAAATCTTCGATCGTTAAGATATTCGACTAAGCCGCTTTTAAATTTGTCGACTTGGGACGTGTTGAAGAAATTAATAAGACCAGGTGCTTCGAAGTCGCAATCGATCACAAAAACCTTTTTTCCCTTCCGGGATAGATAAGCTGCTGTGAGCGCTAAAGAGGTCGTACGGCCTACTCCCCCTTTATAACTAAAAAAAGTTACTACATTGCTTCTTTTGTGTTTCTTGTTTTCGTCCATAGCCAATAACGCACCAAGTGAGCGGCGTAGCCCAACTGATTTCTTTGTTCCAGAAAATAAATAGCTATAATCTTCTTCCTGAGATTTCTTCTCACTGATGAAGGTGTACTCAATATTGGCATTCTGCAACTCTTCAATAGTAGTTGCCTTGGTGTATAGTTCGCTGTTTTTTTCAATCGAGTCACTAACGATATAGACCTCAATGTTTTGATTTATTCGGAGCTCTATATAGAAGTCAGCAATATTATTTTGAAGGATATTTTCTCGAAGGTCGTCTTCGAGTCTGTTCATGAAACTGATTGATTTGAGCATGCCGTGTTCTCACATTTTTCTTAAATATTGACTTGAGTGAGCATAAAACTCTTTGATCTGATCGTACTCCAGATCAATATGCGAATAGCGTATTTCAGGATTCCAATCATTCAAAAGTCTATTGATTTCACGCTTGTCGCTTATATGGGAGAGTCCGGTTACCAGTGAGTCTAAATAGTTTTGCAAGGAGCTGAAATTGTGGGTTTTTATTCTTTTTTTGTAATTTATACCGGCATTGGTGCAATTCGCCTCGTCCACCTCTAGAGCAGGATCGTACTGTTTTAGTTCGAATATCTTAAACTTCAGTGCGCACTCTATGATGTATCCAGATAAGTAATACATGCTCAAGACTAGGAATTTGAATTCCTCGCTTCTGATGTCATTCTCATCGAATGTGTCTAGCTTTGCCTTCAATACCCGACATGCATGATTATGTCGCTTCGCAGATATTAAATACTCTGTGTATTTCATAGGCCATTCCTTTGGTTTGTATAGTGGCACTATAGCATTGGGCGAGGCAGAGTATACTCAAATGTAGGTCTTCAAAATGCAACTTCGCTCCTATGATGAAATACCCGTTGTGATCCTACAGATAAAGCATTTGAGAGTGCTACGCTCAGGCAACTAGCAAAAAATGAGGGGCGGTATCAAGCGTTTAGCTGGTGATGGGAGCGCTTGTCAGTGGCTAATCGCCAAATATCGCAGCCCCAAAACGAACCAGAGCGTAGCTCCTAGGAGCATCCGGACACTGAATCCGCCTTGTTCAATTCTAAGCCAAGGCGCCGCATTACACGCATCACTGTGGTCGGCGACCATTGGCCACCACGTGGTGTGGGTATGTTGCGGGAGATTAGGCACTCCGCAACCATCTTTAGGCTGCCGGCTCCTTTGAGAGTGCAAAGTTCGATAACGTCTTTTATCAAAGCCGCACGCTCGTCTGCTTGTTGACGTTGGGTTTCGTGACCTTTTGAGCGGTTCAGCAGATTGCGGCCCTTAGCAAGCGCCTCAGATCGGTTGCTAATCTTTTGTACTGCCTCAGTATCACCCCTAGCGGCACGTACTTTCAAAGCTCTTAAAGCCTCCTTGGTGCGTTCGCTGATGAAGGTGCGTTCCTGCTCCGCCAATACCGCGTAGATGTGCAGTTGAAACGTGTCAGCAGTGGGCATCGTGGCTACCCGGAATTTGTGTCGCTTCATTAGTCCGGCGATGTGTTCAACGTCCCGACTCATTCGATCTAGCTTAGCCACCACAATAGGACGCCCATCAGCGAACGCCTTTGCGCTTGCTGGACGCTCCAGAGGGTGAATCGCCCCTGATACGCCCACGTCTTCAAACTCTGCCGCCACTATCCATCCTTGCTGCTCGGCGGCAAATTTAACGTATTCTCGCTGGGCATCGAGGCCGAGGCCCGACTCACCCTGACCTTTGGTGGATACGCGGTAATAGGCGATAACTTCCATGCTAAGGACTCTTCAAAAAATGCTGGCGAATCAAATTTACAGCTGTTAGAACGACCGATCAACCATTGTAATGGCAAAAACTCCGCTTTTGTAGGCCCGGTTACAGGGGCTTTGGGTAGAGCTGGCGCCTCATATCAGAGCGTGTGCAACGACATTGCGAGTGGTGTGCAAATTGGTGTGCAGGCCGCTTCGGGTGGTGCAGCTCGATCCGGCGATGCCGCCCCCGCTGTAGCGCAGGTCTGGCAATTCCTGGTGCTGTAATCAGGCTGGTGTGAGGAATCTGGCGTTACGGTGGGAAAGCGCGTGTCGAGAGGACTTGGCTTGACCCGGCTGTAGCGTAAACCCCGGAAATAGGTGCTTTGGCGAGCCTAGGGTGGTGTAGGGGATGTGACCGACGCCTGAGAGAGGATAGATGTTGATTAGTTTTTGATCAGTTGGATACAGGGTGGCTGTAGGGAGATCGACATCCTTCACTTGCCGAGAACAAGTGCCTCCACATCAGCTATGAGTGCAGATGGCTGGCATTTCAATGCAACGGCAAGCTTGAAGATGATGTTGATGGTCGGTTGATTGACGCCTCGTTCGATGAGACTTACGTAATTCCGCTGAACATCGGCCTCCAGTGCCAGCTGCTCTTGGGTCAGCCCTGCGAGCTTCCGTCTCTCGCGAAGAACCCTACCGAATGCCAACCCTGCGTCCAAGCCGTAACCCCCTGTGTGAGGGGTGAACTGTCGTTCCCAAGACTTATTACGTCTTCACAATATACTGTGAATATTCGGTTCTACATGGCACTATTCTCCATTGCGTTGTTGGCATTATTGGTCAGCCTGAGGGCCAGGCTAGAGCCATCGTGTGAGCTAGTTAAATCGACTACAGACCCCTCGGAGCTACGTGATGAGCGAACAGAATGTTTCAACCCCATATGCTGCTGACGGCGAAGATGAAACCGTATACGCCAACCCATTATTCTTAGGGAAATTGAGTGGGATGAACCGAACAAATCCCCACGCAACGTCAGTCATGCTTATCCTGATGTCGAAAATGGCTGGCAATGGGTCGGTGAGGGTTACTCAGGCGACCATAGCCAAGGAGTGCAACAGCACGCTACAGCAGGTCGAGAAGGCCATCGCCGACCTTGCGGAGGCTGGTTGGATCTACTCGGTGGATGCGAGTACCGAACCTGGTGGTCCGCTGGTGTGCTTTGTGAGTCCTGACCTGGCTAGAGCGGAAAAGCCCGACGAGCAGGTGTAAACCAACTCTCGGCTCCATGGTAGAGAACTGAGTGATGACTGATCGAAAAGTACCCAAGCACCAAGCAGTACATGTGCCACGGTATGCTCTTGAAGCTATGGCAGCTTGTGCAGCGCTGGACGGGGACAAGGTAGTAGTGATGCTGCTTCTGCTGATGCGAATGGACAGTAACGGTGCTGTGAGGATCGACACGTCTCTGTTGTCTGATTTTCTTACGCTCAGTATTGAGCGGATGGAGCGTGCGATCTCGGGGCTCATCAAGAATGGCTGGGTAGACTCAGTTGATGATCATTCGATGCGATATCGCATCCTCGATTGCGTTGTCCACCCAGCGTTCATCCACGCAGACTTCGATACGCTGATGAGGATAGTAAATACCCGCTTAACGGCGGTGGGTGTTCACTAGGCGGAGAACGGTCCCAAGCCCATCTCTGTACATTAATGATCACATCTGGACGTTAACGTGCGTGGGATGGACTACCCCTAGCCCATCCAGGTGGGCTACTTAAAAGAATCTCAATCGTCGCCGCTGCATTCCGATGCTCGGCATCTGGGTGCTAAGGCGCTTCCTGTGAGCTACTTATGCGGCTTAGCCACGGGTAACTATGCATGTTCGAGATCAGTTCTTTCAGGCTCCTTATGCCGCTCGGCATGGTCAACATCAAGACCAAGAGCAGGGTGGTGGCTGAGCACCCTATCCTCCCTATTGAATAGATTCTTGCCCCACTGGGTGGCATGTAATCGGTGGGGTAGGAGCAGACAAACCCCACATGCTTTTGATCTGAACCGTGTAGGTGTGGTGACTGACAGTCACGGATAACTGACTTCCAAGTCTGTAATCTCCATTATCCCTACCTGTGCCTCAGGGCACGATTAACAACTGTACATAGAGCAAAGAGAAGATGGGGATAAACCCATCCCCTGATCTTGCTTTAAATTTTACAAGGGAGATGGTGCCCGTAGGCACAGGCAAATTTCCCTGTGACCGTAGTCACCGTTAATCTTCATACGATTGGTTAATCGTGGCTCAAGCCACAAGTTATCCCCGCAAGGTTCAGTGCAAAAGCAAGAGCGGGAGGGGCTTCTGCCCCTGTCTCCCTGAACTATATAGAGTTGGTTTCCGTGCCTCGGGGCACAAGGATTATGTTGTGGCGTAGGCGCCACCGGATAACTGTTTAGACGCGCAAAATCTCTAGTCGAACGCATTGGTGCTGCTTGGTCTTATCCATCTGCGGTAGCCGTGAACATATCGTGCAGCCATGTGAATCTCCCTTACTACAAGAAAGCGCCGCCAACCCGTCATACCCTACATAACATTGCTCAAGCCCTTGCTGCGTGGGACGTGTAGCCATGACGGGTTGTTTTGTAACCCGACATGAACCCGTCATACCCGTCATGGCCCCCTCGTGCTTGAGTAAGCTCGTCGCAGCTCTGCGGGCGGGGATGACTCCGATAGGTCGGCTGCCAAACCCTTGGGAGTAATCCAGAATCTCCCGTCGGTAGTTCGTTTCGACTTGCATCCCATTTCGAGTAACTCGCCAGCCACAGCACGGTTGCCAAGGACCTCCTCAGTGTCTGAGTAGTATCGCGCTTCGATGTCCAAAGCTTTCACAACCATATGGTCTGCAATGTAATCAGCAATGAACTCGGACAGCCTTTCCCTAGGGCAGAAACCGATCATTTCCCGTTTGCTGACGGTCATCGGTGGATCACCCCAAGGATGGAACTCAGACAGATCGACCGTCTCTAGTAAGTCCCGCACGATCTGCATCCCACCCTGTTCCAGCAGCCACGGCTTCAACTTTGTGTTGATGAATTCCATGGTTTCCGCTTTCGACTCCCTGTGTTTGATGAAAGCAGGCACCCAAAAGCGGCGGTCCTCCTGCTCCAGCGGCAATGGAAATTGGTCATTGCTCGACATAATGAAATTCAAGAAGTTATCCACCGTGGTATCGGGGATATGCTTCCGTCGCAAGGTGATCGTCTTGTTCCCCTGGATGGATTTCAGGGTGTTAACCGTCGACTCGGGATTTTTGTAAACCTCGTCAATCAGAATGACGGTCTTACCAACGAGGGCGTCATTAAAGTTACCCACCACTTCACTTAAAGCCACCGTGCCTACGCTGGACTTTCCCAGCAGACCCGGCAAAAGCGTTTCAGCCAAGAAACCCTTGCCGACCCCATGGTCTGAACGCAGCAAGACTGTGGCATTGATACGCTGGCCGGGATAGCGGACGGTATGAGCTAACCAATCTCGGAAGTAATGTCGCTCTTGGGGGATGGGGAAGAGGCGTTGTAGGAATTCAATGAAGGGCCCTGCGTCGCGTCTCGACACCACATTGCCACTCGCCCGGATATCCGGTCCGGTCCACATGTTCAATAACCTATTACCGCCGTACTCTATGACTCTACGGTAATCACCGGGGCGAAAGTCCTCAGCGAATACGATAGGCAGCTTGTTGAGCAGGCTTTCGCCTGTGACGTCTCCAGTTCCACCAGCATCTCGGTAGGCCTGGACTAGCATCATGGGGTTGCCTTGCGGAGCGACTCCCATGTTTAACAGGTCGCGAAACTTGGGGCGGCTGTCCGTTGAGGGGACAATCACGAATCGATCCTGCACAGCACGAATTGCTGCAATGTTTGGGCTTGCTTGTTTAACGATAGTTGTTGGCATTTGCGTCTTGTTGATTTGAGTGTACAGATATTACCTCTCTGCAAACCGGGGGCTTCCCGTAAGTTAGAATGATTAAGCCAGAGTGGCATTAGGCCGATCAAGGTTTTTGCCTTTTCCCAATCAAAGCGAACCCCGCTTCTGCTCAGCGAACTATTAGCCTCAGCAAGAAACAATGTCTGTATGGAGGTTCTGTCGGGCTTGGTATTTGTCGCCGGAGATTATTTCGGTAATTCGTTGTAATGTGCATAGTAGATGGCCAGTGCATTGCGCTGTCACCAGCCACCTTCTAAGAATATATCGCCAAGATCGGTGCATAAGGTCGCTCCCGGCTCAGTATTTTCCCAGTTTTAACTACTCACTTAATTTGCAATGATGATGTTGTGATACGCATCAATTGCCAACTTTGCAGCGTCAAGCCAATCGTTTTACAGACCATCTCGACCGTTCTGCTCAATGAACCGGCTCAGCCAAATCAAACCTTTTCCGGTGAGCATTGGATGCGCCTTTGCTTCAATCTCTCCAGTCTTACGATTTTCGTAGTCACCCAGCTTAACCTGAAACAGTCCGGCGTCCAGGTACTTCTGGTATGGCATATTGATACGGTTCGGACGACTCATCAGAATCTTATGGTCACGCAGATACTGTAAATAGTTAGTGCGTCCTGTACCGAAAAGTTTAGAGGCTGTGATTGGGTTTAATAGGTCTTCTGTGCCAGTCATACTGTCATAAAAACTCACCTTTACGGCGTCCTGTTGAATCTTCTCATCCTGCTTCCGTAGATGATTCGTGCAGGTGAACACTAGGGCCTGAAGGGTGGGGATATCGCTCAATGCCCGGAATGGCTTCAAGATGTCTCCCTCCAGTTCATGCAATCGATCAATAACCTTCGCCCGCAGGGATACGCTATAGCCTGTAAGCAGGATTTCTACCTCTCGGCGTGGAAGCATAATTTCCGAGGTGTATCCGCGAGAGTCTTCGCGAATTTCTACATGACGCAATTCTGCGTCATCCTCCAGACCAAGGTCCGTAAGCATCACCTTCACGTCGCGAATTACATCTCCGTGGCGCTTTTTTGTTAGCTTTGCTAATTCTCTAGTACTCATGGTGATGAGGGGGGCTGAATTACCAATGTAATCAACCGCGTCGCTCTGCATATGGTGAGCGATAGGGCTCCCATTAGCCATGATGACAGCAATTGCGGTTGGGCTGTGTGAAGCGCTTGCGTATGTGTTTTGCATTTTCATATTATTCGTATCTTTATAAATTAAGGATGAAGCTTCCCGTCGCTACAACTTAGTAGCGTTTGATACGGGAGTAGGTAAACGTGTCTCGCACATTGTTGCAATACTGGGCGAGTTCAGTAGGTGTGTGGAGCGGTGCTAGGTCATAGCTGTGTCCTATAGTGTGTTATTCGGATTTCTCGGGGCAGCAGAAGGACGCCACGGGAACTTAGAGTACCGTTGTATTGTTAGGGGTTTTGGAATCAAAGTGCTTTTATGGCTCTATGCTCAGCCAAGTATGCGAAGGCGATTCACTTATGTCATTTTATGTTCTCCGTCATTGATTGAGGGGTGGCACAGTCTTATCTTGCAGTTATGGCATGGTAGTTACTCGTATAATTGAAACTAGAGCTACAAGTTATGGATTTGCCAAATCGCAGGCACGCAAAAAACCCTGTGCAGTTCTCGGTATTTCCCGAGCTCGGCAGAGAGTTGTGGTGCTTCTTTGTCCGATGGACCTGTACATCTGGGTGAGGCGTGCTGCTAATCTTAGCGAGTTGGTCATCGCTGTCAACAGGTATTCGCGATTTTTTGTAACTTGGTGGAGGCACCTTTGACAGGGCTGTTGTTTCGTGTTGCTTTTTGTTGGTCTGAATACTATCAGGGTGGTGCGGATTGTCAAAGTAAACTTTTTCGTAAGTTCGGGGTATTTGAACTTCTGGCAACTTTGGTGTCAGTGCGACATCAACTTCTAGGAAGAGTAAATGACGCCGGCTTGTTTATCGTAGCGACACATCTTTGTATAAGGTGACTTTGTCCTGAGCGTCGGGCATCGCCTTCAGCGGGCTGCGTCTGCCATAGATGCTGAACGTGACCAAACCTTTTTCGTGCCCGACAATCCGTTTGATCAGCGAGTCCTGCACCCCGGCATCCCGCAGGTCGTCAATGAGCGTGTGCCGGAAACTGTGAAAGGTCTTCCTCGGGTCGGTGATGCCCTGCTTGGTTTTGTACCGACCGAACCACTTCGACGGTGCGCGACCAAGCTTCCCCCGCACAGCTTCCAGTTTAGGAAACAGGCGATCTGTTCCGGTGCTTCTGAATGACTCGACGTTGAGCAACAACCCCAGGCCGATCAAGGCCGGGGGGCAAGGGCAGCATGCATCGGCTGGTGTTCCTGAGGTTGTCCTTCACGACTATATCGATGCGGATGCACGGGATGCCCTGTTGGTGAGGACATTCTGTGTCATGTCGGGGTCGACAGGTAGGGAGGCGTCAGAATAGTCCCCAGCAAACCATCACTGATTAACGCCAACGAACAATTCCGTAAGCATCTCCGCGATGGTCGCAACGGGCACCCCTGAACCGTAGACATCAAAAGTTATCGTGCCCGACGCATGCCCCATCACGGCCTGTGCGTAAGCCGTAGGAACTCCCTTGGCTTGCATCAAAGACGCCAGCGAGTGTCGCATGGAATGGAACGTTAAGCCGGGACCAAAGGACTCCCCCAGAGCCGCTGGGATTGCCTGTTGGTTAGCCCACTCACCGCCTGTCTTGTAGCCAATCTGAGCTAATGAATCCGACCCACTGAACTTGCACGCCTCGACGTACCGCAAGAATGCTGCGAGGTCGAAACCGTAAGCGCCTTCCGTCAGTGGTACCAATCGTTCACTACGCTTGTTCTTGATTGACTTGCCTTCGCCTGCTTCGTTGATGTGAATGGCTGTGATACCTGACGCAAGGGTCTGTACATCTCTTACCGTCAACTGTGAGATTTCATTCAGACGCCCGCCAGTGATAGCCCCGAGACTCAGAAGCCAGCGCTTCCACGAAGTCTCAGGCAGCGTATTGGAGTAAGCCACCAGCTTGCCTACCTGATCCTGTGTAAACGCCCTACGACTCGACTCAAGGCCCTTTGTGAGTTTCAGCTTCTTGTCGTAAGACTTGGGGATGTGGCCATTTTCAACTGACCACGCAAGAACAGCTGACAGCTTAATGAGCAGCTTATTGACCGTTGAAGGCATGCGACCATCTGAAAGGCGATCACGCAGGGACACGAGGTCAGCCCGCGAGTGCGTCCCCATGTCCACTTCACCGAGAGCCGCAGAGATGGTCCCGTGGCAAATCTTGGTTTCCTTCAGGGTCGATGCCTTCTGGTCCTGTGCACGGTCAGCCAAGTAGAGGCCCGAGAGAATCTCAAAGGTCATCATGGGAGCCAATACAGATATCGATACCGGAACGTCCGCTACTGACTTCAGGGATCGCGAAGAGCTACCTACAGAACCCGAGTAGCCATCATGCAATCCGCCCCACACCTGCGTAATGTCGCCATCACGTCCAGACGCAAACAGCTCCACCGAGACAACACGAAAATGTTCTTTCAGCTTGCTCCACGAAGCATCAGCGTTATCCAAATGGAACGCCCTGACGAACCCCGCAAGCTGTTCTGAAGCATCCAAGGCGTCCCGCCTGTTACTCGTCTGGAGGGAAACTGAAGCGAACTCAGTGGTGCTGCCCGTGGCCCTGAGACGCATGTAGTAAATCCCGTTACGCCTGAAGTGATACGGCTTGGCGAGTCTGGTTGTCGGCTTCACGGGAACAGCGAGGTTTGTAACAGTGTTTGTAACAGCAGATCGAACTTCAAGGATGCTCATAGCGATTAGCCCCTGTATTCATTGGGTTAACCTGAGTTCCTTGAAATTCTGGATGTACTGCCGGGAGGATCTGAGGAAGTTGAAGCGGATCACCCTGTTGTGGGATTACATCCGCGAGGTGACCGAGCGCAATCAGAGTCTGCTGATGGGGCAGACCCGCGACATGCAGTTCGCCGACTAGTCGGCGCTGACCACAATCGAGACCCGGCGGTTTTCGGTGCGACCGGCCGCCGTGTCGTTGGACGCCACCGGTTCTTTGCTGCCCAGACCCTGCAACTGGATGTTCTCTTGCTTCATGCCGACCGTGCCCAGCACGTTGGCGACACTTTTCGCACGGCGCAGGGACAGTTGCTGGTTGTACGTCTCTTTGCCCGATGCGTCGGTGTGACCATCGACGCGCACGCGCTCGATGCCGACACCCAGCAATGCCTTGCCGATGCGTTCGACGATCTCGGTGCTTTGCGTGTTCAGGCTTTCGACATCGCTGCCAAACAGCACTTTGCCGGACAGGCCAAACTCCCAGCCCTCGTCAGTCAGTTCAAAGCCCTGTTGTTTGAGAACGGCGACTTGTGCCGGGGTCAGGCCTTTTTGCGGCGCAGTCTGGCAACCGGTCAGGGCCAGTACGGCCATCAACAGCACAGCGTAAAAAGATCGAATGGACAGTGTGAACACGAGAGTCAGCTCCTGGTGTGAAAGGAATCGACCGGGTGCTCCGCCCCGGCCGTGAATTGGGCGCCGCGCGACAAGCGCTTGGCTTGATACATCGCCGCATCGGCGGCATCGAGCAAGGCGCCCGGCGTGGCACCATGATCGGGAAAAACCGCAATGCCGATACTGAGCGAGGTCACCACACTGGTGTCGCCCGGAAGCGCGATAGGCATATCCATGCTGGCGAGGATCTTGTCGGCAATCCGCTCGGCATCTTCGACCTTGTGCAGCGGCGTGAGCAAAACGGCGAACTCGTCACCGCCCAGCCGCGCCACCAGATCCTCTTCGCGCAATTGCGCGCGAACGCGATTGGCCACCGCCACCAACACCGCATCACCGGCGGCATGGCCGAAGTTGTCGTTGATGCCTTTGAAGCGGTCACTGTCGAGAAACAACACGGCAACGCGCTCGTCGTGTTTGCTGGCATTGCGCAACGCTCGGATCAAGCGCCCTTCGAAAAACGCTCGGTTTGGCAGACCGGTCAGGCTGTCGTGACTGGCCTGATGAGCGAGGGTTTGGTTTTCGTTTTGCAGATGGGTTTGCCACGACTCCAGTTCGTCGAGCAAGGCGTTGAAGTCATTGCCGAGGTTGTCGAGTTCGGCGATCTGCGCCGGCGGCACACGGCGGTCCAATGCGCGTTCGCTGCGTGCGGCGTGGGCCACATTGGCCAGACTGCGCAGAGGACCGGTGATCGCGCGTAACTGCCGGCGCGCCAGGTAGAGCGCAACCCAAGCGCTGATCGCGGTGCAGAGGATGATCCCCGCCAGACCGCTAAGCAGAAAGCGCATCAGGCTGCCACCATGGCCGGTGAGCAGCACACGACCGATTTCACGGTCCTGATGCTCGATCGGCAGGCTGATGGGTTTTTCCAGGATGGCGCGGGTGATCTGCATTTCCAGCTCAGAGAACAAACCGTTTTCCGGGCGTTGCCAATGCGCGAGCAGTTGTCCCTGGCTGTCCAGCACCTGGGCGTCAGCGACCTCTTCGGCAGAAGCAATCAGCGCCAGCGATTCGTTAGCGGCCGTCTTGTCGTTGAACACCACCGCGGCTTCCACCGTGTAGCTGATCGAACGGGCGATCAAGTGCAGGTTGTGGTCGGCGTACACCCGTAGAGCCAGCACGCCGAGCAACGTCAGCGAAACGCTGGCCATCGCCACGCCAACCAGCGCGACAATCAAATGCCCTCGGCCGATGACCGAACCCAACGTCGGGCGGCTACTGGTTCTGAACAGTTTCATGGCGCCGCCGGTTTGCGACGCGACAATTGCAGCACGCTTGGGTGAATGCGCACGCCGCTGCGGGCAACGGAGTCGAGATTGACCTCGAACGACACTTGTTCATCGCCAACGCGCAGACAGAACAGGCTGCCGACCGTGCACTGATCGCCGCCTTCACTGATGCTCAGCACCGGGTGACCGATCAGCGAAGCGAACAAGCGAGTGCGTTCATCGGGCGTGAGTTTGCCGATATACACCGCATCGCATTCGCTGACGATGGCCGGGTTATCGGCCAGCAGACGACGTACGGTGACCGGCCGGCCGGTGGCCTGAGTGGTGCCTTTGACCAGATCGTCGGTGTATTCGGTCGGGCCGACGATGCACAGGCGCAATTGCGCCGGTTCCACTGGCCAGCGTGCGTAACTGAGAATGCCAAGAACAACCTGCGTGACAGATTTGGCCCGCTGTTCGGCCATGCCTGTCGGCGCTAGTGGTTGCGCGAAAGCCGCACCCGTCAACAACCAGAGCAGACCGACAAGCAACGCGTGCTTGCAGACAACTACGCGCTCTGTCGCCCAGACAGACACCTTCATGCAGGGATTCTCTTGGATCGTAGCAAAATGATGCCGCAACGATAGCACAGCAGTGAAACGCCAGCGAGACAGTGACCTCTGACCGGTTGGTCAGTAATCGCCATCAATCGTCAGGATTTTCACCTCGCAGGCACGCCCCCCTCCTCCAGTTCCAGCATCAGCCCGCTCAGGCGTTTGACCCTGCGTTGCACCGCCTCCTCGAACACCCCGGGTCGGGACTCGATCAAGGTGAACCAGTGTTTGGCCCGGGTGATACCGGTGTAGATCAGTTCTTTGGTCAGCACCGGATTCAAGGCATCGGGCAGGATCAGCGCCGTATGGGCAAACTCCGAGCCTTGGGACTTGTGGACCGTCATCGCGTAGACGGTTTCGACATCATTGAGCCGGCTCGGCAATACGAAGCGCACACCGCCCTGGCCATCGTTGCGCGGGAACGCCACGCGCAACACCGGTTTTCCCGCGTCGGGACCTTCGCGCTCGGGCAGTTTGAGGGCGATGCCGATGTCGCCGTTCATCAAGCCCAGACCGTAGTCATTGCGGGTCATCAGCACGGGCCGGCCTTCGTACCATTGCTGATCGTTTTCAATCAGACGTGCTTTGAGCAGCGCGGCGGTGATGCGCTGATTCAGCCCTTCGACGCCCCACGGCCCTTTGCGCACAGCGCACAGCAACTGGAAGGTGTCGAACGCCTGCAGAACGTCACGGGCCCAAATGACCCAGTCCGGATGTTCGAGTGGCCGGCCCGCGGCTGGACGCTGATCACGCAGCACAGTCAGATAATGGCGGTAGCCTTGTGGGCCGTCGCCATGTCCCTCCAGCAACAGTCGCTCCAGCTTGTGATCGTGCTCGCCCTTGAGCGGCAACGAATACACATCATCGTAGTGGCCGGCCGTAAGCAACTGGCGCGCTTCATCCGGCAGCTGTTGGTTGACCCGACGCGCGAGCTGGCCGATCCCGCTGCCCTCGCCGAAACGCCGGGAGTGACGCAGCATGACCACTTGCTGGGCCAGCGGGTGAGCGCCATCGACGTCTTCATGCAAGCCACTGTCCTGCAGCGCCTCACCGCTGACCGACTCCAGCCACTGTCGGGTCTGCGGGTTGTACCAGCCACCCTCGGCGTCACGGCACAAATCCCCCAGCACCGCACCGGCCTCCACAGAGGCCAATTGATCCTTGTCGCCGAGTAAAACCAGTCGAGCATGCGTAGGCAATGCATCCAGCAGGTTGGCCATCATTTCCAGGTCGATCATTGAAGCTTCATCGACCACCAGCACATCCAGTGGCAGGCGATTGTCGGCATGGTGCCGAAAGTGCCGGGTGCCAGGACGACTGCCCAGCAGACGGTGCACGGTGGTGACGTCGCAAGGGATCTTCGCCCGCACCTCCTCGGTGACTTTCAGCGACTGCACTTGTTGGCTGATGGACTCGGTCAGCCGCGCCGCCGCCTTGCCCGTCGGTGCCGCCAGACGAATCCGCAGCGGATGACCGGTAGCGACTGCGGGCGCTTGAAGCAGGGCCAGCAAACGCACGACCGTGGTGGTTTTGCCGGTCCCGGGACCACCGGTGACGATGCTGAAGGCACCACGGGTCGCGATGGCACAGGCGAGTTTCTGCCAATCGATTACCTCGCCGGCTCTCGCGGATCCGAACAACTCATCCAGGCGCTGCGGCAGATCGTCCGGCGTCGGCTCGACTTGTTGCAGGCGCTGGCGCAACGCCGTGTCGATGCGCCGTTCGTAGGTCCAGTAGCGTCGCAGATACAGGCGTTTTCCCGCCAACACCAACGGGCGTTGTTGTGCGAAATCGCTGGTATCCGCCGCCAATGCGATCAGAGCGCTGCCCGCCAGCACCTTGCACCAGTGAGCACCATCAAGCGCCTCGAGCAATTGCGAAGGCAGCAACAACACACCACCTTGTACGTCCCCTTCGGGGGGCAGCGAAAGTGCGAAGTCGGGAGCTTTCAGGGTTTCGTACAGATCAAGGCAGACGTGACCGTGGCCAAGTTGATGACTGGTCAGGGCCGCAGCGAGCAACACCAGCGGATCCGTGTCGCGCTCGAGTTCGTGAAGGAATGCGACGAATGCTTTGTCCAGCGCTCGCAACCAGCCGCGCTCGACCCAACGCGTCAGCAATATCAACAAGTCATCGGCGCTGGTCAGTGGCGAAAGTTTCGACAGACTGTCGGCTGCCAACGGCGTGGGTAGCAGGTCGGCAAAGGTGCGGCTCATAGCAGGACTCCCTGTTCCCAGGCGGGTTCAGTCTTGGGTTCGGGTTTGCCTTGGAACATCCGGTCGAGGCGTTCGATCAGCTCGCGGGGCGGACGAATAAAATAGACACCGCGACTGTCGGCGCGAGTACCACGCAGAAACAGATACAACGCCCCGCCGACATGCCGGTCGTAGTCATAATCAGGCAGCCGGGCCTTGAGTTGGCGGTGCAACGCCAACAGGTACAACACATATTGCAGGTCATAACGGTTGTCGAGGATCGACTGTTCCATGGCCTGCTCGGTGTAGGCCAGCTCATCCACGCCGAGCCAGTTGGATTTGTAGTCAGCCACGTAGTAACGGCCATTGTGTTCAAAGGTCAGGTCGATAAAGCCTTTGAACATACCGTTGAGTTGCACCGGTTCTGCCGCCACGCGGGCCACGCCTCGGTGAGTGTGCTGACGCACCAGTTCGTCGAGTTTGAGCACGTCGACTTTATGGCTGGCGAACCAGAACTCCATCTCGACCCGGTATTGCTTCAGCTGTTCTAGAACAACAGACGGCTGCCCGTCTGCAACTGGCAGTGGCGACTTGAGCAGATGCTGCAGCCAATCACTCAGGGTAGTGATCCAGCCCTCCCAGCCACGCAAGTTGCAGCGACGGGCGATCGCATCTTCCAGCGCCTCGCGGGTAACGGCAAAGCCGTCATCACCGGCCCATTCCAGCAAACCGTGAAGAAACGTTCCTGGATTGGGGCCACGAGGAAAGCGATGGATGTCGGCGCCACCGGCAATGATTTCCCTCGGGGCGTCGGGATCGAGGCGCTCATCATCGAATAGTTTTTGCGCTTGCGGACTGTCCGGAGCCTCATCGCTGCCGACACTCAACACGTCGCTGATGCGCAAGGCGCTGTAGGAGGCGATCCACCAGTTTTCGCTGGCCTTGCGCTTGGGCAACAGCGTGGCACTCAGCACGGCGTCATTGCGTGGCGGCTGGTAATGCTCATCGGTAGGTGGCGGTATTTCACCGGTGCTGATGGCCGGGCAATCTTGTTGCAGGTCTTGCAGCCAGCGTTTCAGTTCGCTGGACTCGCCTAGAGATACGCCACCACCGAGCAAATAACCCAGCGCAGAGAGGTGCAGTACCGAGCTGTTGTTGTTGCCACGCTTGAGATCCGTCACGCCCAACCAACAGGCGTGCTGCGCCCGCGTCAGGGCAACGTAGAGCAGGCGCAGGTCTTCGGCCAGACGCTCGTCGTCCGCTTGCGCAATCAGTTCAGCGGTGGGCTTGAGGCTTATCTGGGCCTTCCCCGCAGCGTCGTGGTAATGCAGCGGCAAGCGACTGCCATCCACGGGTTTCGCCGAACAAATGAACGGCAAGAACACCAATGGATACTCCAGGCCTTTTGACTTGTGGATGGTCACGACTTTGACCAGTTGCTCATCACTTTCCAGACGCAGAATCTGCTCTTCACCGGCCTGACCGGACACGGCCAGCAGTTCGCCGAGATGGCGGATCAGCGCTTGTTCGCCGTCCAGTTCCGCAGCCGCTTGCTGCATCAATTCCGACAGATGCAAAAGGTTGGTCAGCACGCGCTCGCCATCCGTGCGTGTCATCAGGGTTTGCGGCAGGTGGAAGTCGTGCAGCAGGCGTCGCAACATCGGCAGCACGCCTTGCTTGCGCCATAGCTCGCGATAGCCACGGAACTGCATGACCCGGGTTTCCCATACCAGCTCGTCCTGGTTCAGACGTTCCAGCTCTGCCAATGGCAGGTTCAAGGTGATACAGGCCAGCGCGGCTTTCAGGGAACGTTCGACATCCGGTTCGGCACAGGCCTTGAGCCAGGACAACAGATCGTGCGCTTCTTGGGCCGCGAATACCGAATCCTTGTCCGACAGATAAACACTGCGCACACCTCGGCTGGCGAGTTCACTACGTACGGCCTGGGCTTCTTTGCCGTCGCGCACGAGAATCGCGATGTCGGACGGCCTCAGGCCTCTGAAGTCTTTGTCGTCCTGAACAAACCCCGCGCTAGCGTTTTGCCCGCCATTGAGCAGCGCAGTGATTTCGCTGGCACATGCCGCTGCCAATTGCTGGCGATAGACCACCCCCGACAGTGGCTGATCGGTGGGTAAATGCCAGACATTCAAGGCCGCGACTTCCTGCCCGGCAACCTGCAGGCGCTCTTTGCGGCCTTGAGATTCCACGGGCAGGAACGGCACCGGATTGTCGCCGTTTTTTTCGCGGAACAAAAACGCGCCGCGTCCCCGCTCACGGGACTCGGCGCGCTCGAATACATGATTGACCGCGTTGACCATGCCATGGCTGGAGCGAAAGTTGGTGCCCAGCGTATGCAGCCGGCCAATGGTGGCCTGACGTGCGCGCAGGTAGGTGTAGATGTCTGCACCACGGAAAGCGTAGATCGCCTGCTTCGGATCACCGATCAGAAACAGGCCGGTGTCAGGACTGTTGTCTTCGATGCGATAGATGCTTTCAAAGATGCGGTACTGCACCGGGTCGGTGTCCTGAAACTCATCGATCAGCGCGACCGGAAATTGTTCGCGAATCAACGTCGCAAGGCGTTCACCACCGTCGGATTGCAAAGCCGCGTCCAAGCGTAACAGCATGTCATCGAAGCCCATCTCGGCGCGACGCCGCTTCTCTTCTTCAAAGCGCGTGCCTACCCATTTGGCGGCATGTTGCAGCACAACGGCATCCGGGGTCGGCAATGCATCCAGACTCGACTTGAGTTTTGGCATGGCGTCCAGGCCCGGGTGGTTCGGGGCCTGACCTTTCCACGCTTCGGCCATGCCGTCGGGGGTCAGTCGGGTGAAACCGGTGCCGATATCCAGTTGCTCCAGCGACTCGTCTTCAGCCCATGCCTTGAGCTTTTCGAACCACGGTTCGAAGTAACGCGCCTGCATCTTGCGCCCGTCGACGGTTTTGCTCGCAACGCCTTGCTGACAGATAGCGAGCAATTCGTCTGCCCACTGCCGCCAAGGCATTTTCAGTTCGATCAGCGCTGCACGGCGCTCTTGCAGGCATTCATCGATCAGCTCTGCCGGAGCCTTTCCCTCGTCACTCTCGCGCTCACTCGCAAACAGGCCGCGCACACGAGGCAACAATGCCGCAGGCCCGCCCCAGTTGCTACGAACCCAGTTCAAGGCATCGCCCTGCATCGGGTAACAGAACAGTCGCCAGTAATCGCGCAGCACTTCGCCGAGCAAATCGCTGTGATCTGTTTCCAAAGATTGGGTGAACAGGCTACCGCTGTCGAACGCGTGCTCACGTAACATGCGCTGACACCAACTGTGGATGGTCGAAACGGCGGCCTCGTCCATCCATTGCGCAGCGACATCGAGGCGGTTGGCACAACCTGGCCACTGCTGTGGTTCGAACTGATCGCGCAACTCAGCAATCAGTCCGTCAGGGGCAGGCGTTTCGTCTCGAAAAAATCGCGCAGCCTCAGCCAGACGTGTGCGTATGCGCTCACGCAGTTCCTTGGTCGCGGCATCGGTGAAGGTTACAACGAGAATTTGCGGCGGCAGCAATTCACGACCAAACCCGTTCGACTCTCCACCGTGCCCCAGGATAAGCCGCAGATAGAGCGCAGAAATCGTGAATGTTTTACCGGTACCGGCACTGGCTTCGATCAACTGGCTGCCCTGTAACGGAAAGGCCAGTGCGAGGGGTGTCTTTGTGCTCATGCGCGAGCCCCTTCAGTGGACAGTGAACGCCATGGTGCTTCAAGCAGTGGGCGATACAACGCGTCGCACCAACCGGAGAATGTTTCGTCCTCCAGCAGTGCATCGAAGTCGGCGTATTGTCGGGACAACGCCGGGGTCTCGCGGCGCTCACCTTCGCTGGTCTGCCCGTCACCTTCGTACGCTTTACGTGCCGCGGCTTCGGCCTTCAGAGGGTCGGTCTGGGAAAGCCACGCAAAAGCGGTTTTTACCGCGACTGGCAGTGGCTGTCGCATGCCTGCCTGCCAAGCGAGGAGCAAGTCGCCAAGGAAACGTATCGCCCATGCTGACTCCATGGGTTCAAGCAGCAAGGTATCGTCGCTGGCGACCAATGCTGTCGTCAGCGAAAGGCCACTGGCGCAGGCCACCAGATGATTGATCCAAGGCTTGGTCAGGCGATGCCATTTGCGGTTTTTGATCGAGCCAATGCTATTGGGAATGGTCGTGACCGACAGCAGGCCACCGTCGGTGCGCTGGTGCAGTCCGGCGAGCCAACCTTCAAGACGCAAACCCTGCACCTCTAGATTGATCGGCATCGCACTGTTCAGTGGGGTGGGCCAGAGTGTCAGCAGTTGTTGATAACGTTGTAGCAAATCCGGCAAAGGTTCGATCAACTCTCGTTGCAGGCACTCGCCAAACCCGGCCATTGGCAGCAGGCCGCTGTTCTGCAGACGTCGGGCCTGGGCAGTCAGAGCCTGATCGACATTGTCCGGTTGCCTGAGAGCCGCTTCGAGCAGGCTGTCGCTGAGCGTATAGCGCTGCAATGCGTCCAATACGAAGGGTTCTTCGTCGGCCAGCGGTGCTTCGGCAGCCTCGAAATACACCTTGAGGCGCTGGGTGAAAAAATGCCGAACCGGATTGCGCAAAAAATCCTGCAACAAAGCCAGGCTCAACGGCTCCTCTTGTACATAAGGGGTAAGTAGCTGAGTTTCGTTTTGAGGCTCATGCTGTTGATGCAGAACCTGCCATTCACTGGCATAGCTGAAGAGTTGATCGCCTTCATGAAAATAGCGCGCACTGAACGGCTGCAGTGGATGCTCTTGCGTCATGGCACCCAGCAGATCACGATTTTCGTCGAGCAATCGCCAGCCGCTGGCGAGGTGATCGCGCAATTGGCCGATCAACACTGAAGCCGGCCTCTCGCTGTTATCGCGGATGCTACGACCAACCCAACTGATGTACAGCTGGTTGCGTGCTGACAAAAGCGCTTCAAGCAAAAGATAGCGGTCGTCTTCACGCCGCGAACGGTCGCCCGGACGGTAGTCGCTGCCCATGAGGTCGAAATCCAGCGGCGGCTGCGCACGGGGATAATCGCCGTCATTCATTCCCAGCAGGCAGACCAGTTTGAATGGAATGGCGCGCATGGGCATCAGCGTACAAAAATTCACGGCGCCGGCCAGAAAGCGCTGAGACAAGCGTCCCTGATCCAGCCCCGCGAGCCAGGCTTCACGAACCACAGTCAGTGGTAGCTCATCCGACAGGCCTACAGCCTCGCACGTTTCCAGCCAGGTCTCACGTAGCTCTTCGAGTTGGGTCAACAAGTAGTCGTCATGCTCGTTGCTGGCTTTGAAGAACAATTGCATCAGCGCCTGCAATCGATACCCCCACTCCTTGGGTTGAGCGGGTTGGGTGAGCTGTTGATGGGCGAGTTCCAAGGCATCGAGCAGAGCCACCAACGGCCCGATCAGTGCGGCGTCGAGTCCGCCGATTTCATCATAAGGTTCGATCCCTTCACAGGCGTTGGCGCTGCCGACGGCATACCCCAGGAGCATGCGGCGCAGACCGAAATGCCAGCTGTTCTGCTCAAGCTCGTCAGGTAAACCCAGCCCCGCCCGCTGCTCGGCGTTCATTCCCCAGCGCACGCCGGCGCCCTCAATCCAGCGGTGCAGTGTTGGCAGGTCGCGTTCCTCTACACCAAAACGAGCGCGAAGTGCGGGAACGTCGAGCAGGTCGAGGATTTCACTGACCGGGAAGCGACTATCGGGAAGCTTGAGCAGGTGTTCGACCGCGATCAGCAGTGGATCACGACCACGTTGTCCCTGATCGGCCAACGTAAAGGGAATGAACCGCGCATCATGCCGATCAAGCTGACCAAACACCGCGCGGATATGCGGTGCGTAGCTATCGATGTCAGGCACCATTACGATCACATCGCGAGGACGTAGATCCGGGTTGGCACTGAAGCGCGCCAGAAGCTGGTCGTGCAGTATTTCAACTTCACGTTGAGCGCTGTGGGCAATGTGAAAACGGATCGACTCATCAAGAGTCAGATCAACAGCGGGCCAGTGTTCACGGGTTTCATTGAGTGGGCGCAACTCCAGGATGTCGTCCTGTAGTTGATTGAGCAGGCTGTGTGGCTGAGTATCGCTGAACAGGTCTATGCGACCATCGCGAAAAGCCGCCCGATAGCTGTTGGGGTCGTCATAACTGTCGAGCAGGTTGATGTAGTCCCGGCCTTGTTTGCCCCATGCGGCCAATAGTGGATGAGCGTGTTGATGCAAAGCATCAGGGTCCAGGACTGTGGGCATTCCAGTCTTGCGCGATTGCCGCTTGTATTGATGTCGCAACAGGTCCTTGTCGGCAACAATATCGGCCCAGTGGTGTCGGCAGGGATTATGTACACACAGCAAGACCTGGCTGAAACGCGCAAGCCCGGCCAGTGCTTCGAGCACTTGGGCTGGCAGCGAAGAAATCCCGAAAACGATCACTCGTGAAGGCAATCCTGCAGGAACTTCGTTCAGGTTGTTGATGCGCTCGATAAACCGTTGGTGAACGCCGGCACGACTCTGAGCCATCCCCTGTTCGCCTACGTCATCCAACAGCGCACGCCACAACTCTGCCTGCCAGCAACTGGTCGGCGGCAGTGGTTTTACTTCGCCCCTGACGCTGCGCAACTGATGTCGACCCTCGGCCCAGTCTTCCAGCCAGTCGGCACGGTACACCTGATACTGGTCGAATAGATCCGCCAAACGTTCAGACAGTTGGTAGCGCTTGCGCAAGTCAGTGTCATTGATGAGAAAGCGTTGCAGTGGTTCAAAATGCGGACGATCGATAACTTGAGGAAGCAGGCGCATGAGGCGCCAGGTCAACGGGGCTTTATCGAGCAGCGATTTAGGAGGAATTTCATCCCGGCCCAATACCATGCGATAAAGCTGCCACATGAAACTGCCCGGCAGTTGCACATCAATCGCCGCCGCAATGCCGCAACCTCCGAGGTCGTCTTCCTCAGGGTCTTCAGCCAAGGCCAATTTGAGCCACTGGGCAATGCCGTTGCTCTGCACCAGAGCTATCTCGTTTTCCAGGGGCGCCAGCGGATATCGCCGCATTATGCTGATCACAAGGCTGCGCAGTTCGTCCAGGCTATTGCTCTGAACCACCATGAATGCAGCGTTGAGGGACTGGGCGTCCGGCATAAGGGTTTCCTTGGAGAAGTACAAAAGCCAGGGCAGAACCTTAGCATTGTCGGCAGATTGTGACAGCCGGACGGCGCCTGCGAATGCTGTAAGAACTTTCCTGCGGACAAAACAAAACCCCAACTGCTTTCGCAATTGGGGTTTCGGAATTTAATCTTGACGATGACCTACTCTCACATGGGGAAACCCCA
>NZ_JBITSX010000016.1:0-103767 GCF_044541255.1 Pseudomonas sp. NPDC085632 | reverse complement strand
GTGCCTTCAGTCAGCGCAGGTGGCGCAGTGGCGGAGCCAGCGGCCTGAATCTGGATGTTTACGTTCGGGTATTCTTTTTTGTAGTTCTCAGCCCAGAGGGTCATGAGGTTGGCCAGGGTATCGGAGCCGACGCTGGACAGGTTGCCCGACACACCAGTGGTCTTGGTGTAGCTCGGGATAGCAGGGTCAACAGCGGCGAACGCGTTGGCAGTCGCAACGCCAGCAGCGACAAAAGTCATTGCCGCCATCAAACGCTTCAGTTTCATGCCTTACTCCTAGCAGATAGGGTGTGTTAAGTCGGGGCCAAGTATCAGCAGGCCGTGTGAACACTCTATGGCTGAAATATGACAATTGGATGAAAGGCCAGCATGTCGCGACAGATCGTTCCCACGCTCTGCGTGGGAACGCCGCCATGGACGCTCTGCGTCCGCATTTGAGAGGTGACGCGGAGCGTCAAAGGATGCATTCCCACGCGGAGCGTGGGAACGATCAGGCGGAAGAGAAAATCAGCGCCCTTTCTTCCAGAGCCATGCCCCCACCAGAATCCCCATCGCGCACAGCACCGCCACGTAGTAGGCCGGGCCCATCGCGCTTTCTTTCAGCAGCAGACTGACCACCATCGGCGTCAGGCCACCGAAGATCGCGTAAGCCACGTTGTACGAGAACGACAACCCGCTGAAGCGCACCACCGGCGGAAACGCTTTGACCATCACATACGGCACCGCACCAATGGTGCCGACCAGAAAACCGGTCAGCGCATACAGCGGGAACAACCAGTTCGGGTGATCGGCGAGGCTGTGATAGAAAGTCCAGGAGCTGATCAGCAGGCCCAGGCAACCGAACACAAATACGCGACCGGCGCCGAAGCGATCCGCCAGTGCGCCGGAGATGACGCAGCCGATGCTCAGAAACACGATCGCCAGGCTGTTCGATTGCAACGACTCGGTCGGCGTGAAGTGATAGACCGTTTGCAGCACGGTCGGGGTCATCAGGATGACCACGACGATGCCAGCGGAAAGCAGCCAGGTCAGCAGCATTGAGATCGCAATCGCCCCGCGATGATCACGCAGGACGGCACGCAGCGGTACTTCTTCTGCCAGCGCTTTGCGCAATTGCAGTTCGGCGAATACCGGTGTCTCGTGCAGCCAGCGACGCAAGTAGACCGAGAACAGGCCGAACACACCGCCCAGCAGGAATGGAATCCGCCAGGCGTAATCGGAAACCTCGGCAGGCGTATAAATGCTGTTGATCGCCGTGGCGACCAGCGAGCCGAGCAGGATACCGGCGGTCAGGCCACTGGTGAGGGTGCCACAGGCATATCCCATATGCTTTTGCGGCACGTGTTCGGAAACGAAGACCCAAGCGCCCGGCACTTCACCGCCAATCGCCGCGCCTTGAATCACCCGCATCACCAACAGCAGGATCGGCGCCCACATGCCGATCTGCGCATAAGTCGGCAGCAGCCCCATGATCAGGGTCGGCACGGCCATCATGAAAATGCTCAGGGTGAACATCTTCTTGCGGCCCAGCAGATCGCCGAAGTGCGCCATGACGATGCCGCCCAGCGGCCGTGCGAGGTAGCCGGCGGCGAAGATGCCGAAGGTCTGCATCAGGCGCAGCCACTCGGGCATGTCGGCCGGGAAGAACAGCTTGCCGACCACGGTGGCAAAGAAGACGAAGATGATGAAATCGTAGAATTCCAGCGCGCCGCCAAGGGCGGACAGCGACAGAGTCTTGTAGTCATTGCGGGTCAACGGTCGTGCGGGTTGCTCGGGCTGCGCGAGGCTCGAAGGCGCTGTGGTCATGGCAAGGGCTTCTCTTATAGTCGGATCTGCCGCCACAACAACGCTGGCGGTGGCTTGGGCAGGTTCGGCACCATAGCAAATTGTTCGAAAAAGCACATAGAGGCGCGTATTTGACAGTCGAAATGAGAACCGGATGGTCGTCGCGGAGTCTACCGACCGATATACTCGCAACCTGCTCCGGTTTGTAAGGGGTTGCTGTGCGAAAACGTCGTTGGCCCGGCCTTTGCTCGGGATTAGCCGGTTTCGCAGAGTTTCTCCTTAGGCGCCTGATGGAAAACGTGACGAACGTAGTATGTTCGGTGTTGAATCGTTTTTCCCGAAGACGGCTACCACCAGCAATACCAACGAAGAGTCACGGGTCAGAGGCACCCCCGGCATGATAGAGCTCGAACAAGAAGATCCAATCCCGCAAGGCGACCTGGCCCTGCAAATCACCGCACTTCCACGCGAAACCAACGGCTTCGGCGATATTTTCGGCGGCTGGCTGGTGGCGCAGATGGATTTGGCCGGCACCGCAATGGCCAGCCGTGTCGCTGGCGGCCGTGTAGCGACCGTCGCCATCGACCGTATGGCGTTCCTCGTGCCGGTGGCAGTCGGCGCGCAATTGTCCTTTTATACCCAGACCCTGGAAATCGGCCGCAGCTCGATCCAGATGATGGTCGAAGTGTGGAGCGACGATCCGTTGTCCAGCGAGTGGCGTAAAGTGACCGAAGCGGTCTTCGTCTTCGTTGCCATCGACGGCAGCGGTCGCACTCGCTCGGTTCCGCCGCGCGCGCGCTAAACCTCGCGGCCGTTTGACGGTCGATAGTGGTCCTTGTTACTGATCGAGAGCTGTCCCATGAACACGCCCAACGTTGAAGCGGTGAAACTGGATGAATTGAACTGCTGGCGCATTCGCCACGGTCAGGCCGAAGTGCTGGTGGCCCAGCAAGGCGCGCACATCCTCAGTTATCAGATCGATGGCCAGCCGCCGATCATCTGGCTCAACGACAAGGCCGATTTCAAGACCGGCAAGAGCATCCGTGCCGGTGTGCCGGTGTGCTGGCCGTGGTTCGGCAAGTTCGAACGTAACCCGCAGAGCGTGCAGGCCATGTACACCGGTGAGCAACCGGCACCCGCGCACGGTCTGGTGCGGGCGATGGATTGGCAGCTGGGCGGCATCGAATCAGAGGCTGACGGCGTCAAGGTCGAATTCAAGCTGCCCTACCCCGAAGGTGGCCTGCCGGGCTGGCCGCATCAGGTCGATCTGACCCTGACCCTGCATTTGTCCGAGCAACTGAGTTTCAGCCTGACCAGCCATAACCGTGGCAGTGACACCGTCAGCCTGAGTCAGGCGCTGCACACGTATTTCGCAGTGAGTGATGTGCGCAATGTGCAGGTCGATGGCGTGGATGGCTTGAAGTACATCGAGACGCTGGACGACTGGAAAACCACCAGTCAGCAAGGTGATCTGCATTTTGCCGGTGAGACTGACCGCATCTATCTCGACGCTCCTCCACAACTGAGCATTGTTGATGCGGCGTGGGAACGACGCATTGTGCTGACCGCGACCGGTTCACGCACGGCGGTGATCTGGAATCCGTGGATTGATCGCGCCGCTGCATTGGCCGACATGGACAACGATGGCTGGCAGCGCATGCTGTGCATCGAGACGGCGAATGTGATGGATGACATCGTCACGCTCGCGCCGGGGGCGGGTCATACCATGGGCGTGAGCGTCGCGAGCAAACCGCTTTAAGATCAAAAGATCGCAGCCTGCGGCAGCTCCTACAGGGTAATCGTCGCGCCATCATGGCCGAACATGGATCCATGTAGGAGCTGCCGCAGGCTGCGATCTTTTGCTTTAGAGATCAGATTCCTGCACCACCCGCACTTTGTCCGCTTCCAGCGCATACGCCGCGTCAGCCAGATCATTGCTGACCTTCTCGACCTTCAGCGTGCCGGTCACCCACAGCGGCGTGTAGATATCGTCCAGCTTCAGACCTTTCGGATATCGCACTAGCACCATCTGATTCGGCGGCGGTGGCGGCACGTGGATGCACGCGCCCGGATACGGCACAAGGAAGAACAGCGTGCTGCGACCCTTCGCGTCGGATTCCAGCGGCACCGGGTAACCACCGATGCGGATGTGCTTGTCGTTCATTGACGCCACGGTTTTGGTCGAATACATCACTGCCGGCAGACCTTTGGCCTGTTTCATCCCGCCCTTCTCGGTGAAGGTGCCGGTCGCTTCCGGGGAGTTGTGGTCGATTTCAGGCATGGCCTCGAGGGCCTTTTGATCCGACTTGGGCATCAGTTCGAGCCAGTCGGTTTCCGGCAGTTCGCCGGCGTGGGCCAAACCGCTGCCCAGGAAAAGGAGAGTCAACAGAAGACGGCGCATGAAGGTGCTCGGTATAGAAAGGAAGGATCGTTGAATCGCCGAGCATTCTAGCCCTCCCGGCCACTTTGGCAGAGAGGGCTTTGTCGCTTTGGATCAGTTCTTTTTGATCAGGCCGTAGATCACCAGCAACACGATTGCGCCAACCAGTGCGCCGATGAAACCTGCGCCCTCGCCCGCGTGATAGATGCCCAGAGCCTGGCCGCCGTAAGTGGCTGCCAGCGAACCGCCGATACCGAGCAGGATGGTCATGATCCAGCCCATGCTGTCATCGCCCGGTTTCAGGAACCGAGCCAGCAGGCCGACGATCAAGCCGATAAAGATGGTTCCGATAATTCCCATGGCAATTCCCTCTCAAAGATAGATATGCGAAGCCTAGTCAGACTTTGGCATCCTGCCATGAGAGAACGGCGGCCCCTGAATGGTTCCGCCGCTGCCACATGAAACTGTTTTACTCGGCGATCAGCGCTTCGACTTTGACGATCTGCGCTTGCAGCGTGGCCATGTCGGCACAACGCAGGTTGGCGTGACCGACCTTGCGCCCGGCCTTGAAGGCTTTGCCGTAGTGATGCAGATGGCAGTCGTCGATGGCGATGACTTTCTCAACCGGGGGTACCACGCCGATGAAGTTGAGCATCGCGCTCTCTCCGACCTTGGCCGTCGAACCCAGCGGCAGGCCGGCAACGGCGCGCAGGTGGTTTTCGAACTGGCTGCACTCGGCGCCTTCGGTGGTCCAGTGCCCGGAGTTGTGCACGCGCGGGGCGATCTCGTTGGCTTTCAGGCCACCTTCGACTTCAAAGAACTCGAACGCCATCACGCCGACGTAGTTCAACTGCTTGAGCACACGGCTCGAGTAGTCTTCGGCCAGCGCCTGCAACGGGTGATCGGTACTGGCCACCGACAGCTTGAGGATGCCGCTGTCGTGGGTGTTGTGCACCAACGGATAGAACCTGGTTTCACCATCGCGAGCCCGTACGGCGATCAACGAGACTTCACCGGTGAATGGCACGAAGCCTTCCAGCAGGCAGGACACGCTGCCCAGTTCGGCGAAAGTGCCAACCACATCTTCCGGCTTGCGCAGGACTTTCTGGCCCTTGCCGTCGTAACCCAGAGTGCGGGTTTTCAGCACGGCTGGCAGACCGATGGAAGCGACCGCAGCGTCCAGATCGGCTTGCGACTGAATGTCGGCGAAGGCCGGGGTTGGAATACCCAGGTCCTTGAACATGCTTTTTTCGAACCAGCGATCACGAGCGATGCGCAGGGCGTCGGCGCTCGGGTAAACCGGGACGAATTGCGACAGGAATGCCACGGTTTCAGCCGGGACGCTTTCGAACTCGAAGGTCACCAGATCGACTTCATCCGCCAGTTGGCGCAGATGATCCTGATCGCCGTAATCGGCCCGCAGGTGTTCGCCCAATGCCGCCGCACAGGCGTCCGGCGCTGGGTCAAGGAAAGCGAAGTTCATGCCCAGCGGAGTACCCGCCAGGGCCAACATGCGACCCAACTGGCCGCCACCGATTACACCGATCTTCATCTCAACAACCTCAGGCAATACGTGGGTCTGGATTGTCCAGGACGCTGTCTGTCTGCTCGGCACGGAAGGTTTTCAGTACCGCGTGGAACTGTGGATGCTTGGCGCCGAGGATGCTCGCCGAGAGCAGGGCGGCGTTGATCGCGCCGGCCTTGCCGATGGCCAGGGTGGCGACCGGGATGCCCGCTGGCATCTGCACGATCGACAGCAGCGAGTCGACGCCCGAGAGCATGGCCGACTGCACTGGCACGCCCAGCACCGGCAGGTGGGTCTTGGCCGCACACATGCCTGGCAAGTGGGCTGCGCCACCGGCACCGGCGATAATCACCTCGATGCCGCGGCTTTCAGCCTCTTCGGCGTACTGGAACAGCAGATCCGGGGTACGGTGGGCAGAGACCACTTTGACCTCGTACGGGATGCCGAGCTTTTCCAGCATATCGGCGGTGTGGCTAAGGGTGGACCAATCGGACTTGGAGCCCATGATCACGCCAACCAGTGCACTCATCGTCGCGCCTCTTCTCTCTGGAGCGCCCGCAGGCGCGTCATAAAACAACAAGCCACGCAGGTTGCGTGGCTTGATTGTACGAAAAATGGCCGGACGTGCCGGCCGAAGGCCGCGCAGTATACCGCAATGAAAGCAATAAACAGCCCCCTGCGCGACCATCTGTCATCTGCCGCAAATGCCCGGTTTTATTGACTTGAAGGTCAGCCAAAAAGATCAAAAGATCGCAGCCTTCGGCAGCTCCTACAGGGAAATGCATTGCAATGCAGGAGCTGCCGCAGGCTGCGATCTTTTCAGGAAGATTGTGCGGCGCCACCTTCGAGCTTGCGCCACAACAGCCGGACGTTGGCCTTGCGCACCAGCGCGCAACGATACAAACGAATCTCCAGCGGCACATGCCATTGCGGGCCACCGCAGACCACCAGTTCGCCGCGCGCAAGTTCGGCGCGCACACTCAACTGCGGCACCCAGGCGATGCCCAGTCCTTCCAGCGCCATGCTCTTCAGGCTGTCGGCCATCGCCGTTTCATAGATCGTGGTAAAGCGCAGCTGACGCTGGCGCAGCAAGCCATTCACCGAACGCCCGAGAAACGCCCCGGCGCTATACGCCAACAACGGCACGCTCGCCTCCCCTTCCAGATCGAACAACGGCTTGCCGTCAGCATCCGCCGCGCACACCGGCAACATCTCGGTCTGGCCCAAATGCAGCGACGGGAAAATTTCCGGGTCCATCTGCATCGCCGCGTCCGGATCGTAGAACGCCAGCATCAGATCGCAGCCACCTTCACGCAGTGCATGCACCGCGTCGCCGACGTTGGTCGCGACCAGCCGCGTGGCAATGTTCAGCCCTTCATTACGCAGTTGTGCGATCCAGCGCGGGAAGAACCCCAGGGCGAGCGAGTGAGCGGCAGCGACTTGCATCACTTCGCCCTGCCCGCCTTCCAGATGATGCAGATGACGCAGCACTTCACCGAGCTGTTCAACCACGGTGCGCGCGGTGACCAGAAACAGTTGCCCCGCCGCCGTCAGTTCGATCGGCGTGCGCGAGCGATTGACCAGGGTCAGCCCCAATGCGGCTTCCAGACTGCGGATCCGCCGGCTGAAGGCAGGCTGAGTCACGAACCGTCGTTCAGCGGCCTGCGAGAAGCTGCGGGTGGCGGCCAGAGCACTGAAGTCCTCGAGCCATTTGCTTTCCAGATTCATCACGTCCTCCCGGACACGCACCAAAACAGGTCACACGTCTGCCGCACACGCGGCGTCACACGGGCATTATGCCGAATGTGCATAGGGCAGTGCTGAACAGCATTGGCCCAAAAATTCGCACAAGCCTAGCATTCGCAGCGTTCCGGCACAGACCGGGTCCATATCGAGATGATTTCTATCATGTCCTCCGCTGCATCTTTCCGCACAGAAAACGACCTGCTTGGCGCCCTCGAAGTACCGGCTCAAGCGTATTACGGTATCCAGACCCTGCGAGCGGTGAATAACTTCCGTCTCTCCGGCGTTCCGATTTCGCATTACCCGAAACTGGTTGTCGGCCTGGCAATGGTCAAACAGGCCGCTGCTGACGCGAACCGCGAGTTGGGTCACCTGAGCGAAGCCAAGCACGCTGCGATCAGCGAAGCCTGTGCCCGATTGATCCGCGGTGATTACCACGAAGAGTTCGTGGTTGACATGATTCAAGGTGGTGCCGGTACTTCCACCAACATGAACGCCAACGAAGTGATCGCCAACATTGCTCTGGAAGCAATGGGTCACGAGAAAGGCGAGTACCAGTATCTGCACCCGAACGACGACGTCAACATGGCGCAGTCGACCAACGACGCTTACCCGACGGCGATCCGCCTGGGCTTGCTGCTCGGTCACGACACCCTGCTGGCCAGCCTCGACAGCCTGATTCAGGCGTTCGCAGCCAAGGGCAAAGAATTCGATCACGTCCTGAAAATGGGCCGCACCCAGCTGCAAGACGCCGTGCCGATGACCTTGGGTCAAGAATTCCGTGCCTTCGCCACCACCATGGGCGAAGACCTGGCCCGTTTGAAGACGCTGGCCCCGGAACTACTGACTGAAGTGAACCTGGGCGGTACCGCGATCGGTACCGGCATCAACGCCGACCCGCGTTATCAAGCGCTGGCAGTTCAGCGTCTGGCACTGATCAGCGGTCAACCGCTGGTTCCAGCCGCCGACCTGATCGAAGCGACGTCCGACATGGGTGCCTTCGTGCTGTTCTCCGGCATGCTCAAGCGCACCGCGGTCAAGCTGTCGAAGATTTGCAACGACCTGCGCCTGCTGTCCAGCGGCCCACGCACCGGCATCAACGAAATCAACCTGCCAGCGCGTCAGCCAGGCAGCTCGATCATGCCCGGCAAGGTCAACCCGGTGATCCCGGAAGCCGTTAACCAGGTTGCGTTCCAGGTCATCGGTAACGATCTGGCGCTGACCATGGCAGCCGAAGGCGGCCAACTGCAGCTGAACGTGATGGAGCCTCTGATCGCTTTCAAGATCTTTGACTCGATCCGCCTGCTGCAACGCGCCATGGACATGCTGCGCGAGCACTGCATCGTCGGCATCACCGCCAACGAAGCGCGCTGCCGTGAACTGGTCGAGCACTCGATCGGTCTGGTCACCGCACTGAACCCGTACATCGGCTACAAAAACGCCACCCGTATCGCCGGCCTCGCCCTTGAAAGCGGCCGCGGCGTACTGGAACTGGTGCGCGAAGAAGGTCTGCTCGACGAAGCCATGCTCGCCGACATCCTGCGCCCGGAAAACATGATTGCTCCACGTCTGGTTCCGCTGAAAGCCTGAGCCGACACGTTACTTGTAGCACCGCTCACCAGGTCGAGGGACTAGACACCTCTCACCTTTTGAGGGCTTGGGGATTTAGTCTCCAGGCCCTTTTTTTTAACTTCTTTGCGGGCAGGACGTTAAATGTTTCGTGTATTTGAAACCGCCAAGATCGCAGCCTTCGGCAGCTCCTACATTGATTGACGTACACCTGTAGGAGCTGCCGAAGGCTGCGATCTTTTGATCTTGCAGCACCCTCGTTTCGTCGCTTGCACCACTACCGTGCAGACGGGCGCGTCACTGATCGGTATAGTGCCGCCCCTCTTCGCGTGAGCGGTCGTCGGTAACGAGGCCATAACCCATGCGAAACCCGAACTAATAACAAACCCGCGAAATGGATCCGGACGAAACCTTCGCCTCACCCCGTCGTGCCGCGCGCACACCGGTGTAACACAATGTTTCTTCCATCCAGCATTTGCTTACACAATAAACAGCGAGGAAAAATCCATGCTCGAAGTCATTAACGACTTCCTCTCAGGGAAAGTACTGATCGTGCTCATTGTCGGGCTCGGTAGCTACTTCACGATTCGCTCGCGTTTCGTTCAATTGCGCCACTTCTTCCACATGTTCGCGGTGTTCCGCGACAGCCTCAAGGGCAGCGCCGGGCAACTCAGCTCGTTCCAGGCCCTGATGCTCAGCCTTGCCGGCCGAGTGGGTGCAGGTAACATCGCCGGTGTCGGCATCGCCGTGACCCTCGGTGGTCCGGGTGCGGTGTTCTGGATGTGGGTGACCGCACTGGTCGGCATGTCCAGCAGCTTCTTCGAGTGCACCCTGGCCCAAGTCTACAAGCGCGCCGAGGGCGACGGCCTGTACCGTGGTGGCCCGGCCTACTACATCCAGCACGGCCTTAAGCTCAAAGGCATGGCAGTGGTGTTCTCCGTCCTGCTGCTGGTCACCTACGGCTTCGCCTTCATTGGCCTGCAGTCCTATACCGTGACCCACTCACTGCAGAACGCCTTTGAGTTCAACCCACAACACACCGGTATCGTCCTCGCGGTACTGCTGGCCATCACCTTCCTCGGCGGCATCAAGCGCATCGCCTCGGTGTCCGACCTGCTGGTTCCGATCAAGACCCTGGCCTATATCGGCGTGACCCTGTACGTGATCGGCACCCAGATCGAACACGTGCCCGCCATGCTGGAAACCATCTTCAAGAGCGCTTTCGGTCTTGACCCGGCCTTTGGTGGCCTGCTCGGCAGCGCCATCGTCATGGGCGTGAAGCGTGGCGTGTTCGCCAACGAAGCGGGCCTGGGCAGTGCGCCGAACGTCGCCGCCGTGGCTGCTGTGAAGCACCCGGGCGCGCAGGGCGTGGTTCAGGCCTTTAGCGTGTTCCTCGACACCTTCGTGATCTGCACCTGCACCGCGCTGCTGATCCTGCTGTCGGGCTTCTACACGCCAGGCTTCGAAGGTGACGGCATCGTCCTGACCCAGAACTCGCTGGCCGCCGTGGTCGGTGACTGGGGCCGCATGTTCGTCAGCGTCGCGCTGTCGCTGTTCGTCTTCACTTGCATCCTCTACAACTACTACCTGGGCGAAAACAGCCTGCAGTTCCTTACCCGCAACCGCGCTGCGCTGATGATTTTCCGTGGCCTGGTGCTGGCGCTGGTGGTCTGGGGTTCGATGCAGGACCTGTCGACCGTGTTCGCCTTCGCCGACATCACCATGACCTGCCTGGCCTTCGTCAACCTGGTGGCTTTGGCCATGCTGTTCAAGGTCGGCATGCGCGTAATGCGCGACTACGACGGGCAGCGTCGCGCCGGCGTCAAACAGCCGGTGTTCGATTCGAGCAAATTTGCTGATCTGGACCTCGACCTGAAAGCCTGGCCGACCAATCCGTCTGCCGCTGCCGGCAAGACTGAAGCCGAGCCGCAAGGCGTGCCTGCAGCGCAACGCTGACAGGTGAATGACGGGCGCATCCCCTGCGCCCGTCAGTTATTGTGGTGCAATAACTTGTAGGAGCGAGCCTGCTCGCGATCGCGGTTGATCAGTCGACATTAATGTTGAATGGGATGCCCCCTTCGCGAGCAGGCTCGCTCCCACAAGGACCTCATCCTTCCGGAGAATCCCCATGAATTCGTCGACCTACCCCGCCGCCCAACACGTCATGGTGCTCTACACCGGTGGCACCATCGGCATGCAGGCCAGCGCCAATGGCCTGGCCCCGGCGTCCGGTTTCGAAGCGCGGATGCGCGACTACCTGAACAGCCAGCCTGAACTCGTCGTGCCGCAGTGGCGCTTTCGCGAGATGTCGCCGCTGATCGACAGCGCCAACATGACCCCGGCCTACTGGCAGCAACTGCGTGAAGCGGTGGTCGATGCCATTGACGTGCAAGGCTGCGACAGCGTGTTGATCCTGCATGGCACCGACACGCTGGCCTACAGCGCGGCTGCGATGAGCTTCCAGTTGCTCGGCCTGCACGCACGGGTGTGCTTCACCGGCTCAATGTTGCCGGCCGGCGTCACCGACAGCGATGCCTGGGAAAACCTCGGTGGCGCACTGGTCGCCCTCGGTCAGGGCCTGGCGCCCGGCGTGCACTTGTACTTCCACGGCGAACTGCTGGCGCCGACCCGTTGCGCGAAAGTGCGCAGCTTCGGCCGTCATCCGTTCAAGCGTCTGGAGCGTCAGGGCGGCGGTGTGAAAGCCTCTACGATTCCCGCGTCGTTGAACTACAACCAGCCGAAACAACTGGCCAACGTCGCCGTGCTGCCGCTGTTCCCGGGCATCAGCGCCGAAGTCCTCGACGGCCTGCTCGACAGCGGCATTCAAGGTCTGGTGCTGGAGTGCTACGGCAGCGGCACCGGGCCGAGCGACAACCCTGAGTTTCTCGCCAGCCTTGGCCGCGCGCGGGATAACGGTGTGGTGGTGGTAGCGGTTACGCAGTGCCATGAGGGTGGCGTTGAGCTGGATGTGTACGAGGCAGGCAGTCGTTTGCGCGGCGTCGGCGTATTGTCCGGCGGCGGCATGACCCGTGAGGCGGCGTTCGGCAAGTTGCATGGGTTGCTTGGTGCAGGGCTGGACATCGCACAAATGCGCCAGCTTATGGAATTGGATCTTTGCGGTGAGCTGAAATCACCGCAGGACTAACCGGGATTGCCGTACTTACACTGAAAAACGAGCCGCTCTTGACTAACCCCGAAAGCAGCGGCTCGGGCTAACTACTGCTCTTCCCAGATTTCAAAAATACCGGTGACTTCTTCAGGAATCCCAGGGTAAGCCTCAGGATTGAATTTAGCCTCAAACGATCCAAAGTAACGACGACTTTTATCATCATAATTAACTGTTAACTTGCCACCAGACCTCCAAGGTATCGAGGCATTGTCGAGATTGTAGGAGACCAGCTCAAACTCGCCATTACGCAGCGATATATAGTCATTTCCCCACTTCTCCCGAACACCAAACGTCGCAGAAACAGCCTTGAAATCTTCAATAATATACAAGGATGAAGCAGGATATATTCTATCTACTCCATCGACCGCTGCTTTCAACTCACCCTTTATAGCAATCCCCCGTCGCGGCCGGGAGATTTTTTTCTTCGGTTGCTTATTGTCCATAACCGCACCTTTATCATTTAACAAATTTACTGTTTACGAAAAAACATTACACCTTAAAAGCCCCTCCAACAACACTTCCGAGACAAAAACAAAGAACTCTTAACAACATCAAAACAAAGCGACAAACGGTAGTTTATTAGTTAAAAACCTGTCAACTTTGACAGTATTAAAATATACCTAGCGCAGTTAGTCTGACGAGACCATAAAACCATCTTTAACAAACACGCTCGCTCTAAAACAAACAAACTCCCTATCCGATTTTCCGAGCAACCCCACTTCGGGCATGTACCTTGCTACTCTCCAGCCAGGCCTCCGATCTGGAAACAAACATGCTCCACTCCCACCTCACCACCCTCAACGCCGTCTCGCTGGTGCTCAACACCTTCAAGGCCGAAGGCTTGTCGAGCGAGGCGCTGCTGGCCGGCAGCGGCATCAGTGCGGCGGATCTCAGCCGTGCCGACACGCGCATCACCACCAATCAGGAGATGCAGGTCTGCGCCAACGCAGTCGCGCTCAAACACGATATCGGTCTGGAACTGGGCCGGCGCATGCACGTTTCTTGCTACGGCATCCTCGGTTACGCCTTACTGACCTGTGCCACCTTCGGTGACGCTTTGCGGTTGGCGATCCGTTATCCGGCGCTGTTGGGAACACTTTTCGAACTGAGTCTTGAAGACGATGGCGAGCGCGTCTGGTTCGTCGCTGCCGATTATCGCGAGAGCCCGGCGATGGCGGTGTTCAACGCCGAGTTCTGCCTGGTGTCGCTGAAAGTCATTTGCGACGACTTGCTCGGGCATCCGCTGCCCTTGCTCGCCACGCGGTTCGAGCACGCCGCGCCGGACTATCGCGATAGCTATGCAGAACACTTCAACAGTGCGCTGCACTTCGCTGCCAAGGACAACGCCTTTGCCTTCGACCGACGCTGTCTCGACCAGCCACTGCCATTGGCCGACGCGATCACCCATCAAGCCATGGCCGAACGTTGCCGCAAGCAGAATCTTGAGTTCACTGGACGTCAGGCATGGCTGGGGCGCATCCGCCAATTGCTCAGCGCCCAACTGAACGCCGCGCCAGGGCTGGAGGGTTTGGCACAACAGATGAAATGCTCGCCGCGCACCTTGCGCCGGCATCTCAAGGACATGGGCAGCAGCTATCAGGAACTGCTCGACGAACTGCGCTTCGAGCGAGCCAAGCAGATGTTGTGTGAGGATCAATTGCCGATCTATCGCATTGCCGAAACGCTCGGGTTCAGCGAGACCGCCAGTTTCCGCCATGCCTTTGTGCGCTGGAGCGGCGTGGCGCCGAGCCAGTTCAGGGCCTGACGAAGGGGCGAATTGCGGTCAGTGTTTTTGGCCATATCCATCCCCTTTTGGCCTTTCCTGCCGTTTTCCGATTCGTCTTGTCCCGCAACACTGAGAGCAACCGAATCAGCCCTGCGGAGAACAACAAATGCTGACGATCTACTCGGACGATCACCACCTGCACCATGGCCGCTGCGAGCTCATCGATGGCCAGCTCAAACCGTGCTTCGAGATGCCGTCGCGCGCCGACCATGTATTGCAGCGCGTTAATAACCAGCGCCTCGGCCCGGTCGAGGCGCCGAAGGATTTCGGCCTGGAGCCGATCGCCCGTATCCATAGCCGCGACTATCTCGACTTCTTCAAAGGCGCGTGGGATCGCTGGACTGAATTCAACACCGACGGTGATCTGCTGCCCTACACCTGGCCGGCGCGCACCCTGCGTGCAATCAAACCGACCAGCCTGCATGGTCAACTCGGCTATTACAGCTTCGACGGCGGCGCACCAATCACCGCCGGCACCTGGCAGGCGGCGTACAGCGCGGCGCAAGTTGCCCTGACCGCACAAGCGCAAATCCAGCGTGGCGCACGCGCTGCCTTCGCCTTGTGCCGGCCACCGGGACATCACGCCGCCAGCGATCTGATGGGCGGTTATTGCTACCTCAACAACGCGGCCATCGCCGCGCAGGCGTTCCTCGATCAGGGCCACAAGAAGGTCGCGATCCTCGATGTCGACTATCACCACGGCAATGGCACGCAGTCGATTTTCTATGAGCGCAGCGACGTGCTGTTCACCTCGATCCACGGCCACCCGGAAGCGGAATTTCCGTTCTTTCTCGGTTACGACGATGAGCGTGGCGAAGGTGCCGGTGAAGGCTTCAACTTCAACTATCCACTGCCCGCTGGCTCCGGCTGGGACGTGTGGAGTGCGGCGCTGGATCAGGCCGGCGATGAAATCGACCGTTACGGCGCCGACGTCATTGTCGTGTCACTCGGCGTCGACACCTTCAAGGACGATCCAATCTCGCAGTTCAAACTCGACAGCCCGGATTACCTGGCGATGGGCAAGCGGATTGCGGCCCTCGGCAAACCGACGCTGTTCGTCATGGAAGGTGGCTACGCCGTGGAAGAAATCGGTATCAATGCGGTGAACGTGCTCGAAGGGTTCGAGCAATAAACGAACTCAATCCGGATAAACAAAACCAGACCCGCTCAGGCGGGTCTTTTTTTTGCCCGAAATATTTATCTACCGCACGCGTTCCACTGCCCGCCTCTACCTTGCCCCGAACCGTCGCCCTTTCGGCGAGCCCATCAGAGCAGGAGTTGCCCATGCCCGAAATCCCCTCGCCCAGCGCCGTCGATATCGTGACTCAACTGGTGACCGGCCCTTCGCTGCGAGAAGTCGCCTCGAAAACATTGCGCCCGACACTCAAGACGCTTTACCCGGACCTCGATCTCGACCCGCAATTGGCCATGGTCGTGAGACCCACCTGGGTCATTGAAGATGATCGCGTTGTCCCTGGCCGTCACCTGATCGAATCGCTGACCGACACGTTAGTACGCCTGAGCCTCTCCGGTACCACGGTGGCGTATATCGAAGGCGAACATTATCTGACCTTGCAGCCGGATCTGCCCTCAGCCATCCAGCTACCGGTGAAAATCAGCGCGATCGGCAAGTTGCTCAATGAGCTGGCGCCGTTGCTGTTCATTGCTTACAAGGAACACCAGGTCAATTACTGGGACGATTTCACTTACCCGGGACAACCACGCTGGCAGCAAATGTCGCAGGCCCTGCACAACCTATGGATGGTCGACGCGAATACTGGCTGGGATGCCGACCAGCGCGCCATGGTCGAGGCGGTCTACAAGCATCCGGACAAAACCCGGCGGCTGCCCGCCGACACCTACAAGACCCGCGCCTGCCTGATCGATCTGGACCACGGCGAAGGTGATGACCAGACCCACGTGACCCTGCTCGATACGGCAGTGCTGATCGGCACCGCCGGCGAGCGCACCCTGATCATGACCTACTCGGTGATTCAGGGATTCGAGAACTTCGAGTCGCTGGAAAAACTCGGTGCAGCCCTGCCGAGCCGTTATTGGAAAGGCGCCTCCGGTGCCGGCCTGAAATGGCGCCTGGTCGAACCGCAGGGCAATTTCTTCGACTATCAGGCCTGCACACTGATCGCCCTGGAAGCCGAGGCGCTGGGTGCGATCAATTTTTTCCAGGGCGCGAACGCCAGCAAGCATTACCCGCATACCGGAACTATTGGTAATCCTCGAGAGCCGACACCGCGCCTCAAACCCCATATCGATCGTCTGCGTCCGATGCTGCCAGCCTGGCTCGACAGCGCGTCCCCGGCCGACCAAACCCGTTACAGCCGGCACCTGCTGGACCTGACCGTGGTGCAGCATACAAACAAGGGAAAATCCTTCCAGAGCGAAGTCATCAGCCTGCAAGCCTTCACCCGTGATGCCTTGAAAAAACAGATGCTCAAGGATCATCCGCTGGCCGGCGAGGTGAAGATCGATGATATCGAAATCAGCATCACCAGCCTGGTGGTCTGGGGCACGTTCGTCTTGCCGGGCAATACCCAGACCCAGACGCTGTCGCTCATGGAGCTTGCCCTGCAGAACCTCGCGGGGCAGCCAATGGGCAATAAAACCGTACGTTACAAGGACGGCAGCGTGTTGCCTGAGTGGATGACCGCAAGCTACCTGGAACAACTGGTGAGCAGCGTCGATATCGGCAAGAGCTACCCGGCGTACCTGCAAAACCTGCTGGTCGACAACAGCGAGAAAGCGGCAGCGCTGCAAGGGCTATACACTAGCCAATTGCCCGTCGAGCTGCCGCTGCTGGCGTTGCAACACAAGATACAAGGCAAGGCCGGCATTACCGAGCAGGGTTACCGCTATGTCGTTGCCGCATTGGCCAGCAACGGCGATGAACGTCATGTCGATCGCGAAGAAATTGTCATTCGTCCGCTGGCGTTCAAGGCCCATCGCAGCCGTTCACAGGCGGATACCGTCAACAACATGTTCGTCATCGGCCCGCGTGAAGTGGATAAAGGACCGTGCGTGCTTTACCGGCCGCTGTTCGAAATGGCGCTGATGCAGTTTCCCTCCCATGCCAATCTGCTGTACGAGATCCAGCACTCGCAACCCCTGCGCGAGTCAGTGCTGGCCTGGTTGCCGGACGATGTGCGCTTCAATTACAGCCAGTTCGTCTTCACTGCCCGACTGCCTTCGGTCTGGACGATCCCGCAATCGCTGGTGAACCCCTTCACCGCCCTCGACATGTCCGGCCCCGTGGCACTGGCTGCAGCAACGATTGGATACGATGCACTGGCGACCCTGCACAACAGCAACGTGCAGGCTGTCATTACCCAGGCCGACCGCCAGTCCGTCTCTGATGCAGAGGCACGCTGGGCCACGCTCAAACACGGCGGCTGGATGATATTCAACGCAGCATTGCCGTTCCTCGGGCGTAGCGTCGGCACAGCCGCGTGGATATGGCAGATCATGGACGACCTGCAAGAGGTCAGTGACGTCGCCAATGAGCAGACCGGCAAGATCGCCTGGACAGCTCTGGCCGACATTCTTCTGGCGTTGGGCATGGTCCTCGCCCATCGCGCAGCGGTGGGTGACCAGCCAATCCGCGAATCGATCCCGCAGGAAGAACCCACTCCGACGGCCACACCCGACATCGTCGTCAGCAAACCGCTGCAGTTGGCGGACATCTCCAGCACCGCACTGCCCATCACGCATGAGAGGGTGGTCAACCCTTTCACTGCGCTGAAACGATCGCCCGTCGCACTGGCCGCGCTGCTCGACAGTTTCCAGATCGCCAAACCGAGAGGGATCGGCACTGCCGCCAGTGAGGGCACGCACAGGCACCTGTATCCACGTCAGCAACAATGGTTCGCCTCCGTGGGCCAACGCTGGTTCGAAGTCATCATCAATGACCACGCCGAGGTCCAGATCATCGACTCTCGCCAGAAACCGCCGCGTAACGGACCGCTGCTGTACCGCACCGCCGGCGGTGAATGGGTGATCGACCTTCGATTGCGCCTGCGAGGTGGCGGACTCGACAGCGCTCATCTGGAGGTTCAAGAGGTCAATAAAATGGACGCGATACAATTGACCGCCGACATCAGCGCTTTTGACGCCACGATGGAAGCCAAGAAGGTTCAACGTGACACCGACCACGACGCCTTTGATAAGGCGCTCCCCGAAGCCCGAGCGCAGGCCCGCCAGCAGTATCTGGCTACGCTCGAATCACAACGCAAGGCGTACGGTACGAGCGTCGAACAAATCAAGGCGCTGCATAAAGAACAACCCATTCCCAATTATCGGGAAGTGATGATTCAGCGACTGGAGATGCAGTTGTTTCTCGGCCAGGAATGGCTCGAGCTGCATTCCAGAGAGTTCCAGGCCAACCGGAACAAGATGGAGGTGATGCTTGCAAACGAAGCCGGTTTCGCGCCACAGGCGTTTGTTCAGATCTTCGAAGAAATGACCGATCAGGCCCAAGCCATCATAGAAAAAATGGAGCTGGCCGACACCCGCTTTGACGAATTGATGCCGTTTGGGAAAAAAGCAGTCGAGGTGGTTAAAAGCTATCGCAAGGCGTTGCCCAAATACGATCTGAACGATCTCAAACTTTTGCAGATAAGTCTCGGCCAGGAGATCTGCATCCAGGCACGTAACACCGCGGCTGGCGCCAACGCCTATCAGACACTGGCCAATCTCATCGAAGACGCTGCGTTGAGTATCCAGAGCACCCTGAACCTGACCGCCGATGAAAGCCTGGACAATCTGCGCGCACGCGCGGACGTCTTGAGCAATGTTGCCGAGCGGTTTTCCTCCATCGATCAACGCTTTGGCGATCTGCTCATCGACTACCCGGAACAGATCAACACCGGGCGACTGGCGCATGTGCGTAGCCGGGTAGTCGCGTTCAAAGCCCACACGGATAAAAAGCTGGTCGAGTGGCTGCGCTACAGGGACCTGCTGGAACCGGGACCTGGGTCTTCCAGAGCGAAATCTGCATCATCCTCGACGCGCCAGATCATCAAAACCAGATCCAGGGGCACGCTGGTCGGTGATCGCAAAAAGAGCCTTGAAAGTCAAGATACCGACCTGGTGGAAGTACGAACGACCCTGACGGGGGTCATTGCAACATTCAAGCAAGAGTCACCCGGTGTCTGGGTCGAGCAGCGCCCCCGAAAACCCAAGCCGCCCAAGACCGGCACCACCCTGAATAGTGCTATCCGGGGAGGCCAGGCCCTGCTCGATGGTTTGGCCGTATTCCACCGGCGTATCGAGGCTCAGCTCAAACGCGGGCCACGGATTCCCGTCGAGATCGAGGATCAATACCACATGCATGCCGCCACCTTGCGAGAGGCCAACGCGGATATCGATAAAGCATTGACCGCCAGCAATCTGACTGCCGACCTCAAAAAGCCAACCGAAGAACTCGGTCACAAGCTTGATGAGGCCGCTAACGCCCTTGACGAAAAAGGCACCAGCTCCCGGGTCAGGATGGTCAAGCAACAGCCACCGACGGCGGCCGGGGTCCAGTGGTTGAAAGAACAGGGTGAAGTGAGGACCTCACAAACCGTGCATCGACGCCGGCTCAAAGGTCCAGACCTGGGTTTCCTCGACGAGTACGAAATACGCGACGCTCACACCCACAAGGTCTTGTGCTACGCACATTTTCACTACAGCAGCGTGAAAGCCCCTGTCACGCCGTTTCCCCCAGGGCATATGAAAACCGTAGCTCAGCGACTTATGGGCGGGGCCTATGAGCCCCGGTTTCTCAGCAATCAGGCGCTGATCGAAATCCATCGAAGCGGTATATCCGACAAGTCTGCGCGAGCGCTGTTTCTCACACCTGCCACGCCTGCCGCAACCGGATCAACGCCGCTTTGATCGCCGGTTCAGGGACTGCAGCAAAACCCAGCACCAACCCGGCGCGCTGGTTCAGAGGCGTGGTGGAATCAGGCAGCCAGTAGCTGCTCAAGCCGTTGATCTCCACATCGACGCCGGCAGCCTGCGCAATCAGTTGCTGCTCACGCTCGATGCTGTTTACGGCCACGGTCAGATGCAGCCCGGCCGAGACGGCGGGCAAGTCGCCCACACCGGCAATGGTGGTCGGCCAACCTTCGAGCAAGGCATTGCGACGGCTCAGGGCGGCGCGGCGCATGCGTCGGATATGCCGCTGGAAGTGTCCCGCCGCCATGAACTCGGCCATCACTGCCTGGGTACTGACCTCGGAATGCCGGACATCGACGGCCCGGCGTTGCGAGAAGGCATCGACCAACGCCGGGGGCAGCACCAGATAACCGAGGCGCAACGCCGGGAACGCAACCTTGCCAAAGGTGCCGACATACAGCACCCGCCCCTGTCGATCGAGTGCCGCCAAGGGTGCCAGCGGCGCACCGGTGTAGCGGTATTCGCCATCGTAGTCATCCTCGACGATCCAGCCTTGAGTGCGCTCGGCCCAGGCGAGCAGTTCGAGGCGTCGGGCAAGGCTCATCACCACGCCGGTCGGGTACTGATGAGAGGGCGTCACATAGGCCACCCGACAATCGCCGGTGGTCGACAACGCCGAGCAGTCCATGCCCTCCTCGTCCACGGCAATCCCGTGCAAACGACCTCCCGCCACCGCGAACGCATGACCAGCGGCGCGATAGCCCGGATTTTCGATCGCCACGCCATCGCCCGGCTCCACCAGTAACTGTGCACAAAGGCTAATGCCTTGCTGTGCGCCGCTGGTGATCACAATTTGCTCAGGGGAACACTGCATGCCACGCGAACTGCGCAAATAGGCAGCGATCATTGCACGCAGGCGCGCATCGCCGGACGGATCGCCGTAACACAGTTGCTCCAGATCCGGTTTGCGCCAGAAAGCCGCATTCAGCTTGGCCCACACTTCGAACGGGAACAGATCAAACGCCGGAACACCCACCCTGAACGCTCGCGGCGGACCACTCGGTGGCCGAGCCAAATGGTTCTTTTCGATGCGCGAAAAAGTCTCGCTGTGGATAACTTTACTGGATGGAATCACAGGTAAATCCAGCCAATTTGTGGATAAGGCTGTGGGTAAGCCTGTTGAAAACCCTGTGGATACTTTTGTGGATAATTTTTCCGCCGAGGCCGCTACTGGCATCAATTGGGCGACGTAAGTTCCATCCCCCACCCGACCTTCAATAAAGCCTTCGGCATACAGTTGATCGTAGGCGCGCACCACGCTGTTGCGGGAGATCCCCAACGCCGCCGACAGATCGCGACTGGCCGGCAACCGCGTACCACTCGCCAACCGCCCATCCAGCACCCGCAGACGCAAAGCCTGATAGAGCTGACGACTCAAACCCTGACGGCGATCAAGCTCGATACCCGCAGGGTTGAAGGGCATGGATAGCGTCGGCGAATCGGTCATGACAATGGACCTATGAAATTGCTCATCAATGGCTCTTACAACAGACCAATAGCCTGCCTACGATGCAGGCATTCGCCAAGGAAAATCTGTCCATGTACACGCCACGCGCCTTTGCCATCGAAGACCTGTCCCAATTGCACGAACTGATCCTTGCTACTCGCCTCGCCATTCTGGTGACCCACGGCGAAAGTGGCTTGCAGGCCAGCCATGTGCCGGTGCTGCTGCATTGCGAACAAGGTGAGTACGGCACGCTGTACGGGCACCTGGCCCGCGCCAATCCACAGTGGAAAGACCTGCGCGACGGCGCCGAAGCCATGCTGATCTTCGCCGGCGCCGATGCCTACGTCAGCCCGGGCTTTTACCCGAGCAAAGCCGAGCACGGCAAAGTTGTGCCGACCTGGAACTACATCGCCGTGCACGCCTATGGTCACGCCGAAACCTTCAGCGATGGTGGGCGTTTGCTCGACATCGTCAGCACCCTCACCAACCGCCATGAGGCCGGTCGCGTGCAACCGTGGTCAGTCGACGATGCGCCCGCCGATTACATCGACGGCATGCTCAAGGCCATCGTCGGTTTTGCCATGCCCATCGACCGGCTCGAAGGCAAGCGCAAACTCAGCCAGAACCGCAGCGCCGAAGACATTGCCGGCGTGCGCGAAGGCCTCGCTGCCAGCCCGGAAATCAATGATCAAACCCTCGCCCGATTGATGCGCTAAGGAAATCACCATGAGTCAGATCGACATTCGCCAGGTCAGCGCCGACGACCACGCCGCGTGGCTGCCGCTGTGGCAGGCTTACCTGCGTTTCTACAACACCGAACTGCCGCAAGCGGTGACGCAAAGTACCTGGCAGCGTTTTCTCGACCCGAGCGAACCAACCCACGCAGCATTGGCGTGGGCCGACGGTAAAGCCGTGGGCATGGTGCATTACATCTACCATCGCTCGAACTGGAGCATCGAAAACTCCTGCTACCTGCAGGATCTGCTGGTGGCGCCCGAGACTCGCGGCAGCGGTGTTGGCCGCCTGTTGATCGAACACGTTTACGCCACAGCCAAGGCTGACGGCTGCTGCAAAGTGCACTGGCTGACCCACGAAACCAACGCCACCGCGATCCAGCTCTACGAGCGCATCGCTGAACGCCCGGGCTTCATCCAGTTTCGCAAAGCCATTTAAGGAGACGCATACATGACCACTTCACTGGCTGACTGGAAAGGCGCCCCCGCCCCCACCGCCACGCTGCTCGAAGGTCGCTTCATTCGCTTGGAGCGACTCGACCCGGCGCGCCATGGCGACGAATTGTTCGCCGCCCTCGAAGGCCCCGGCGCCGACCCGAAACTCTGGGATTACTTGCCCTATGGACCTTTTCCGGAACGCCGCACTTTCGACGCTTGGCTGAACAACCACGCGGCCGCCAGCGACCCGTATTTCTTCAGTGTTATCGACCGCGCGACCAATCAGGTGCAAGGCATTCTCAGCCTGATGTCGATCGTCCCGGCCCAGGGTCGCATTGAAATCGGCCACGTCACCTTTGGCGCGCCGATGCAGCGCTCGCCGAGAAGTACCGAAGCGGTGTACCTGTTGGCCAGACACTCCTTCGACCTTGGCTACCGCCGCCTCGAATGGAAATGCAACAACGGCAACGCCCGCTCCAAGTACGCCGCCGAACGTCTGGGTTTCAGCTTCGAAGGCGTGTTCCGTCAGCACATGGTCGTCAAGGGGCAGAACCGCGACACTGCGTGGTATTCGATTCTGGATGGAGAGTGGCCGGCGATTGCGGCAGGTTTCGAGCAGTGGCTGTCGGATGAAAATCAGACGTCCGACGGGCAGGTGAAAGGCTTGGTTGAGTGCCGTTCCTGATTATCTAAAAAGCGGAAGATCGTCCGAAGGCTCGGGCCGCGTTCGGACGATCTTTTGATCTGTTTTCAGCCCAGTTTTTGCGCCAGCACCGCAATGTGTTCCGGCCCGATCCCGCAGCAACCACCCAAATGGCTGGCACCGCGCTGCTGCCAGTCAATTGCCCAGTGCAAGTAACCCGGCGGATCAAGATCCTCGCGCAGCGGATCGAGTCCGTCATTGGCCGTGGCTTCTTTTGGTTGAGGCGGAAACGCATTGGCGTAAGCGCCAATCTTTATCTTCACCCCTAGACGCTCGAAGGTGTCACGCGCGGCATCAATCGCGGCACCGATCACTTCCGGCTGGCTGCAATTGAACAGCAACGTCTCGACGCCCAACTCAGCCGCGACCGCAGCGGCTTCGGCAACTGGCTCTCCAGAGCGCAGGCGTGGCACTTCATCGGTGTCTTCATCCTTCAAGGTGAACGACAGCCAGAATGGTTTGCCATCCTTCGGCAACCCGGCGTGAATGGCTCGCGCCTCGATGATCGAACTCTGGGTTTCCGCCAGCCACAGATCAACGTGGGGGGCCAGGCCATTGACCAAGGGCGCCAGTAACTCGGTCACTCGGGCGGCCTCGAACAGATCCGGACGATAGGAGCCAAACAGCGGCGGCAATGAGCCAGCAACCCGCACGGATTTCCCCGAGGCTTGCACCGCACGTCGCGCCAACTCACCGGCCAACGCGGCCAGCGCCTGCCCCTCAGCGGCGAAGCGCTCCTCACCAATATGGAACGGCACCACGGCATAACTGTTGGTGGTAATCACATTGGCGCCACTGACGATATAAGCGGCGTGTACCGCTTCGACCGCTTGCGGTGCTTCGCTCAACGCCAGCGCCGACCACTCCGGCTGGCGAAATGGCGCCCCGGCGCGCTGCAATTCACGGCCCATGCCGCCATCGAGAATAATCGTGCTTCCTGCGCCCATATGCTTTTCACTCATATGCTTATGAAAATAACTCACTATCAGAGTCGTTCTTATAACTATTTAATACGCACCATCCGGTTAATAACAACCTCTTTTTTGCTCAGGGATCGACTGTGAAATTTCAACCGCTAATGGCCCTGGGCCTGACCATTCTGGCCGCCTCCACGCAAGCCTTTGGTGGCACCACGCTGGACCGTATCGAGCAAAAGAAAGAACTGGTCGGCGTGCTGATGGAAAGCTATCCACCGTTCTCGTTTCTCAATGACCAGAACCAGCTTGATGGCTTCGACGTTGATGTCGCCAAAGCCGTGGCTGACAAGTTAGGCGTCAAGCTGCGACTGGAAACGCCGTCCTGGGACGTCATTGCCGCCGGCCGCTGGAGCGGGCGCTACGATATCTGCATCTGCTCGATGACACCGAGCAAGGCCCGCGCCGAAGTGTTCGATTTCCCGGTCGAGTACTACGCTTCGCCGGCAGTTATCGTGGTCAACGCCAAGGATGAGCGGATCCACGACGCCAAGGATCTGAGCGGCAAAAAAGTCGGCCTCACCAGCGCGTCCAGTTACGAAAGCTATCTGAACAAGAACCTGGTCATCGAAGGCGCCGAAGACACGCAGTTGCAGTACCCGTTCGACGATGTGCAGATCGCGCCGTACGACACCGACAATGTCGCCTTCCAGGACTTGGGCCTGGGCGCCGGCGTGCGCCTGGATGCGATCCTCACCAACCTCGTCACCGCGCAGCCACGCCTGAATGAAGACAAACGCTTCAAACTGGCCGGCGCGCCGCTGTATTCGGAGCCGAACTCGGTGGCCATCGAAAAGGGTGATGCGCAATGGGACGCCAAGGTGCGTGAAGTCTTCGCGCAACTGAAACAGGACGGCACCCTGAGCCAGCTGTCGCAGAAATGGATCGGCGCTGATATCAGCCAATGACTTCTTTCCCGACACCTCCACAGCGACCGCAACCGGTGGCTGAATCACGCCTGCAACGCTTGTTCGGTTTTCGTACGCGGCTGTACCTGACCTGGGCAACGCTGTTCTGCCTGTTCGCCGGGTTCTTCCTGAGCTTCGACCTGAAGTTCTCGATCATCCTCGACAAACTGCCCAATCTGCTTGGCCTGCACCTGGCGCCCAATGGCTTTTTGCAAGGCGCGGCGCTGACGCTTTTCCTGTGTCTGTGCTCGATTGTCGCCTCGTCCCTGCTGGGCTTCATCACGGCATTGGCACGCCTGTCGAAAAGCGCGGTGGCGTTCGGCATCGCCAGTTTTTACACCTCGTTCTTTCGCGGCACGCCACTGCTCATCCAGATCCTGCTGATCTACCTGGGCTTGCCGCAACTGGGCATCGTGCCTGGCGCCATCGTCGCGGGCATCATTGCCCTGTCGTTGAACTACGGTGCTTATCTCAGCGAAATCTTCCGTGCCGGCATCCTCGGTGTCGACCACGGCCAACGCGAAGCTTCGCTGGCACTGGGGATGCGCGAGACGGTGATTTTCTGGCGCATCACCCTGCCGCAAGCCATGCGCACGATCATCCCGCCCACCACCAACCAATTCATCTCGATGCTCAAGGACTCGTCGCTGATTTCGGTGATGGGCGTCTGGGAAGTGATGTTTCTCGCCCAGTCATACGGGCGCTCAAGCTACCGCTACATCGAAATGCTGACGACGGCGGCGATCATTTACTGGCTGATGTCGATTGGCCTGGAGTTGATTCAGGCGCGGATGGAGCGGCATTACGGCAAGGCTTACGTGCGGCGGAGCTAGGGGGATCGGCACCTTGCGGGCTGCGTCGGGTTTCAATTGGTCTCTCGGCGTACCCGCACAACGCCCATTTTCAGGCCAAACGGACGAAACACTGCATTCAACGATTTAAGTGTCTGGTTGCCCTCGCCGTGTTCAATATGCACCAGCGTGCGCACCGATATTTTGCACATCTTCGCAAACTGGGTCTGATGCAGACCGGTCACTTCCACGCGCAAACGGCGAACGGCTTCACCGATCTCCAGTGTCCCTTGGGCCAGCGCCTCTTGAATGCTTTCGATGAGCACCGTGCGCTCAGCTACCGTCATGCTCATTGCAGATCCCACTCTTTCAAGCGTTGCTCCAGATTTTTCAGATGAATGCCTGGGTGGTTCATGGTTCTGTCGGGCAAACCACTGGCCGTCAATATGTCTGGCAGCGCCGCCAGACGTTGGGCATCTTCGCGCAATCGTTCGAAAAGAGCCGGCGCATCACATAGCGCTGCCAGTGGGTCATCCGGTTCAGCAATGTCCGCCAATGCGCGGCAAACTCCACGCCAATCGACGTCTCCCGCTCGCTCCAGATCTCTTGGCCACTTGGTCGTGCGGGTCACGCCCTCGTCATCCATGACCATAGGTGCCAAGTCATAAATCGGCGCCAGGCGAAAGTTGTTTGCCTGACGAATGATCGCGGTGTTATGACCATGGTTATCCGAGTTACCAAGGATTTTGTTGATCAGATCCCGGCGTAAGTAGTCGGTCACAAGAGCGGGTATCTGACTGGCCTGCCCTGCTCTGCGCCAGAGGCCGGCGAGCATGTGGATGACCTCCATATGGTTCATCGCACTTCCCGGTGTCGACACTTGAGCCAGCGAGTAAATCGATTCGACAGCCAAGCGGCTTACCTCGCCATCGCTCACCTTGCGATCAAAACGCTGCATCCACAAACTTGGCTTGTTCGCTTCTTCCAGCGCCAAGCCTTCGGCCGCGATCGTTTCAATGCCGAGTTTCTGAAGCGCCTTGTAGTAATGAAATTCGCTTCGCAGGATGTCTTGATCGGTCAGACCGCCTCTGTTTCTGGCAAATTTCACAAACCAGTGCTGTCTGACTTTGTCGTCATCCAATACGGCATCGGGATATAGGAGACCAGACTTGTTCTCGGCCAATAAAAGCTTCGGCGCTTCACCACCCGCGCCGGTAGCTCCACTGATTGCCGCACCCAGCTCATAGGCATATTCGAGAAAGCGGTTGTCACGCTGGATGACATCCTCACGCTTGAATCCGATTGGCTTGCGCTCATCGATCACCTCGGCCGACTCTTTTATGCGCATATTGCCGATGGGGGCTGGCGTGCTGCGACCGAGCAGATATAAATCGGCGCTGATGTTCGCCGGTTTTTCTTGACCTAGACGCGCAAGCAAAAAGCGTTTGGCTGCCCCTGCGGGAGCAATGTCGTGCACAAATGCCGGCGTTTTGGAACGATGGCCGTCCCAATCCAGTGGGTACAACGCACTGACGGCCTTGGAAAACGCAGAGCCCATGGCGTCAATATTTTCAGCAAGGTAGGTCGTCTCGTAACCAAAACTGCTGCGACTCTCGAAACCCTTATCAGGATCGTCGAAGCTCAGAATCATCGCGTCTTGCCATTTACCCGCCGTGAATATCTGTAAGGTCAGGTCATACATGCTTTCTCACCTGCATTTAAATGCATTCAACAGAGCTTTTGTTGCTGATAGATGCAATATAGTGCATTTCAAGCCCAGCAGAACGTCTAAATCTGCAACAAAATGCAGATTAATCACTGAGCTATCAGATCTGAATGCAAAACAATGCAGACAAGCCATCGACATCATTCTGTAAAAACCCTTCGCTATACAGGACGGCCTGCTTATAACAAAAAGGCCGTCCGACCATGCCGTTCCCGCCTCAGCGCCTGTCCCTCGCCATTGTCCTGTTGATCGCTGCTACATCGGCAAACGCTAAAACCGTGCAGATCGACACCGCCACCACTGCAGCGCAAACGCTGGGCGGCAGTGACACGTTGACGATTTCCGCGCCGGGCAGCATCACCAACAGCGGCAAGGCTGTGAGCCTGAAAGACAAGACCAGTGGTGCGGGTGTGGTGATCGATAACGCCGGCAAAATCGTTTCCAGCGGTGGCCGGGCCATCGACAGCAGCGGCGACCTGACCCAGGCGCGCAACTACACGATCTACAACCGCAGCGGCGGGCGGATTCTCGGCGCCAACGACGCGTTGCGTATCGACAGCAACTTCGTCAGCGGCAGTCTGTTGATCGACAACAGCGGCGTGATTCGCTCCACCACTGGCCAGGGGCTGGACCTCGATGCGCTACGCAGTGACGGTGTGAAGACCACCATCATCAACCGCGCTGGCGGGCTGATTCGCGGTGACGCCAGTGACGGCATAAAGACCGGCGCCAATGCGACGATCAGCAACTATGGCGAGATTTCCACCGGCGACTCGCACAATGCCGACGAGAAGTTCGACGGCATCGATATCGACTCCGCGAGCGGTGTCAGCGTGACCAACTACGGGGTGATTTCCGGTGGCCGGCACGGCGTCACCACCGATCTTGGCGCGACGCTGGTCAACTACGGGCAGATCACTGGCCGCAACGGTTCGGGTTTCGGCTCCGACGGCGATGGCACGGTGATCAACCACGGCACCATCACTGGCGCTTACTCAGGCTTGCAAGCAAACGGTGATGGCGATGGCGTGGACATCGACAAGATCGCCCATATCGAAAACTACGGGACCATTCAGGGCGTCGGCGCCGGCGGGGTGGACAAGGGCGGTTTCGCCAATGGCAGCGAAGGTATTGCCCTCGGCGGTGGCTACATTCTCAACGCCAGCGGCGCTTTGATCAGTGGCGCCGACAGCGCCATTCTGGTCGACGATGGCAGCGGCGGCTCGGGACTGGCGGCGACCACGCTGGAGAACTTCGGCACGATTCAAGGCCTCAACGGTTTCGGCGTGAAGCTCGTCGGTGAATTCGCCGACAACGTCATCAACGCCGGCACGATCAGTGGCAGCAATGGCCTGGCGCTGGATCTGGGTGGCGGTAACGACAGCCTGACCTTGCGCAACGGCAGTCGCTTTGTCGGCGTGGTGGATGGCGGCAGCGGTTATGACCGTGTGGTGATGGATGACGCGGCCGGTGGCAGCTTCGGCGCCAGTCGCAACTTCGAATGGCTGGAGGTCAAGCAAGGCGCGTGGACGCTGACCGGCCATGACGATTTCAGCGATGGCGGCGCAGTGCGCAACGGCGCGACACTGCTCAACCAAGGCCGCATCGCCGGCAACCTGAGCGTCGACGCCGGCGGTGTGTATGCCGGTGGCGGTTCGGTGGGTAGCCTCACTGTCAACGGTACATTGCGCACCGATACCAGCCTCGGCCGCGCCACGATTGTTCGCGATTTGACCATGGGCAGCACCGCCACCCTCGCCTACGGCGTCAACGCCGATGGCAGCAGCGTGCCGGTACAGGTCGGCGGCATCGCCAATCTCAACGGCGCAACGCTTGCGGTGAATCCCGGCAGCGGCAACTATCCATGGCAGAGCCACTACACCGTGCTGCAAGCGGCACAGGTCAACGGCACCTTCGGCAAGGTCAGTAGCGACTACGCGTTCCTGACGCCGACCCTCGCCTACACGCCAACCCAAGTCGACCTGACCTACACCCGCAATGACGTGGCGTTCAATGAGTTCGCCGCGACCGGTAACGCCAGCAACGCCGCCAACAGCCTCGCCTCGATCGGTAAAAACAATGCGTTGTACAACGCCCTGCTCAATACCAGCCAAAGCAGTGCCGGCGCGGCGATCGAGCAACTGGCCGGTGCCAGCAACGCCAACCTGACCAGCGCCACCCTCGGCGCCAGCAGTCAGGTCGGCACCAGCATGCTCTCGGCGATGCAGCAAATGGGCGGCAGCCCGGGATTGATGGTCGGTCTCGATCAGGGTGACACCCCCGTGCTGGCGGCCAATGGCGTGCCGTCCGAGGCGCGTAATCTGAACGATCCGAATGCGCGCGGCCGGCTCTGGCTGCAAGGTATCGGCGGCTACGGCAAGCTCGATGGCGAACACGGCAGCAGCGGTCTGGAACAACGCACCAAGGGCAGCGTGCTGGGCGCCGACTGGTCACTGAATCCGGCGTGGCGCCTGGGCGTACTGGGCGGCTATTCGAAAACCGATCTGGACGCGACCGGCGTCGACGGCAACGTCGAGAGCTGGCACGCCGGCGTCTATGCGTTGCATCAGAACGGCCCGATCTCGCTGCGTCTCGGCGCGGCGTACAGCGGCCATCAAGGTGAAAGCAAACGCACCATCGCCTTCAATGGTTTCAGCGACCGTCCGAAGGGCGATTACGACGCCGACAGCCAGCAAGCCTTCGCCGAAATCGGCTACGCCATGGGCAGCGGCCGGCTCAGCGCCGAGCCGTTTGCCAGCCTCGGCTATCAGCGCTACCACCGCGACAGCTACAAGGAAAAAGGTGGCGCCGCCGCGCTGCAAGTCGACGGCCAGATCCAGGACAACTTCAGCAGCACCTTCGGCCTGCGCCTGGCGCACTTGAGCAGCCTGGACAACGGCATGAGCGTGACCCCACGCATGGCCGCTGGCTGGAAACACACTTACGGCGATGTCAGCAGCTCGACGCGTCAGGCGTTTGTGACCGGCGGCACGGCCTTCAGTGTCGATGGCAGCTCGCTGGATCGTGACAGCCTGGTACTCGAAGCCGGGCTGGATGTGGGGATTTCCGCGCGGCACACGTTAGGCGTGGGATACAGCGGTGAGATCGGCAGCAACAGCCGCCATCACGGGCTGATTGGGCAGTGGCAGATGAGCTTTTGAGGGTTGAACAGCCGGCGGGGTCTTGAATGGTTGTAGGAAAAAGGACCGCGTTAGCCGAGTAAAAATCCTGGTTGCGGATCTTGCGGTCATTTTCTACAAAACGATCCGATGTCGCCTGCAAGCCTGCGGGAAGCAGCCGACATCGGATTTTTGGGTGCATCAATAGAGTTGGGTCTCTTTTCAGAAAAGGCCTAACCTAATGCCCTGTCAACACACTTTAAAACCAAAACACTTGGCTTTGGCCATTTCGCTGGCGCTGGCTTGTGTAGAGTTTGCCAACGCTCAGCAATCCTCTGAAGTCGCTGATTCAACCGCAGTAGTGAATGCCACTGAATTACCCGAAACCAGCGCTAAAGAAATGGCGCTTGAACGACTCAAGGGATTTCTCACCGACCCAAGTACGGTACCCATCGCTTTTAAAACCGCTGAAGAAACGTTTAAAGGTACCGCTGTAAACGATCTGATCACGCTCACGGACGGCGCAAGCTTTACCGGCCTGCTGGATGGTGGCGAGGGAGATAACGTCCTGTTCCTGGATGCAGCGGCAGGCGGCGAGCTGAAAGACACGCGTAATTTCAACGGGCTGTTCGTCAGCCGGGGCGAATGGACGCTGAGTTCGAAGGCAGACTTCAAGGAAGGCGTGCTGGTGAACAGCGGTAGCGCTTTGGCCAACCAGGGGAGCATCAAGGGCGACGTCTATGTCGAAAGAGGTGGCAGCTTTGCAGGTAAAGGCGCTGTGGGGAGCCTGGAGGTGGCCGGCCTGCTCACCGTCAACGGGGTACTAGGCAGCCCGCGCGTGAAAGGCGACTTGCGCTTGTCCCCAACCGCCGAACTGGCTTATGAGGTCACGCCCAGTGGCAGTCAAACGATCAAGGTCGAAGGCACTGCCAGGCTGGAAGGTGCAACCCTGAACGTCGTTGCCGTTCCAGGTGAGTATCCGCAAAGTCGTCAGTACAAAATCATCGAAGCCGGCAAGGTAGAAGGCGAATTCGGCAAGGTCCTTAACAACCTCGCCTTTATGACCGCCACACCTCAATACAACAAAAAATCCGTCGGGCTGACTTACGCCCGGAACGGTGAGCCGCTTGCGAGCGTTGCCACGACAGACAACGGTCGTGCAGTTGCCGACAGCATTGTCGAACCACAAACGCCTGCGCCATTCGCAACGCCAACACCATTGACGGCATCCGCACCAGTTCCAGTTCCGCCATCGGCGCCGACTCTCGTTGCAGAGTCCGTCGCATCGCCAATGCAGGACGAATCTCTTACTGCGCAAGTTAACGAGGCCGTCGAACAGTCCGCCCCTGCGCCACTAAAACCCACAAACGCAGCAGTTGCCGCACTACTGACCAGCGACAAAACCACCGCCCCCATCGCCATCGAACAACTCGCCGCCGGCAGCAACGCCAATCTCGCCAAAGCCACCCTGAGCAGCATCACACCCGTGAGTGCGAGCATGCTCTCGGCCATGCAGCAACTGAACAGCCGTTACGGCTCTGCGTACGGTTCCGGCAACTCACCGCGTCAGGCCGCTGGCGCTGCCGATTCCGGCCGGGTGTGGATTCAGGCGCTCGGCCATGGCGGCAAGGTCGATCGCGAGTTCGACAGCACCCTCAAACACGCCACTCAAGGTCTGGTCATGGGCGCCGACTGGCGGCTCGATGAGCAATGGCATATCGGCCTGATCGGCGGTAAATCGCAGACCAGACTGGACGCCCGGCAATACGATGGCGACCTCGACAGCTGGCACCTCGGTGCTTACGCCGTGCGTCAGGACGGACCATTCTCACTGCGTCTCGGGGCGACCTACGCCAGCCATGACGGCGACAGCAAACGTCGGGTGGCCTTCAACGGGTTCAGCGACCGCCTCAAGGGCAGCTACGACGCCAACACCCAGCAAGCCTTTGCCGAACTGGCGGTCAATGTCGGCCGCCACAACGCCACGCTCGAACCGTTTGCCAGCCTCGGCTATCAGCGCTACCAGCGCGACAGCTACAGCGAAAAAGGTGGGGATGCGGCGCTGAAAGTCTTTGGGCAAACCCGCGACAACCTCAGCAGCACCTTCGGTCTGCGTACGGCAAAAATCAATCGACTGGATAACGGCATGACATTGACGCCGCGCTTCAGTGCCGGCTGGAAACACACCTTTGGCGAGATTGAAAGCGACACCCGCCAGCAACTGGTCAAGGGTGGCAAACGCTTTGAGGTTGCCGGTGCAGCGCTGGATCGAAACAGCCTGTCGGTGGATGCCGGCCTCGATCTGGGGCTTTCAGCCAATCACACAGTCGGCGTTGGTCTCACCGGAGAAATGGCCACTGACAGCCGCACTCACGGCGTGATGGGCCAATGGCGCATGGCGTTCTGACGGATTGAACATCGTCACTGTGGGAGCGAGCCTGCTCGCGAATGCGATCTGTCAGTTGAATAAATATCGACTGACACTCCTCTTCGCGAGCAGGCTCGCTCCCACCCTGGCCTCATGTGATGCAGACAAATTCCGCATGAAAAAAAAGGGGAGCACATGCCCCCCCGAGGTTTAAAGCGTTGGATCGCGGCCGTTATCTCAGCCTTCGATCTCGATCAGAATTTCGCCCGGATTGACCCGATCACCCTTGACCACATGAATCGCGGTGACCTTGCCGGCGATGGCGGCCTGGACTTCGGTTTCCATCTTCATCGCTTCGGTGATCAACACAGCCTGGCCGGCCTTCACGGTGTCGCCTTCCTTGACCAGCACATCAACGATGTTGCCCGGCATGGTGGTGCTGACGTGGCCCGGTGCCGAAGCTTGCTTACGCTTGCTGCTGCCACCGCCGACGAATTCGTTGAGTGGCTCGAACACCACTTCTTCCGGCATGCCGTCGATGGACAGGTAGAAGTGACGCTTGCCTTCAGCCTTGACGCCGACACCGGTGATGTCGACGCGGTAGGTTTCGCCGTGGACGTCGATGACGAACTCGGTCGGCACGCCTTCGCCGCCCGCCGAAGCCACGCTGCCCGCCTCTGGAATCGGCAGCAGCACTTCCGGCGTGAGGGTGCCGGCGGCACGCTCTTCAAGGAATTTGCGGCCGATGTCCGGGAACATGGCGAAGGTCAGCACGTCTTCTTCCGACTTGGCCAGTGCACCGATATCGGCACGCAGCTTGGTCATTTCCGGCTTGAGCAGATCGGCCGGGCGCACGTCGATGACTTCTTCGCTGCCGATGGCCTGACGACGCAGTTTTTCGTTGACCACGCCTGGCGCCTTGCCGTAGCCGCCTTGCAGGTAGAGCTTCACTTCGTTGGTGATGGTCTTGTACCGCTCGCCGGCCAGTACGTTGAAGAACGCCTGGGTGCCAACGATCTGCGAAGTCGGGGTCACCAGCGGCGGGAAGCCAAGGTCTTCACGCACACGCGGGATCTCCGCCAGCACTTCGCCCATGCGGTTGAGTGCGCCCTGCTCTTTCAACTGGTTGGCAAGGTTGGAGATCATCCCGCCCGGCACCTGGTTGACTTGCACGCGGGTGTCGACGGCGGTGAACTCGCTTTCAAACTGGTGGTACTTCTTGCGCACGGCGTAGAAGTACAGGCCGATCTCCTGCAGCAGTTCGAGGTTCAGGCCGGTGTCGAACTCGGTACCCTTGAGCGCAGCGACCATCGACTCGGTGCCCGGGTGGCTGGTGCCCGACGCGAAGCTGGAGATCGCGGTGTCGATGTGGTCGGCGCCGTTTTCAATGGCCTTGAGCTGGCACATGGTCGCCAGACCGGCCGTGTCGTGGGAATGGATGAACACCGGCAGCGATTGCTCGGCTTTCAGTGCGCGAACCAGTTCACCGGTGGCGTACGGGGTCAGCAGACCGGCCATGTCCTTGATCGCCACCGAGTCGCAACCCATGGCTTCCATTTGCTTGGCTTGTGCCACAAACGCATCGATGGTGTGCACCGGGCTGGTGGTGTAAGCGATGGTGCCCTGGGCATGTTTGCCGGCCGCTTTCACCGCTTCGATGGCTACGCGCAGGTTACGCACATCGTTCATCGCGTCGAAGATTCGGAACACGTCGATGCCATTCACCGCAGCCTTGGCGACGAAGGCTTTGACCACGTCGTCGCTGTAGTGGCGATAGCCCAACAGGTTCTGGCCGCGCAGAAGCATTTGCAGACGTGTGTTAGGCAGCGCCGCGCGCAATTGGCGCAGACGCTCCCACGGATCTTCTTTGAGGAAGCGGACGCAGGCGTCGAACGTCGCGCCACCCCAGCATTCCAGCGACCAGTAGCCGACTTTGTCGAGCTTGTCGCAGATCGGCAGCATGTCTTCGGTGCGCATGCGGGTGGCGAGCAGCGATTGGTGAGCGTCGCGCAGGATGGTATCGGTGACAAAGATCTTCTTGGACATTGTTGTATTCCTCACAGGCCTGCGTGGGCGGCGATGGCGGCGGCGATGGCCAGGGCCAGCTCTTCGGGTTTGCGCTTGATCGAGTAGTTGGTCAGTTCCGGGTGGCTTTCAACGAAGCTGGTATTGAACTGGCCGCTACGGAATTCCGGGTTGCGGAGGATTTCCTGGTAGTACGCGGCGGTGGTCTTTACACCCTGCAGACGCATGTCATCCAGCGCACGCAGGCCACGATCCATCGCCTCTTCCCAGGTCAGTGCCCACACAACCAGCTTCAGGCACATCGAGTCGTAGAACGGCGGGATGGTGTAGCCGGTGTAGATCGCTGTATCGGTGCGCACGCCCGGACCGCCGGGGGCGTAGTAACGGGTGATCTTGCCGAAGCTCGGCAGGAAGTTGTTCTTCGGGTCTTCGGCGTTGATGCGGAACTGCAACGCGAAACCCCGGTGCTGAATGTCTTCCTGCTTCACCGACAGCGGCAGGCCGGAGGCGATGCGAATCTGCTCGCGAACGATGTCGATCCCGGTGATTTCCTCGGTGATGGTGTGTTCCACCTGCACCCGGGTGTTCATCTCCATGAAGTACACCTCGCCCTCGGCGAGCAGGAACTCCACGGTGCCGGCGTTCTCGTAACCCACAGCCTTGGCTGCACGCACCGACAGGTCGCCGATGTAGGCGCGTTGCTCTGGAGTCAGCTGCGGGCTCGGAGCGATTTCGATGAGCTTCTGGTTGCGACGCTGGATCGAGCAGTCACGCTCGAACAGGTGCACGACGTTGCCGAAGCTGTCGCCGAGAATCTGCGCTTCGATGTGCTTGGGGTTGACGATGCATTTTTCCAGGAACACTTCGGCAGAACCAAACGCCTTGGTCGCTTCGGAAATCACCCGAGGGAAATTCTGTTCGAGTTCTTCGCGGCTGTTGCAGCGACGGATGCCGCGACCGCCACCACCCGAGGTGGCTTTGAGCATGACCGGGTAACCGATGCGGTCACCTTCGACCAAAGCTTCTTCGATATCGGCCACGTTGCCTTCGGTGCCCGGCGTCACCGGTACGCCGGCCTTGATCATGCTGCGGCGCGCTTCGGTCTTGTCGCCCATGCGGCGAATGACTTCTGCCGACGGACCGATGAATTTGATGCCGCGTTCGGCGCAAATGTCTGCCAGCTCGGCGTTTTCCGACAGGAAACCGTAACCTGGGTGCAGCGCATCGCAGCCGGTTTCAACCGCCAGGTTCACCAGCTTGCGCGGGTTCAGGTAACCGGCCAGTGGCTCGGCTCCGATGCTGTGGGCCTCGTCCGCACGCTTCACATGTAACGCATGACGGTCGGCGTCGGAAAAAATCGCAACCGAGCGAATGCCCATTTCGGCGCAGGCTCGCACGATTCGTACGGCAATCTCACCACGGTTGGCGATCAGGATCTTTGTTATCACTTGGAGGTTCCCTTGAGCCGGTGGCACCACGACCTGCTAGACCCAGGTCGACGCGTGACCAAATGTTTCAATTTAGTCGCAGGTCCACACTAGCGCTCATGAGGGATTAACAAAAATGAATAAAAATTGGGTCAGCCATAAGTAAAGACTTATAGTTAAATGATCAGCCTGCCGACAGAGCCTATAAGAAATGCGTAAGTCCTTGATGCGTATGACATTGCGTCAGTTGCAGATCTTCAACGAAGTGTGTGATTTACGCTCTTACAGCCGCGCAGCCGAGGAAATGTCCCTCACACAACCGGCCGTCAGCCTACAGATTCGTCAGCTCGAAGAGCTGATCGGGCAGCCATTATTCGATTATGTCGGCAAAAAACTCTACATGACCGAAGCCGCTGAAGCACTTCAGCGTGCCAGCCGAGACATTTTCGGGCGCCTGGAAAACCTCGATATGCAGCTGTCGGACATGCAGGGCTCACTGCAGGGTCAGCTGAAACTGGCAGTGGAATCCAGCGCCAAATATTTCGTCCCGCACCTGTTCGCCGCGTTCAAGCGCCAGCATCCGGAAGTGAACCTGCAACTGACGGTGGTCAACCGTGGCCAAGTGATTCGCAGGCTGTCGGACAACCGCGACGACTTGGTGATCATGTCGATGGTGCCGCAGGACATGGGTCTGGAGTTCCTGCCGTTCCTCAACAACCCGATTGTTGCCGTGGCGCGCCCGGATCATCCATTGGCACACATGGGCCCGCTGCGTTTGCAGGACCTTGAACCCTACACGCTGCTGATCCGCGAGCCCGGCTCGGGTACGCGACTGGCCTGCGAAGAGTATTTCAAAGAGAAGCGCGTGCACTTTACCCAAACGCAAGAAGTGGCCTCGGCCGAAGCTCAGCGTGAATGCGTGCAGGCGGGTCTGGGCCTGGCGCTGTTAACGCGCCATGCCCTGAACCTGGAGCTGGCGACCGGCGGACTCGTCGAGCTACCGGTCGAGGAACTGCCGTTGCTGCGTAGCTGGTGCCTGGTGCAAGCGAAAGCGAAACGCCTGTCACCGGTGGCGCACGCCTTCCTGGCGTTCATTCGCAGCGAACGCGTACAGATCAGCGCGCTGGTTGAGCGCTTCGACGGGAAGCTGCGGGCGCTGCCTGCCAGTGAGTGATCTCGGGAAAGTCGCCGATTTCGGCCTGAAGCTGGCGGAGTTCGAAGCGATCTTCGATAGCGCGGCGAAACTCCATGCGGCGCTGGTCTTCCTGCTGACGACGGGTTTTCGCGGCGCTGTTGCGTTCTTCGTAGGGCTGAGCCATTTCGAGTCTCCCAAGGCGATGACGGGAGTTTCACGATAGGCGCGAGGGATGACGGTTTGATGAAAGTAACCGTCGTGAAGCAAAAGATCGCAGCCTTCGGCAGCTCCTACATTGACCGTGCAGGAGCTGCCGAAGGCTGCGATCTTTTGTTCTTAATCATCCAGGGCTTTGGCGGCTTTGGGCGACAAGCGCAAGCTGCGCAGACTGCGCTTCACGCTCTTGAGGTGATTAACCAGGCTCGGCCCACGCGCCATCGCCACGCCCATCGCCAACACATCAATCACCACCAGATGCGCAATACGCGAAGTTAGCGGTGTATAGATTTCGGTGTCTTCATGCACATCGATCGCCAGATTCACGGTCGACAATTCGGCCAACGGCGTCTGGCTCGGGCACAGGGTAATCAGCGAAGCGCCGCTCTCACGCACCAGATTGGCGGTGATCAGCAGATCCTTGGAACGCCCGGACTGCGAAATACAGATCGCCACATCAGTCGGTTTCAACGTCACCGCCGACATCGCCTGCATGTGCGGATCGGAATACGCCGCCGCCGTCAGCAGCAAACGAAAGAACTTGTGCTGCGCATCCGCTGCCACCGCGCCCGAGGCACCAAAGCCATAGAACTCGACCCGCTGCGCCTGCGACATCAGTGTCACAGCACGCTGCAACTCGACCGGGTCGAGCTTCTCGCGAACCTCCATCAAGGTGTGCAACGTCGTATCGAAAATCTTCAGGCTGTAATCGGCGACCGAGTCATCTTCATGGATCGCGAACTGGCCGAAGCTCGCACCGGCGGCCAGGCTTTGCGCCAGCTTGAGTTTCAGATCCTGAAAACCGGAGCAGCCGATGGCGCGACAGAAGCGCACGATGGTCGGCTCGCTGATGCCGACGCTGTGGGCCAGGTCGGCCATGGAACTGTGCATCACCGCCGCAGGGTCAAGCAGCACGTGGTCGGCGACCTTGAGCTCCGACTTGCGTAACAGGTGACGTGACTGGGCGATGTGTTGCAGCAGATTCAAGGGGCTGGACTCTTCTTATGGGCAAGGATGTAGCATGCTTGTAGTTATACTACATGAATTGGCTTTTTGCCTGCTCAATGCGTAACTCGATGTCCCCATATCAGGCGCGATGGCGCACATGTAGCCCTTAAACCGGTTTTTCCTGATCGCGCAAAAGCCCGGCCAGACTGGCAGCTTCCACCGGACGACTGATCAGATAGCCCTGCACCTCATCGCAACGCTCAGCGCGTAGAAATTCCAGCTGATCCTGTCGCTCGACGCCCTCAGCCACCACTTTCAGCGACAGCCCATGGGCCATGGCAATGATCGCGCGAGTGATCGCCGCATCTTCGCTGCCCTCACCCAGGCCGCGAATGAACGCCTGATCGATCTTCACGTAATCCACCGGAATGCGCTTGAGGTAACTCAACGACGAATAGCCGGTGCCGAAATCGTCGATGGCCAGTTTCACCCCCAGATCGCGCAACTGTTGGAAGGTCGCGATGATGTGTTCGACGCTGTCGAGCAACTGGCTTTCGGTCAGTTCCAGTTCGAGGTAGTGCGGCGCCAGACCGGTTTCCTCCAGCACCTGGCGCACCAGACTGACCAGCTTGCCCTGGCGCAATTGATGCACCGACAGGTTCACCGAAACCCGGATCGGCTCCAGCCCCTGCCGCTGCCACTCGCAGGCCTGCCAGCATGCCTGACGCAAGACGAATTCACCGATTGGCCCGATCAAACCGGTTTCCTCGGCCAGCCCGATGAAATCCCCCGGCGGTACTCGGCCCATGGTCGGATGATCCCAACGCACCAGCGCTTCCGCGGCGTTCAGCCGCCCGGTTTGCAGGCACAGCTTGGGCTGATAGAACACTTTCAGCTGCCTGTCTTCGATGGCTTTGCGCAACTGGTTTTCCAGCTGCAAACGCTCAAGGGTGCTGGCCTGCAGACTGTCGGTGTAGAACTGGAAATTGTTACCGCCCAGGTGTTTGGCATGCTGCATGGCCATGTTCGATTGGCTGACCAGCGCAGAAATCTCCCGGGCATTGTCCGGCAGCATGCTGATGCCCATCGAGGCGCTGACCACCAGCTCATGCCCCTCGACCGTCAGTGGCAGGCGCAACTTGCTCGACAGACGCGTGGCGACCCGGGCCAGGCTCGACAGGTTACCGTAGGCATCGAACAGCACGGCGAACTCGTCGCCGGACAACCGGGCGATGGTGTCGGCTTCCGGCAAGGCGTTGACCAAGCGGCGCGCCATCTTCTGCAGCAACTGGTCGGCAATCTCATGGCCAAGGCTGTCGTTAAGCAATTTGAAACGATCAAGATTGATGTGCAGCAAGGCCAGACTCCGCCGGCCCTGACGCGAGCGCTGATGCGCTTCATGCAAGCGTTCGCGGAACAGTGAGCGGTTGGCGAGCCCAGTGAGTTCGTCGTAATGGGTCAGATAACGCATGCGCTCTTCGGATTCGCGCCGCGCCGACAAATCGGCGAAGAAGCCGACGATATGACTGACATTTCCCCGACCATCGCGCACCGCATTCAATTGCAGCCACTGCGGATACAACTCGCCGTTCTTGCGCGTCTCCACCAGTTCGCCCTGCCAACTGCCGTGCTGCTCCAATGCATGACGGATCGCCACGTAATGGCGACGAGCATCGCGGCTGCATGGCAGCTCGACGACGTTGCGCCCGAGCATGTCCTCGATGTCGTAACCGGTGACGTGGCTGAACGCCTGATTGATCGCAATCAGCGCGTAGTTCGGATCGAGAATGACGATGCCCTCACTGGCCGCTTCGAACACCGTTGCCGCCAGCCGCTGCTGCTCTTCGAGGCTTTTACTGGCACTGATGTCCCGTCGGGTACCGACCATGCGGATTACCCGACCGCTGTCGCTGCGCTCTACCGCGCGGCCACGGTCTTCGATCCAGACCCAATGGCCATCGCTGTGACGCACGCGGTATTCGATCTGATAGTCCTCGGTGCGGCCCTTCAAATGCTCGATCAACGCGTATTTCAGCGTCGGCACATCGTCTGGATGCAGACGTGGCTTGAGGTCGCGCAGGAGCGCCGTGACGTATTCCGGAGCGAGGCCGAACAGTTCCTGAATCTGCGTGTGGTGGACTTCGTCGGTTTGCAGGTTCCAGTCCCACAGACCCAACTCACTGGCCTTCAACGCCAGCGCCAGGCGTGCCTCGCTTTTGCTCAAGGCCTGATTGGCCGCGTCCAGCTCGCGGCTGCGTTGGGCAACGCGGTCTTCGAGTTCGACCTGGGCTTCGCGCAGCTTGCCCTCGGCGCAGCGGCGATGATCGATTTCCTTGGCCAGTTCCTGATTGAGCTGTTCGCTGCGCGACTGCGTCTGTTGCATGTGTTCGATCAAGTGCTGATTCTGAAAGCGCCGCAGTAACCCGCGATCAATCAGCCGATTGACCTGCCACGCCACCACGCTCAGGGAGCCGAGCAGGATAAGGCCGAGCCAGCCCCAACCGCGCGCCTGTTCGTCGCCGCCCCAGAACAGATAACCGATCGCCGGCAACAGGCAGGGCAAGGTAAACGACAGAAACGCCGGCAGGCTCACCGCGTAAGCGACACTGGCTGACAAGGTTGCGGCGCCGATCAGGCCGAATACCCAGGCCTGCTGCATGAAGTTGTCGGCGGGCACCAGGGCGATTCCGGCGCCGGCCAGGGTCAGGCCGGTCATGGTCGAGCCAAGCAGAAACATCCGCCGCCAGATCGGCTGCGCCTGACGGTCAGGGATCGCCGAATCGAACGCGGCGACCTGAATCACCCGCAACGCCACCAGCGACAGCAACCACACCAGCCAGACGCTGACCACGAAGTAGCGCTGCGGGCTCCAGAGCAAACCGGCGCAGACCAGACCATTGATCAACATGAACAGTGTGGGCAACAACGAGCCCTGATACAGCAGACGCGTGCGCTCGACCGCCATTTCGGTGGCGTAGCGCTTGCGGATAACCCGGGGTTCCACAGAGGGGCCCGACAGTTCGGAGCTGAGGGTCATGGGCAACGTTCTTGTTCTTATAAGGAGGGCGTGCGCCCGAAACGTGGAGGGAGCATACACAAGCCGATCCCGTTGCCAAACTGCTCCAGATCATAATTTCAACGAAACTTTTCCGCTCCTGGCCAGCGGCAAATCCCTTGGAGGGCGGCGGGCCGATGCCTGTAGGGAGTGACCAACCGGTCGTCATCGACAAGACTTTCATCGGCTAATGCAAAGCTCGGTTTGCCCGGGCCTGCGGCGCACCCTAGAATGCCCCGATGCGCGATGATCTCTCCCTTCTGCTGAACTCCCTCAACGATGCCCAACGCCAGGCCGTAGCAGCCCCCGTTGGCCGTCAGTTGGTCCTGGCCGGTGCTGGCTCCGGTAAAACCCGAGTGCTGGTGCACCGTATCGCCTGGTTGATCCAGGTCGAAAACGCCTCGCCCCACTCCATTCTGTCGGTGACCTTCACCAACAAGGCCGCTGCCGAGATGCGTCATCGCATCGAGCAGTTGCTGGGTATCAACCCGGCCGGCATGTGGGTCGGCACCTTCCACGGCCTTGCGCACCGATTGCTGCGGGCGCACTGGCAGGAAGCCGGCTTGAGCCAGACTTTCCAGATTCTCGACAGCGACGACCAGCAACGGCTGGTCAAGCGGGTGATCCGCGAGTTGGGCCTGGACGAGCAACGCTGGCCCGCGCGTCAGGCGCAGTGGTTCATCAACGGCCAGAAAGACGAAGGTCTGCGCCCGCAACACATTCAGGCCAGCGGCGATTTGTACCTGGCGACCATGCGCGGCATTTACGAAGCCTACGAGGCGGCGTGCCAGCGTGCCGGCGTCATCGACTTCTCCGAACTGCTGCTGCGCGCCCTCGACTTGTGGCGCGATCATCCGGGCCTGCTGGCGCATTATCAGAAGCGCTTCCGGCATATTCTGGTGGACGAGTTCCAGGACACCAACGCCGTGCAGTACGCCTGGTTGCGCCTGCTCGGCAAGGGCGGCGACAGCCTGATGGTGGTCGGCGACGATGACCAGTCGATTTACGGCTGGCGCGGCGCGAAGATCGAAAACATTCATCAGTACTCGTCCGACTTCGCCGACTCGGTGACTATTCGTCTGGAGCAGAATTACCGCTCCACCGCCGGTATCCTCAAAGCCGCCAACGCACTGATCGCCAACAACACCGGACGTCTCGGCAAAGAACTGTGGACCGACGGGGGTGATGGCGAAGCAATCAATCTGTACGCCGCGTTCAATGAACACGACGAAGCACGCTACGTTGTCGAAACCATCGAAAGCGCGCTGAAAACCGGCTTGGCTCGCAGCGATATCGCGATTTTGTACCGATCCAACGCCCAATCGCGCGTTCTGGAAGAAGCCTTGCTGCGCGAGCGCATTCCTTACCGCATCTATGGTGGTCAGCGCTTCTTCGAGCGTGCGGAAATCAAGAACGCCATGGCATATCTGCGCTTGCTCGAAGGTCGCGGCAACGATGCGGCGCTGGAGCGGGTGATCAACGTGCCGGCCCGTGGCATTGGCGAAAAAACCGTCGAAGCGATCCGCGATCACGCACGCCACAGCGACGTGTCGATGTGGGAGGCGATGCGCCAATTGGTCGCCAACAAAGGCCTGACCGGTCGCGCGGCGGGTGCGCTGGGTGCGTTTATCGAGCTGATCGAGAACCTCGCCGCCAAGTGCATGGAAATGCCGCTGCACCTGATGACGCAAACCGTCATCGAGCAGTCCGGCCTCATTGCCTACCACGAAGCGGAAAAAGGTGAGAAAGGCCAGGCCCGGGTAGAAAACCTTGAGGAACTGGTCAGCGCCGCGCGCAACTTCGAAAACACCGAAGAAGACGAAGAGCTGACGCCGCTGGCGGCATTCCTCGGTCACGCTTCGCTGGAGGCCGGTGACACTCAAGCCGACGAGCACGAAGACAGTATTCAGTTGATGACGCTGCACAGCGCCAAAGGTCTGGAATTCCCTTACGTGTTCCTCGTGGGTATGGAAGAAGGCCTGTTCCCGCACAAGATGAGTCTGGAAGAACCAGGACGTCTTGAGGAAGAGCGACGCCTGGCCTACGTCGGCATCACCCGGGCGATGCAGAATCTGGTGATGACCTATGCTGAAACCCGACGCCTGTACGGCAGCGAGACTTACAACAAAGTCTCTCGTTTCGTACGCGAGGTGCCGAAGGGTCTGATTCAGGAAGTGCGTTTGTCGAACAGCGTCAGCCGTCCGTTCGGCGGCAACCAGTCGATGAGCGGCAGCAACCTGTTCAGTGGCAGCGAAATCCCGGAAACGGGTTTCAACCTCGGTCAGGCGGTGCGCCACTCGATCTTTGGTGACGGTGTGATCCTCAACTTCGAAGGTGCCGGCGCGCAGGCACGGGTGCAGGTGAATTTCAGCGAAGGCAGCAAGTGGCTGATGCTCGGCTACGCCAAGCTGGAAGCTATCTAAAAGCGAAAGATCGCAGCCTTCGGCAGCGCCTACAGGGGATTGTGTGTATCTGTAGGAGCTGGCGCAGGCTGCGATCCTTTGATCTAAACCCACCCGGAACAGGGCAGTGCAAATGGGCTCAGGCTTCTTCTCTTCCTGGACATTCTGGGCCCTGCTTTCGGCCACTTTCGCCGCATTGACCGCGATCTTCGCCAAAATCGGTATCGAAAACGTCAATTCCGACTTCGCCACTCTGCTGCGCACCATCGTGGTACTGGTCAGTCTGGCCTTGATTTTGTACGCAACGGGCCAATATCAGTCATTAGGATCGATCTCCGCCAAGAGCTACCTGTTCCTGCTGTTGTCCGGACTGGGCACAGGCGCGTCGTGGCTGTGCTACTTCCGCGCGTTGAAAGTCGGCCCGGCCTCGCTGGTCGCACCGGTGGATAAACTCAGCGTGGTGCTGGTGGCGGTGCTCGGCGTGATCCTGCTGGGCGAGAAACTTGATCTGCGCCAGTGGGGCGGTATCGGCCTTATCACCGCCGGTGTGGTGTTGCTGGCGTTTCGTCGCTAAGGCGAATTCGCACTGAACCTGTCCCTCTTTCCTACAGCCAAAAGTACACAGCCTTATTGCCTCGACGAAGCTGAACGCAACCTGTCAGGCAAAAGCCCGAAACACTCTCTCGCTAGCCAGTAACACTTCAGCTGTGCAACATGGCGCGCGTGTCTCCACAAACGGGAATTCCCTTTATGAAACGTTTTCTTAGCATCGCCATGGCGTTGTGCATCGGCCTGACGATGAGCCTCGACGCCAACGCCAAGCGCTTTGGTGGTGGCAAAAGCGCCGGCGCTGCGCCGACGCACCAGACCAGCCAGATGGCTCCTTCTTCTCCAGGCATGGGCGGCGCCGCTGCGACCGCGGGTGCTGCCGGTGCCGCAGGCGCTGCGGCCAAGGCCGGCGGTGCCTCGAAATGGCTCGGCCCACTGGCCGGTATCGCCGCCGGTGGCCTGCTCGCGTCCATGTTCATGGGTGGCGGCTTCCAGGGCATGCAGATCTTCGACATCCTGATCATGGCCGTGATCGCGTTCGTGATCTTCCGCTTTATCGCCGCGCGTCGCCGCAAGCAGCAGGAGCAGTTCGCTCCGGCAGGCGCACCGATGCAGCGTGAAGTGTTCGAGCAGAAACCCGCTGCCATGGGTTCGATCTTCGGTGGTTCGGCCGCACCTGCTGCCGCCCGTCCGGTGATCAATGCGCCAGCCTGGTTCAACGAAGAACGCTTCCTCGAAGCTGCACGCAGCCACTTCCAGGCGCTGCAGCAGCACTGGGACGCTAACGAGATGGACAAGATCGCCGAGTTCGTCACGCCGCAGATGTTCGACTTCCTCAAGCGTGAGCGTGCAGATCTGGGTGACGCGTTCCAGTCGACCTACATCGACAACCTCCAGGTACAACTGGACGGCGTCGATGACCGTGCTGACAAGACCATCGCCACCCTGACCTTCAACGGTGTATCGAAGACCTCGCGCTTCGACCAGGGCGAAGTGTTCAGCGAAAGCTGGAACATGGAGCGTCCACAGGGCGACAACCAGCCTTGGCTGGTTGCAGGTATCCGCCAGAACGGCTGATCCCTCCCCACGCTTCACTTGCTGTCATAAAAACCCCAGCCTCGGCTGGGGTTTTCTATTTCGCGGTTGCATCTATAGCGAGCTACTGTATAAACCGGCCCATATAAACCGCGCCATTCAAGCAAGAGGATCCCGGACGTGGAAGAAATCATCGAACAACTGCGTGAAGCCAACGAACCCGTGCCGGTTCCTTTGGAATTGCCTGACGAAGATCTGCTGGTCGAAATCGAAGAACAACTGTTCATCGACATTCCGTTTGTCTTCAGAGAATTTTTGCTGACCGTCAGCGATGTGGTGTACGGCAGCCTCGAGCCGGTGACGGTCACCGACCCACAATCCCACACCTACTTGCCGGATGTGGCCGCCAACGCCTGGGATGCGGGGGTTGATCGCAGCCTGATTCCAATCTGTCAGGACGGCGACGACTACTACTGTGTCGAGGAGGATGGCACGGTGGTGCTGTGGCAGGCCGAAGAAGAGTTGATTGCCGAGGAAACCTGGGAATCGGTGTGGCACTGGGCGCGGGACGTCTGGCTGGAAAGCTGATCGGCCAGCCGCCCCGGCCGGTCAATGCCCCGACGACTCTTTGTGGTTGTCGAGGGTTTCCAGCAGCGCCACCTGCATCCGCGTGTGCACGCGGATGAACCAGCGCCAGAGCAGCGCCGCCACGGCGGCCGCGACCACGGCGATCAGTACCAGCAACTTGTTGGTCGGCAAGATACTGGCCGACAAGGCTGCCAACAGCAGGAAAATCACCAGCAGCGAGAGAATCGGGATCACTTCGGCGATCACCCGGCGCACTCGCTGTGTGTGACGCCCGGCCATCTCGGGTTTCACGCCCATCTCCGCCAGCAGCATCGACAGAGCTTTGAGCTTGCGATAAGCGGCAATCAAAAACGGCAGAGAGACCAGCAACGCCCCGCCCCAGATCAACGCCTTCTGCCAGCTCGGATCGCTGATCCAGTCTTGCAGCGACAGCGAGATGCGTTCAGCGAAATACGCGCCGGCGAAAAAGATCGCAATCACCAGCGCCAGATTGACGCCGACCTGCAGCAAGATCTTGCGAATGATTGAAGCAAGCATCGCGCCCTCGCCTTGCGGCTGGATACTGCGCAGCCATTCGCCGTACATGCCCAGCACACGACCGAGACGCTTGGGCACGGCCGCCGACAGCTTGATCGACAGCGGATCTGCCGCGCGAATCAGATACGGTGTCAGCAGCGTGGTGATCACCGACACGGCGACAGCGACCGGATAGAGGAAGTTACTGGTGACCTGCAAGGTCATACCCAGTGCGGCGATGATGAAGGAAAATTCGCCAATCTGTGACAGACCCATCCCCACTCGCAGTGAGGTGCGTCCGTCGTTGCCGGCGATAAAGGCCCCGAGGCCGCAGGACAACATCTTGCCGAGCACAACGGCCACGGTGATCACCGCAATCGGCCACGCATATTCAAGCAGAATCATCGGGTCGAGCATCAGGCCGATGGCAACGAAGAAGATCGCACTGAACAGATCGCGAACCGGCTCGATCAGCCGTTCTATTTTCAGCAACTGGCGCGACTCGGCCATGATCGCGCCGATCAGGAACGCACCGAGCACCATGCTGTATTCAAGCTTGACCACCAGCAGGCAAAAGCCGAAACACAGGCCCAGCACAGTGATCAGCAGCATCTCGTTGCTTTCGAATTTGGCCACGTAAGCCAGCAAACGCGGCACCAGCAGAATGCCGATGACCAAAGCGACGATCATGAACAGCGACAGCTTGCCGACTGTGGAGAACACTTCTCCGGAGCTGACTGTACCGCTGACCGCAATGCTGGAAAGCAGCGCAATGATGCCAATGCCGAGGATGTCTTCGACGATCAGCACACCGAAGATCAACTGCGCAAAACGCTCATTCTTCATCTTCAGGTCATTGAGCGCCTTGACGATGATGGTGGTCGAGGAAATCGCCAGGATTGCGCCGAGGAACAGCGAATCCATGGTGTTCCAGTCGAACCAACGGCCGATTTCGTAGCCGATCCAGATCATCAGGACGATTTCGAGGAACGCCGCAATAAACGCCGTGGCACCGACCTTGAACAACTTGCGCAGGCTGAACTCCAACCCGAGGCAGAACATCAGGAAAATCACTCCGAGTTCGGCGAGAGTCTTGATGGTTTCTTCGTCGTGAATCAGGCCGAACGGCGGGGTGTGCGGGCCGATGATGAACCCGGCGACGATATAGCCGAGCACCACCGGCTGCTTGAAGCGATGAAACAACACGGTCACCACGCCTGCGACCAACATGATCACTGCCAGATCCTGAATAAAACTGATGGCATGCATGGCGTGGGCTCCTTGAATGACGAGGCTCGCCAGCAGACGTCAGAAATGTCTGGGTGAGCGAAGTAAAAATCCGCTTTTCGTGTGGGAATTGCCTTTGTAAGGGGCTTTTGCAGGTTAACACCGCGACTTGCGGCTGGAAGGCGGTGCAATATATGGAAACAGATCGCTTCCGGCGTGACGGCGGCCAGTCGCCCGGCGTCCCGATAACGGTGCTTTTGAAAAGCGACCAGGCACCCGCAGAGGTGCTTCCAGCAACCAGCCTTGATCCGTGAGAACGTTATGGAACCCGGAAACGCCCAGCTGTCGATGACGGTACTGATGACCCCCGACATGGCCAACTTCTCTGGCAATGTCCACGGTGGCACCCTGCTCAAATACCTCGACGAAGTGGCTTATGCCTGCGCGAGCCGCTATGCCGGCCGCTACGTGGTGACCCTGTCGGTGGATCAGGTGATTTTCCGCGAGCCGATTCATGTCGGCGAACTGGTGACCTTCCTCGCGTCGGTCAACTACACCGGCAACACCTCGATGGAAGTCGGCATCAAAGTGGTGACCGAGAACATCCGCGAGCGCTCGGTGCGCCACACCAACAGCTGCTTCTTTACCATGGTGGCGGTGGATGACCAGCGCAAGCCGGCCGCCGTGCCGCCGCTGCAACCGCAGAACAGCGAAGACAAGCGTCGTTATATACAGGCGCAGCAGCGTCGGCAGATTCGTCAGGAACTGGAGAAGCGCTATCAGGAGATCAAGGGCGACGCCTGATCAGACTTTGGATTGATGTTGTCTGAGTTATAGCCTTCGCGAGCAAGCTCGCTCCCACAAGTACCGCGTCAACCTGTGGGAGCGAGCTTGCTCGCGAATGGGGCAACACGGTCTTACAGACTGATTGCAGTAGCCTCGAACTTCACCCGCGGATGCGCGATCCTATCCTGCGCCCGCACCAGTTGCAGCTCATAACTGGCGCACGCCTGAGTCTCCAGCAACACCTCATGCACCGCCGCCGCAGTGAATTCGAACGCCGCCACCAGACTGTCGCCCAGCAGCACCCGCGCCAGGAACAGGCCAGACGTCAGATCACCCACACCCACCGGCTGACGTGGAAACGCCAACAGCGGGCGGCGCAGATGCCAGCTGCCTTCGGCCGTCACCAACAACATCTCGAAGCCATCGGCCGGTTTACCCGGGTAATCCAGATGCTTGACCAGCACTGCTTTGGGCCCACGCGCCAGCAATGCTCGCGCCATCGCCAGGCAATCGAACAACGATTGCGGCTTGCGCCCGGAAAAGCTGTCCAGCTCCAACTGGTTCGGACACATGATGTCCGCCACAGCAGCCGCTTCTTCCAGCAGGAAATCGCTGACCTCGGTCGGCACGCTGCAACCCTTCTCCGGATGGCCCATCACCGGATCACATAGATAGAGCGCTTTCGGATTGACCGACTTGATGCGTTCGACACCGCTGAGAATCGCCCGGCCTTGCGCCGCGCTACCGAGGTATCCGGACAGCACCGCATCGCAATTGCCCAGCTCGCCAATCGCAGCAATCCCTTCGACCAACTCGGGAATCTGCTGCGGCGGCAACACTTCGCCGGCCCATTGGCCGTACTGGGTGTGGTTGGAAAACTGCACGGTGTTGAGCGGCCAGACATTGACCCCGACCCGCTGCATCGGAAAAACCGCGGCGCTGTTGCCGGCGTGGCCGAACACCACGTGGGACTGAATGGCGAGCAGATGAGGCGTACGTTTCATTCGGGTCATTCCGTAAAACGATTGAAATTCAAGCCGCGCAGTATGCGACGAAACGCAGCCTGTACGACAGACCGGCGACGCAGTTAAGCTGACGCTATCTTTTGGAGTTCGATGTTGATGCTGACCCTGGAAAACATCTTCGTGCTGATACTGTTCGCCGCTGCCGGCGCCTGGCTGTGGCACAACCACGGCTTGCGCGAGCGCGCGCTGGAGCGGGTCAAACAGCATTGCCTGAACGTGCGGGTCGAGTTGCTCGACGGCAACGTCGCCCTGAAGAAGATCGGGTTCATCAAGGACGCCAACGGTCGCCGACGACTGGCGCGGGTGTATAACTTTGAGTTCACCGTGACCGGCGAAACCCGGCATAACGGCACCATCACCCAGTTTGGCGCGCATAGTGCGCAGATCGAGCTGGCGCCCTACCCCGCACCGTTCGACGATACGCCACCGGTGGTTGAAGTACACAAGCCGCGCGCCGAAGTCATCGAGTTGAGCCAGTGGCGCCAGGAACACACCAAATGGAAGCCATGACGGCCATGTAGGAGCTGCCGAAGGCTGCGTTCTTTTGATCTTAACCCTCCCGGCACCCCGACAACCCTCTCTGTAGCACCTCGACACCCTGCGCATCACTGAAGATCAGCTCGATGCGCGAATCTTTCCGCCATTCACTGGCCTGCCAGCTCAGGTCGGCATTATTCAGGGCATTCGCAGACACCCAGCCATCCGAGCTGTGGATAACCAGTTTCGCTCTCTTGCAATCGAGGCTTGTGAGCCATTCAGCAATGCGTTGCTTGTCGAACATCTGCCCCGGATGCCAACGCCAACCAATGCTCCAGCCCCCCTCCTGCGCCTGACTCAAGCAAATAGGCAGCGTCGGATCAGTCCAGACGGCCGGCATTTGCCCTGATCCCTTGGGTACGGTCAGGTTATCCACACCGTTGACCGCTTTTGCGGCCACGCCTGGCAGTTCGCTCAGGCTTAATTGCGCCTCTTGAGTCCAGATCAACGGCACTGGCGGCAACTGCCTGGCGATTTTTCCCTTGGCCCCGTCATCAAGGTTTTCAGCCTTGTTCAACAACAGCAGACCAGCGGTTTCCAAGGCTTCCAGTTGCGCTGCCGGCAACGGTTTCCCCGCTTCCAGCGCCTGAGCATCCAGCACCAGAACACACGGCTGCACCGCCAGCACACCCAGCCACGGCACCTCACTCAACTGTTTAATCAATTGCGCCGGATGACCCAACCCGGAAGGCTCGATGAACAATCGATCCGGCTTTGCCTTGCGCAACAAACGCCCGAGGCCGATCTGAAACGGCGCGCCATTGACGCAACACAGGCAGCCCCCGGCCACTTCGCCCAGTGCGATACCATCGGCGTCGCTCGTCAGCAGTGCAGCATCGAGGCCGATCTGGCCGAACTCGTTGATCAGCACCGCCCAGCGCTCGCCGGCCGGCCGCTGGGTCATCAACTGACGAATCAGGCTGGTCTTGCCCGCGCCCAAAGGGCCAGCAATGACATGGGTAGGAATGTTCTGCAACATGGCCGGAAGCTTTCTTGGGAGATTCAAAGATGCGTTGGATGGGATGGTCGTTGCTGTTGACGCTGCTGTCGAGCGAAGCGTGGGCCCAGGCCTGCGTGGTGCACAGTCAGGGCGAGCGGCTCGATGTCAAAGTCTGCCAGCAGAACCGCAATATTCCGGAAAATCTGTTCAACGACGGTTTCTGCCAACCAACGCTGGCCGGACAGAAAGTCGAAGTGCAGTACGTCGATCAATGCCCGAGCGGCGCGTTTGGCGTGTGCAGCAACGCGCAAGTCGCCAATATGCCTTATCGCCAGGATATCCACTATTACGGCGTCGCCACCGATGCGGCGTATCTGAAGCCGTACTGCGAAGGCCAGAGCCAGGGTTCGTGGCTCAAGCCTTGAGCGTCAGCCGAGCCAGTCCAGGGTCAGTATCAAGCGACGCTCGCCCGCGCCCGGTTGCGGCGAGCGGTGAATCAGGCCGAAGCCTTCATTGCCATGCCATTTCTCGCCTTTCAACAACGCCACGTCACCACTTCCGAGTTGCTGGATGTGTATTTGCGGCTCGGCGTTGGCCTGCCCCAGTTGTTGGCGATCCATCACGCCTTCCTTGAGCCATTGGCTGCCGACACCGGCGTAAGTCGTGATCAGCCGCACCGGCACATGATCGACGTGGAAGCGCGGGCACATGGCTTGATCCAGCACCCGCAGGCGCAGGCCGATGCGCCGCGCACCGAGCAAGCAGGCGAAGGCGCTCACTAACCATTTCAGGTCGGCGATAAAGCCCTCATAGCCTTCCAGATCGCGGAATCCTGAAGCCAGTCCGGTGAGATCAGGCTCCGCGTCCTCACTCGGCAACTCCAGGCACAACGACTCCGCCAGCGGTTCGTTGAGCGACAGAAGTAACTGGGCGAAATCGCTGATGTGTAACGGCAGTTGGCGTTGCCAGACGGCAAGATTGGTGTCGTCTTCAAGAATGCGCGTCAGCGCCTTCGGTGTCGGGCCTTGATGCTGGTGGCGCGTACGGTTCTGCAACAGTTTAAGCGCGAGCATCAGGCGGCCTCTTCGTGCCAAGGGCCGAACGGATCCGGCAACAATCGCCAGCCTTCGACACCGAGTGCCATTTCATCATCGGTCAGCAGGCAGGCATCAAGTTCGGCAGTGAGCTGCAGGAAATCAATGTTCTGACCGATGAACACCAACTCTTGGCGGCAGTCTCCTACGCTAGGCGTCCAGTTTTCCATGATGGCTGCGGTGCTTTCCTGATCGTGTGGCCATTGGTTCTTCGGCACAAAACGCCACCAGCGCCCGGCAAAACCGTGGCGCATCAAACCGCCAGCCTGCGACCAGCTAGCGGCGTCGGTGGGTTTGCTAGCGAGCCAGAAAAAACCTTTGGAGCGCAGCAGCTTGCCGTTCAGCCATGGCCGATCGATGAAACTGAAAAAGCGTTGCGGATGAAACGGACGACGCGCGCGGTACGCGGTTGAAGCGATGCCGTACTCGTCGGTTTCCGGCACGTGCTCACCGCGCAACTCCTGTAGCCAGCCTGGTGCTTGCGCGGCTTTCTCAAAGTCGAAACGACCGGTATTGAGGATTTTCTCCAGCGGCACCTCGCCCATCACCATCGGGATAATTTCGGCTTGGGCGTTGAGGCGTTTGAGGATGGCGATCAATTCCTCACGCTCGGGCTGGCTGATCAGGTCGATCTTGCTGACCAATAGCACGTCGGCGAACTCGATCTGCTCGACCAACAGATCAGTGATGGAGCGCTCGTCTTCCTCGCCGAGAATTTCGCCACGGGAAGCGAGGCTTTCCGCCGCCTGGTAGTCGGGAAGGAAATTCACGCCATCGACTACAGTGACCATGGTGTCGAGACGGGCGATGTCGGAAAGGCTTTGCCCGTGTTCATCGCGGAAGGTGAAGGTTTCAGCTACCGGCAATGGTTCGGAGATGCCTGTGGATTCGATCAGCAAATAATCGAAGCGCCCTTCCCGGGCGAGCTTGCTGACTTCTTCAAGCAAGTCTTCGCGTAACGTACAGCAGATACAGCCGTTGCTCATTTCGACGATTTTTTCTTCTGCGCGATTTAAGCTGACATCACGCTGAACTTCGCTGCCATCGATATTGATCTCGCTCATATCATTGACGATGACGGCTACCCGCAAACCCTTTCGATTACGTAGTACGTAATTCAAAAGTGTACTTTTTCCGGCGCCGAGAAATCCTGAAAGTACGGTGACGGGCAATTCTACTGACATTGGATAATCCTCTTCGGATGGCAGCCAATTAGCGCTTTTGCTTGCGCACGGCGCTTTTGCGCTTCCCACGGTGAATGACGTAGAAAACAAACGCTTTGAAATCGGCCTGCCCAGGCTAAATTCCGATTAATGTTATAGTATAACAACATGAAGAAACCAGCCTTCTCTTGTCTTGATCGACAAAGAGTCCGAAGCTGTACCCATCCCGAGCCTGGAAATCCAATGAAAAGTGCGCTGAAATGCTCGATGTTGAGCCTTGGGTTATTAGTGGCCGGAAACGCTTGCGCCCAATTGCCAGCGCTCGCCAGTTGCACGCGCAGCGCCAACCTGCTCGCGTGCGTGGATGCCGACGGCAACGCCTATAGCGTCAACACTGTCGGCAACACGCTTTATCTGCGAGGGTTTGAAAAGGTTGGCCAGCGTTATTGGGCGCAAACCAACAGCCGTTTCGGCCAACTGACGTTCTTCACCGGCATCGCCTCTGATGGCGAAGCGTGGGTGGGCTACACACGACGCGTCGGCTGGACAACGATCAATCGCTTCTCCAGCTCAGGCGGCAGCAGTGCAAAGTTCACCTGCAGCCGGATTACCGGCTGTTAGACCTGCGCCTTTTGCTGCTCTTGCTGCCAGGCAAGGTAGCTATCAACGGGAGCATTCTTTTCAAAGTAGTGCTGCAATCCTTTAAACAACCCCTCTGCCACGGCTTGCTGATGCCGAGCGGTGACCAGACGCTGACTGTCGCGCACATTGGAAATGAAGCCGGTTTCCACCAGAATTGAAGGCACATCGGGTGATTTCAGTACTGCAAAACCAGCTTGCTCCACACGCTTCTGGTGCAGAGTGGTGATACCGGCAAGACTGCTCAGCACCGTGCTGCCGAGCTGCAAGCTGGCAGCGATTGTCGCGGTCATCGACATGTCGAGAATCACCCCGGCGAGCATCGGATCCTTGTCCTTCAAATTGAGCAGACTTGTCGCACCGAGCAGGTCCGCGCCGTTCTCTCGCTGCGCCATGAAGCGCGCAGTCGCAGAAGTTGCGCCACCTTCAGACAAGCAATACACAGACGCGCCAGAAGCGGTCAGGCGCGGTGCCGCGTCGGCATGCACCGAAATAAACATGTCGGCCTTGTGCTGCCTGGCGATCTCCACACGCTTGCGCAACGGAACGAAAAAGTCGTCATTGCGCACCAGTTTTACGTCAAAGCCTTTCTCTTTTTTCAGGCGTTTAGCGAGCAACTGCGCGATGGAAAGCACTACATCTTTTTCCCGTTCGCCCTTGGCGCCAACCGCGCCGGGATCCTTGCCGCCATGTCCCGGATCAACGACTACGATGATGTCGCGCTTCGGATGAGCGCTAATCTGCGGTGTTTCACGTGGAACCTTTGGGGCTATTGGCGTTGGATTCGCGCTGATCAAATCCAACACCAAGCGATGACTTTGCCCATCCTGCGGCGCCAAAAGGAAACTGCTCAGCAGCACCGGATTGCTCAGATCAAGAACAATCCGCGTATCACCCAGACCAAAAGGCCCCGATCGGATTGACTGTATGACCGAGCCATCCAGCGCCAACTGACTGAAATCTCCGCTCAAGCGAGCCCCACTCACATCAATGATTAGCCGTTCAGGCGAACTGAGCGTGAAGGTCTTATAGCTGACCGGCCCACTCAAATCGAACACCAACCGCACTTTGTCCTCAGATCGCCAAAGTCGTGCCTGACGAATTTGCGCAGCCGACACGCTGAGGGGCAAAACCAACGTAGCGCTGGCCAAAATCAGATTGAGCACCTGCCGTCTGTGCATATGAAAACCCGTTCATGAAAAAGACATCGTGATTTGAATTGTTATAATGTAACATCCAAGTCAATCAACAGATGGTCCCGAACATGAATTCGCTTTCACTCCCGGATATCGCCGCGCAGGCCACTCGCCAAGTTTTGCCCCTCGAATGGGTGGGCATGCATGGCATCGCATTGCCTGTTTCGTTGGAAGGCCAAAGTATGAGTGCCAAGGCTGACGCAGGAGTGAGTCTGGATGACGGCGAAGCACGTGGGATTCACATGTCGCGGCTGTATATGGCTCTGGAAGCGCTCGAACAGGAACGCCTGACACCGGCTCTTCTACACCAGATACTCAAACGATTTCTGCAGAGCCACGAAGGTCTATCCAGCCGAGCCTACCTGAACATTCACACCGAATTACTGCTGAAACGCCCCGCGCTGATCAGTCCACTGGCCGGCTGGAAATCCTATCCGGTGACGATTTTGGCCAGCCTGAAAAACACGATGTTCCACGTGGAACTCAAAATTGAAGTGCCTTATTCGTCGACTTGCCCGTGCTCCGCTGCCCTGGCCCGGCAGTTGATCCAGCAACAATTCATCGACGACTTCGCCAATAAAGCTCTTCAGCATGCAGACGTTCTGGCCTGGCTCGGCTCGAGCCAAGGCATCGTCGCCACACCTCACAGCCAACGCAGTACCGCCCAACTGCATCTACACCTCGATGAGTTCATTGATGAGTTCCCCCTGAGTGCGATCATCAATGACGCCGAAGCAGCCCTTGGCACCGCCGTACAAACCGCAGTAAAACGCGCAGACGAACAAGCCTTCGCCCTCGCCAACGGCCAGAACCTGATGTTCTGTGAAGACGCGGCGCGCCGTCTAAATCTGGCATTGCGGCGCACCCCGGGAGTCAGCGCATTCCATCTGCGAGTAATCCACGCCGAAAGCCTGCACGCCCACGATGCTGTCGCCGAAAGCCATTGGCAGCGTGAACAAGCATGATCCGTTGCCAATCCCTGAGTTGGGGCGCACCCGGCCAACCACTGGCCGCGCCCCTGAGTCTTGAACTCGACAGCGGCAGCCTGACCGCGATCATCGGCGCCAACGGCTGTGGCAAGAGCAGTCTGCTGAAAGTCATCGCCGGGCTGCAAAAGCCCTTGGCAGGAAGAGTCAGCCTGAGTGTTCCACGCCAGAGCGGATTGTCGTTCTTGCCCCAACAACAGCATCTCGACCGGCAATTTCCCATCAGTCTTGAAGAACTGATCGCCGCCGGTTTCTGGGGGCGGCGACTCTCAACCCAGCTGCGAACACGGCGCTTGAAAGACGCACTCGAAAACTGGCATCTGAGCGGGCTCGAACAACGCCCACTCATGGCCTTGTCCGGTGGCGAATTGCAGCGCGCCCTACTCGCCCGTTTGAGCCTGACTGACGCCCCGGTGCTATTGCTAGACGAACCCCACGCCGCACTCGATGAACTCGGTCAACAACTGCTCTGGCAGCATATCCATGCATGGCATAGCGAAGGTCGAACATTGGTCGTGGTGTGCCACGACCTTGCCGCCGTGCGCCAACACATACCGCAAACTTTGCTGATCAAAAATAGCCAGTGTGTGTTCGGCGCGAGCGTCGAGCTGATCCAGCAAACACGTCACACGCAGGTGGCCTGATGCTCGCCGTCACCCACTTCTGGCAGCCGTTCAACGAGTTTGTATTCATGCGCCGTGCCCTGCTCGGCGGCTTGGTATTGGCATGCAGCACCGCGCCACTCGGTGTCTTTTTGATCCTGAGACGGATGAGCCTGATCGGTGACGCAGTGGCCCACGGCATCCTCCCCGGCGCGGCATTGGGTTTCTGGTTTGCCGGATTGAGTCTGCCCGCACTCACACTCGGAGGCCTCGGCGCCGGTCTGAGCATGGCCGGCCTCGCCGCCTGGATCACCCGCCGCACCGGCCTGCGTGAAGACGCCAGCCTCGCCGCCATCTACCCAATCTCCCTTGCCTGCGGCGTGCTGATTCTCGGCATCGCCGGCAAACGTCTCGACCTGCTTCACTTACTGTTTGGTTCAGCATTGGCCGTCGACAGCCCGACCCTCACCGGCATGGTGTGGGTCTCGGCTTTCAGCCTGATCGCCATGGCCCTGATCTACAAACCACTGTTGCTCGACACCCTCGACCCGTTGTTCTTGAGAACCGTGAGCCGCCTCGGTCCACTCGCCCACGGCCTCTTTCTGACGCTGGTCGTACTCAATCTGGTGATTGGCTTCCAGGCCATCGGCGCCCTGATGGTAGTCGGACTGATGATGCTCCCCGCCGCCGCCTCGCGATTCTGGAGCCGCCGACTGCCGATCCTGATAACCATCGCGGCGATCATCGGCTGCCTCTCGGTGTGGTTCGGCTTGCTGCTGTCGTTCTACTACTCGCTACCCAGCGGCCCGGCCATCGTGCTGGTCGCCGGCCTCGGCTATCTGCTGTCCGTGGTGTTCGGGCCGGTTCACGGTTTGTTGCGCCGCCCGCCTTTGCTCACATCCCAATGAGGTGTTTCCCGATGCGCGCTCTACTCGTGTTGCTCAGCCTGATGCTGTCGATGTCCTTGTCGGCGGCGGAAAAACTGCCCGTGGTCACCAGCTTCAGCATTCTCGACGACATGGTTCATCAGGTCGGCGGCGAGCATATCCAGATCATCAACATGGTCGGCCCGGACGCCGACGCGCACACCTACGAGCCGACACCGGACGATGCCAAAGCATTGCTCAGCGCCAAACTGATCATCAAGAACGGCCTCGGTTTCGAGCCTTGGCTGGACCGACTGGTAACCAGCACCGAGACCAAAGCCACCGTGGTCAGTGCCAGTCATGGCGTGATTCCGCGCTTCCTGGATGAAGACGGCGAAACCGTTCCCGACCCGCACGCCTGGCACAATCTGGCGAACGCCGAGTTGTATGTCGCCAATATCCGCAAGGCGCTGATCACTGCGGATCCCACGAACAAAGCCGACTACGAACGCAACAGCAAAACTTACCTGAAGCAGATCTACGCCCTGCTCACCGAAGCCAAAACAAAGCTCGGTGCGCTGCCGCCGGGCAACCGCAAGATCGTCACCAGCCATGATGCCTTCGGTTATCTCGGCCAGGCGTACGGCATCGACTTCATGGCGCCGCAAGGTTTGTCCACCGAACGGGAACCCTCGGCCGCCGAAGTTGCTGCACTGATTACCCAGATCCGTCAGGCCCACGTCAAAGCGGTGTTCATGGAAAACATCAAGGACGCACGCCTGCTCAAACAGATCGCCGACGAAAGCGGCGCGCACATTGGCGGCACGCTGTACTCGGATGCCCTCGCTGCCAGCGGTCCGGCCAGCACCTTCACCGGTCTGTTCGAATACAACCTCAACACCCTTTACGACGCGCTGAGCCAACCATGATCCGCAAGAATCCATCAGGTGATTTGCCACAAATTGCCGAGTCCGCCTACGTCGACAAGACCGCAATCATCTGCGGCAAAGTGGTGATCGGCGAGAACGTGTTCGTCGGCCCCTACGCAGTGATCCGCGCCGACGAAGTGGATGCCTCGGGCGAAATGGAACCGATCACCATCGGTGCCAACTCGAACATCCAGGACGGCGTGGTCATCCATTCCAAATCCGGTGCCGCAGTCACTATTGGCGAGTTCAGTTCCATCGCCCACCGTTCGATCGTGCATGGACCGTGCGTGGTCGGCGACCGCGTGTTCATCGGTTTCAACAGCGTGTTGTTCAACTGTGTGGTCGGCAACGGCTGCGTGGTACGGCACAACTCGGTGGTCGACGGCCGGGATCTGCCGGACGCCTTCTATGTACCCTCCACTACTCGCATCGGCCCGAATACAGATCTGTCGTTGTTCCCTCCTGTAAGTGTCAGCGCCTCGGAGTTTTCCGAAGACGTGGCACGCACCAACGTCGATCTGGTGCGCGGCTACAAAGCCTTGCAGAACGAGTTCTGAACCATGAGCAGCGTGCTGATTCGCAATGCCAGACTGGTTAACGAGGGGCGTGAGTTCGACGCAGATCTGTTGGTAAGCAATGGACGTATCGTCAAGATTGCGCGAGGCATTGAAGGTGAAAACGCCACGGTAGAAATCGACGCCAACGGTCAATGGTTACTGCCGGGGATGATCGATGACCAAGTGCATTTCCGCGAACCGGGTGCGCCGGCCAAGGGCAGCATCCACACCGAGTCACGCGCAGCGGTGGCCGGTGGCATCACCAGCTTCATGGACATGCCCAACACAAACCCGGCCACCCTCACCCTCGAAGCCCTGGCGGATAAAAAGCGCCGGGCGGCGCTCGGTTCGGTAGCCAATTACGGCTTTCACTTTGGTGTGAGTCAGGACAACCTCGCCACGGTTGCGGCTCTCAATCCCTGTGAAGTGGCAGGGGTAAAAGTGTTCATGGGCGCGACCACCGGCAATATGTTGGTGGATGATCCGCAAATCCTTGAGCGACTGTTCGCCGAGGTGCCGACCATCCTGTTGGCCCACTGCGAACACACCCCGAGTATCGACGCGAATGCGGCCAATCTGCGCGAGCTGTTCGGCGAACGAATCCCGCCCGGTGCTCATCCGCTCATCCGCAATGCCGAGGCGTGTTATCGCTCCTCCTCACTGGCGGTCGAGTTAGCCAAACGTCACGGCACACGTCTGCATGTATTGCACCTGACCACGGCGCGTGAACTGGCGTTGTTCGAGGACAAACCGCTGGCGCAGAAGCGCATCACCGCTGAAGTGTGTCTGCATCATTTGTTGTTCGATGATCGCGACTATCCAAACCTCGGCAACCTGATCAAGTGCAACCCGGCGATCAAGAGTCAAAGCGATCGTGATGCTTTGCGCGACGCATTGAACAGCAATCGGCTGGACGTCATTGGCAGCGATCATGCGCCGCATACCTGGGGAGAAAAGCAGCGGCCTTACGCGCAGGCGCCGTCGGGATTGCCACTGGTGCAACATGCGTTGCCGGCGCTGATGGAGCTGGTGGCGGATGGGGTTTTGCCGATCACAAACCTGGTGGCGAAGACCAGCCATCGCGTCGCGGATCTGTTTGCGATCCCGGATCGGGGTTATCTGCGTGAAGGCTATTGGGCGGATCTGGTATTGGTTGAAGCGCAAGCGCTGGAGGTCGATCGGCAGCCGATTCTGTCGCAGTGCGGATGGTCGCCGTTTGCCGGGCGCAGCTTTCGGCATCGGGTTAATGCGACGATTGTGTCAGGGCAGATTGCGTGGCGGGAGGGACGGGTGAACGAGGGGTGTCGGGGTCTGGCGCTACGATTCATGCGCTGATTCAAAAACCCCGTAGGAGCTGACGAGTGCAACGAGGCTGCGATCTTTTGATCTTGTTTTTGACAATCAAGATCAAAAGATCGCAGCGTGCCGCAGCTCCTACAGGGGTCGCATTAACCGCGGGGTTTAACGGCGCCGCAATCTTGGCCCAGCCACACCGCACGGGTTTCCAGACTACCCTTCTGGTTGATTCCGATCGCGTTGAACGTGCCGTTGGCCACGGTGGTGAACTCACGATCACTGAGGAACGTCGCCACCCCGGTGCCCTGCGCTTTCGGGCAACTGAAACGGAATTTCCACTGGTTGCCAGTGCGCTCGGTGATCTGTTGTTTACAGCCTGATTGCGGGTCGGCCAAAGGGATATCGTTGGTCGCCACTTGCTCCGGCGTCAGGCAGGCCCGGATACCCTTGCCGCCGATATTGATCCCGTTTTTTTCCAGCGCCGCACGCTGTTGCGGGGTCATCTGGCCTTGCAACTGGCCGAGGATCGATTGCACATCCATCGGCTGGTCATCGACCTTGACGTTGCTCGATGTCATTTCCCACAGCCCTGGCTGCAGCATCTGCGCCTGCGCAACCACCGGCAATGCCAAACCCAGTCCCAGCGCCAAACCCAGCAGACGAACGTTCATCGAAAAACTCCTGATCAGTAGTGGCCGTTAGACGTCGGCCGATTGCTTCGGTTCATGCACCAATTAAATAGCGACATTCGCGACAGAACATGGTCTGTTAAGCATTGAATCTTCCGGAGCAAGGCTGCCCCATGGATTATTTTGGACCGCACATTTTCGGTTATCTGATCGCTCTGATACACACCCTCGGCTTGATCGCCGCCGTTCACGCGGTGCTCACCGTGCGCACGGCTCAAGGCTCGATCGCCTGGGCATTGTCGCTGATCTTCATTCCCTATCTCACGCTTATTCCGTATCTGGTGTTCGGCCGCAGCACGTTTGATGGTTACATCAAGGCGCGGCGTCAGGCCAACGAACAGATGCGTCAGGCCATCTCCGAGTTGAACTGGCGCCCGTGGGTGGAGGAAGCACTGACCGCACGCGCCTCGAATGCCTACGCGTCGTTACGCGCGATGCCCAAACTGGGACGTATGCCGTGCCTGGCGAACAACGAAGTGCAATTGCTGGTAAACGGCACGGCCACCTTCGAGGCGATTTTCCAGGCCATCGATCAGGCGAAAGAAGCGGTGCTGATCCAGTTTTTCATCATTCACGATGATCGGCTCGGCCAACGTCTGCGCGACCTGCTGCTGAAGAAAGCCGCCGAAGGCGTGGCGATTCATCTTCTCTACGACCGTATTGGTAGCCATGCCCTGCCTCACAGTTATGTGCAAGCGTTACGTGATGGCGGCGTTGAGGTCAAAGCCTTCGCCACGCGCAGCGGCTGGCTCAATCGCTTTCAGGTCAACTTCCGTAACCACCGCAAGATCGTCGTGGTCGACGGCGTGGTCGGCTTTGTCGGCGGGCATAACGTCGGCGATGAATACATGGGCGAGAAACCACCGCTGGCACCGTGGCGCGATACCCATGTGAAGGTGCGCGGCCCGGTGGTCGCGTGCATGCAGGAATCCTTTGCCGAGGACTGGTTCTGGGCGGCGCGAACATTGCCTCCGCTGATACTGCCGGATGAATATCCGGACGACGGCGTACTTTGCCAACTGCTCGCCAGCGGTCCGGCCGATGCTTACGAAACCTGCTCGCTGTTCTTTGTCGAAGCCATCCATGCGGCCACCGAACGCGTGTGGATCACCAGCCCTTACTTCATTCCCGACGAGGCTGTATTTGCCGCATTAAGGTTGGCGGTCTTACGCGGTGTCGATGTGCGACTCCTGCTGCCGTCGCGTCCCGATCATCGCATCGTTTACGCCGCTTCCAGTCTCTACGCATTTGAGGCCGTGCGTGCCGGCGTGCGAGTGTTCCGCTACGAGCCCGGTTTCCTGCATCAGAAAGTGGTGTTGATCGACAGCGAGATCAGCGCCATCGGCAGCGCCAATCTGGACAACCGTTCGTTCCGGTTGAATTTCGAAGTGATGCTGCTGACCGTCGATAGTGACTTCGCCGCCAGTGTGGAGAACATGCTCATCGCAGATTTCAAGCAAGCCTACGAAATTGCCAAAGAAGAGAGCCGGGAAATCCACCGCCTGCAACAAGTCGGCATGCGGATCGCCCGGCTGATTTCGCCGATTCTCTGAGAGCCCTCTCCGATAAGGTAAGGGCTGCACGAGTTCAAGGGTTGTAGATATCGTCGCGCGTCCAGGGCAGTTCATGGCTGCCATCCGGATGCGCCTTCACCGCGAGGATCTGGTGCAGATTGATCCATCCGCGCGCAAACGCATAAGCACAGCCGGCCAGGTACAGACGCCAGATGCGCAGCGCCTGATCCGGCACCAGTTTGCCTGCGGTTTCAAGGTTATCCTCCAGCCGCTCGCTCCAGTGATCCAGCGTGCGCGCGTAATGCAGGCGCAAGCTTTCGACGTCGACAATCTCCAGCCCCGCTTCGCTGATCTCGGCCGAGATCATCGCAAGGTGCGGCAACTCGCCGTTGGGGAATACGTATTTCTCGATGAAATCCCCGGCACCGCGTCCCACCGGACGACCATCGGTGTATTTGGCGGTGATGCCATGGTTCATCACCAAGCCGCCCTCCTTCACCGCACCGAACAGGGTTTTGCAGTACTCGGCGAGATTGGCGTGGCCAACGTGCTCGAACATCCCGACGCTGACCACCTTGTCGAAACGCCCGTCCTGAGGCAGATCGCGATAGTCGAGCAACTGCAGTTCGATCTGGTCTTCCAGGCCTTCGGCCTGGACCCGCTCACGCGCCAGTTCCAGCTGTTCCTTGCTCAGGGTAATGCCGAAGACTTTGGCGCCGAACTCCCGTGCGGCATACCGTGCCAGCCCACCCCAGCCGCAACCGACATCCAGCAGGTAGTCGCCTGGCTGCAAGCGCAGTTTGCGGCATAAATGTCGGAATTTGGCTTGTTGCGCCTGCTCAAGGGTTTCGCTGCCCGTTTCGAAATACGCGCAGGAATACGCCATGTCGCTGTCCAGCCAGAGCTGGTAGAACGCATTGGACAGGTCGTAGTGATAGGAGATGGCTTTGGCGTCGGTTTCCTTGTCGTGCACTGAGCGCACTGGCTGACTGTCGTCATCTTCGCCGAGCAAAGCGTTGCTTAATTCGTCGCAGACCCGGATGACCTCGCTGATCGAGCCCTCCAGTTCAAGTTTGCCTTCAACGAAGGCCGCTCCGAGCGCATCGAGGCTTGGATGGGTGAACTGGGTGACCATCTGCGGGTCCTTGACCACGATGGTGACGCTGGGCGACGGCCCCAGATTAAACTCATGGCCATCCCAGAGTCGCAAGCGAAGCGGAAGCTGCAGATTCTGTAAGGCCGGTGGAAGTTGCGCGAGCATGGAAAATCCCCCCTTGTTTCAGACGTCAAATCTGAGGGTAGACTATCCCGGAAAAATAGCAGGCTATCGATTCGATTAGCCTGATCTATCGCTGCAGACGCTCCAGCAAACCTTCCTGAATCCACTGTTTCAACCAGGTAACGGCTTGAAGTGGCGCGCCCTCACCATAAGTGACTGCTAACTCGACGCACAGTTCGGCGAAACTCCAGCCTTCGTTCAACAACCCATTCAACGCATCCGCTTCAGCACTGTCCAGACTGCGGTAGTTGCACACCAACTCATTACGCCAGATCACGCAGACCTGAGGTGATTCGAGCGCCGCGCTGGGCGGGAACTCCGCTTCGTCTTTCACCGAGCGCCAGATCGCGACACTGTTGAATTCGCACGCCAGCCATTGCAGCGAAGGCGTCGGTTTGAACTGCAAGGTCGGCCACTCTTCCGGCGCCAGTGCCGCCATCGCTTTGATCATCAGTGGCGAGCCGGCCGGGGAATCAAACGCCAGAGTGAACGCCCATTCCAGTGCGGCCAGCTCAGCCAGCGGCGCACTTTGCTCGGGCACCAGATGCTCGCGGATAAAAGCTTCAAAACCCTTGCCCAGCCAACGCAGGCTGAAATGCGCCGACGGGTATTTGCGGATGTACGCGGTGGCGAGCAGATCGAATTCTTCGTCGCCCATCCAATAATGGATCGCCGGAAAGTCGTGGGTCAGCACTTCCAGCAAACGAGCCGCGTAAGCGTTGTGATAAATCGCCAGCCCCGTACCGACGTCCAGCGTCGGCCCACCGATCAGGCTATTGGCCAAGACGCAATCGGCCGGCGCGGCATCCATCAGAAACGATTCGAACGCCAGTTGCCACTCCTTCAAGCGCATTGCTGTCTCCCGGCCAGAACTGTGTTACCCAACTCGCGGGCCTTGTGCAGCTCGGCGAGCAGTTCTTCAAACGGCGGGAAATGATCATCGCGTTCCAGCAACGTCGCCACCGGGCCGATGTGTTGCAGCGTGCGCTGAAACAGCGCCCAGACCGGATCGCTCACCGGATGGTCATGCGTATCGACGACGTAATCACCGTAATCGTTATGCCCGGCCAGATGCAGTTGGCGCACTTTTTCTGCCGGCAAACCTTGAATGAATGCCCACGGATCGAAGCCGTGATTGCGAGAACTGACGTAGACATTGTTAACGTCGAGCAACAACTCGCAGCCACTCTCTCGGCTCAAGGCCGCAAGAAATTCCCACTCGGTGAACTCGTCCGACGCGGCGCGCACATAGCTGGAGACGTTCTCCAACATCAGCGGTCGCTGCAATACATCCTGAACCTGCGCCACACGGCCGACGATGTATTCTAGGCTTTCTGCTGTGTAGGGAAGCGGCAGCAAGTCGTGCAACTGGTGAGCGTTGCCACGGCTCCAGCACAGGTGATCAGAAATCCATGCCGGTTTGACCCGGTCGGCCAGTTGCTTGAGTTGTTTCAGATAATCCGCATCGAGGGCATGCGGCCCGCCGATGGACAGGGACACACCGTGCATCACCAGCGGATAGCGCTCGGCGATGGCGTCCAGGTAGTACAGAGCCTTACCGCCCTGCACCATGAAATTCTCGGAGACCACTTCAAACCAGTCTACGTCCGGCGACTGTTCGAGGATCTGCTGATAGTACGCGCTGCGTAAACCGAGGCCGTAACCCAGGAAAGGAAGCGAAGCTGACATGTCGGACTCCTGCTAAAAGTGGCCGCAGCGGCGAGAACCACTGCGGCGGCACTTGCCGGTCGGTTATTCGCCGACCTTGCCACCCGCTTTTTCGCAAGCCGCTTGAGTCATTGCCTTGAAGCCCATGCCTTTGCAAGTACCCAGACCTTTGCAGGCGTGATCTTTGGTCTTGCAGTCGTTCTGGCCTTTGCAGGCATTGACGCCGTAGCAGTGAACGTTGGCATCAGCAGCCGACGCGGTAGTCGAAACACCGGCAAACATCGTAGCAGCGGCAAAAGCGAGAGCGGCACCAGCAGCAGCGGTCTTGATAGTCATTTTTGTTGTCCTCGGTCATCGTCAGGGATGTCGGCTGAACGGTTTGTTCAGTCCCGACATAGCACTAGAGAGAGCTATCCCGATGGCGTTACAACGCGCCCAAAAATAATTTCATCGATCATCTTTGAGCTTGAGCAGCGGTTCTTGAAAGCGCAGCAATCGTCCGGCATTGCCCAGCACCAGCAACGTGCTGAGGTTATGCAACAGCGCAGCAATCATCGCCCCGGCGGCGCCCAGCCAGCCAAACGCGGCAAACACAACGATGGCCAGCGTCCAGCCCAGACCGATGACCACGTTGACCTGCAAGGTTCGGCGGCACTGACGGCTGAGGCGCACACACGTGCCGAGTCGGCGCAGGTCGCTGCCGATCAAGACAATATCCGCCGAGGCCAGCGCGATGTCGGCGCCACCCGCGCCCATCGCCACGCCGACCACACCGGCCTTGAGTGCCAGTGAATCGTTGATGCCGTCACCGACCACCATCGGCCGGAAACCGTTGTCGATTTCCTTGAGCACGCGATTGAGTTTGTCCTCGGGCAACGCCTGGGCTTCGACTTCCTGCAACCCGACGTCTTTAGCCAGAGACAGCGCCACACTCTGCCGATCACCAGTGAGCAACAGTTGTCGCCCAAGGCCCAGCTCACGCAATTCGTCGAGGGCGAAACGGGCTTCCGGTTTAACCGTGTCGGCGAGCAATAGCCAGGCGAGGAATTCCCCGTTCAATGCCAGCCCGGCGATGGGGCCATCGTGATCGGGGACCGTTGTCGTGGTGATGCCCAATTGCGCGAACAATTCTGGCCGACCGAGCGCCGCTTCGCCCTGCCCGGTCATGGCGACTACACCAAGGCCCTGACGCTCGTGAATCTCGCTCAGGGCCACGGATTGATCCTGACTGACCAACCCCGCCAACGCTCGGCTGACCGGATGACTGCTCGCTGCACCAAGACTGGCGGCCAGTGCGGTAATCGCGGAGGTGTCTGTGTGGGAACTGTCGATCGACTGCAAACGCAAGGTGCCGTAAGTCAGCGTCCCGGTTTTATCGACGACCAGCGAGGTCAGGTCAGCCAGTTCTTCAAGAAACGCAGAACTGCGGATCAGAATCCCGTGGCGCGCAGCCACCGCGACACCGGCAATCGCCGTCGCCGGCGCGGACAACACCAACGCACACGGACACGCCGCCACCAACACCGCGAGCATTGCCTGTGCATCGTGGGTGACGAACCAGGTCACCGCCGCCAGCAACAACACCAGCACCATATAGCTGCCGGCGTAGCGTTCGAGCAAACGAGTGATTGGGGGTTTCGAACGCTCGGCGTTTTGCATCAGCGCGATGACTTTACCCAGGGTCGATTCATCGCCGGTACGTGTCACTTCGATGCGCAACAAACCATCGAGATTGATCGCGCCGCCGAACACCGTCATGCCAGCACCCGCCTCGACCGGCACTGATTCACCGGTAATCGAAGCGGTGTCGAGGCTGGCCTGGCCGGACAAGACCCGACCATCCGCCGGCACCCGATCACCCGCACGTACCTCAACGGTGTCGCCGGATTTCAGCGTGCCGTTGTCCACTTCGATGATCGAACCGTCGGGCTGAACCTTGCGCGCGTGACTGCGCGTCAGTTGGCCGAGCGCATGAATCGCTTCCTGCGAACCGATGACACTGCGCTCTTCCAGCACATGGCCGAAGATCATGATGATCGGCAGCAGCGCCGCCGTCAGTAAGTCGCCGGTCGCCCACGCGCCGAGCATGGCCAGGGCAATCAGTTGATCGGTGATGCCGTGCAAACTTGGATAGCGCAGGCTGTACCACGCCGAACGCATCACCGGGACGGCAACTAATAAAGAAGCAAAACCGAGCAGCAACTGACTGACGCCGGTTTGCTCCGGCACCCGCCAACGCCAGATCAAACCCAGACCTAGAAGACCCAACGCAAGCATCGCCAAAGTCAGCTGGCGTGCAGCGTGGCGTTGTTCGGCCGAGGACAACAGGCTCGGTGCAGCGGTCGTCGCAGTCATTTACTGGCTCCCTGAATGATCAGGCGGGAATCATCTTTCGGGTCGACCGTGGTGACCGATCCAGCTTGGCCGAGGATCTTCGGCATGCGCTCGCGGTAAAGGCGCAGGAGCATTTGCGGGTCTGTACTTTTGGCCAGACTCGACACCGTGGCGGTGTCGGCCGAGGCTTTGGCCAGGCGCTCACCCGCCTGTGCGTGAGCCACTTGCAGCGTGCGGTCGGCGTGTTCGTTGGCGGTCTGGGTGAGTTTTTCGGCGTCGGTGCGCGCGTTGGCCACGGCTTTATCGGCTTGCTGACTGGCGGTTAGCACGGCGTTGAACGCACTTACGGCGGGGTCAGGCAGACTCGATTGCACATCGACTCGCGCCACTTCGATGCCGATGCCCTGCCCGCTCGCCTTTAACTCGGCCAAGCGTTTGTTGATGCCCTGCACCAGATCACCGCGCAATCGCTCACGTCGTTCGGCCGCCTGATTGTCAGCGCCGATCAATTCAGGACGAGCGACCAGAATAGTGTCCAGATCCCTGGCGGCAGTCAGTGCCACGGCACTGCGCGTGACCAATCGATCAAGCGCCGGCAGCACGTGATCGGCCTGCAACACAAAGTCGTATGGGTCAGTGACTTTGTAAAATACGCGAACATCCAGTTGCACCACACCGGCATCACCGGTCAATAAATAACCAGACCCGGCCAGGGCGTCGCTGAGTGGTGTGGCGAAGGAAGCGACCCGATCAGCCTTGAGTGCCTCATCGCTGCGCAACAGGTTTTCCACCCGCCGCTCAATCACCCGATCCGCGGCCGGCAACAAAACCACCTGTTCGAACGGCTGTGGCCATGCCAACAACAGCCCGGCGTTCTGCACGCGATCCAGTGCACCAAAGTGCAAAACCACAGCACGATTCTGCGGATCGATCTGTCGCACATTGGAAAACGCCCAAGCCAATGCGGCCAACACCGTCACCGCATACAGGGCGAGAAATGCCAAACGACCCGCCTGAATCCACGGGCTGTTTAGCGAATGTGTTCCACGTGGAACTTCTTCACTCATGGCTGCGACCCGGGTTTGCTGTCGAGAGTTGGCGGGCCGTCAACCAGCACACGGAATGGCGCGGCGTCGGTGCGCAGAATCAGTTTGGTGTCCGGGGTGACGATGGTGCCGAGCGTGTCCAGCGAGCGCAGCAAGTTGTACAGCTGCGGCGAACTGGCGTATGCACGACCGTAAATCTGCGCGGCCTCAACGCGAGATTGTGCTTCGATTTCTGCAGCTTTCACGGTGGCGTCGGCCTGCACAATGCGCGCATCGCGTTCGGCAGCGGAACGGATTTGCGCAGCCTCACGTTTGCCGATCGCCGTACGTTCGGTAGCGATTGTTTCACGCTCGGCGCGCATGCGATCGACGGTGGCGGTAAGGGTCACAGAAGGCAAAGTCAAACGCTCGATGCCGACTTGCACAACGCGTACGCCATAGGTCGCAAGCAATTGCTGATCAATCTGCTGACGCAACTGCGCTTCGAATTCAGCGATATGCACCTGACTGGCATCGGTGTTCACCAGATTCGCCAGATCAAAACTGCTGGCCGTGGTTTCCAGCGCCGAGCCCACGAAGGTGCGAATCTGCCGCGCCGCTTCGTCGGGCTGGTTCTGCACCGCGCGCATGAAACGCTGCACATTGTCCGGATCACCCTGCACCTGCCACGCCACGTAGGCCTGAACGATGATGCGCAAACCATCGCGGGTACCGACATCCTGCAAGCCGCTGGAGGTGGTGCGCAGACGTAGATCCACCGGGATCGCCGCTTCGAACGGCGCTGGCCAACGCCAGCTCAAACCCGGATCAAGCAGTACCCGCGATGGATTACCGAAGCGGGTAATCACCGTGGCTTCACCCGAGCGCACTTGCACCAGGCTCGCTGCCGCGATGGCGAACGCCACCAGCAACACTGCCCAGCCCATGCGTCGCCACGGGAAAGGCCCGGCCTCTTCCGGCGCACCGTGGTGATGGTGATGATGCCCGTGATGATGGTGATGTCCACCGTGGCCATGATCGTGGCCGCTGTGATCATGCGGTTCGTGAGTGTGCGACTGGCTCAATGGGCGACTCCTGGTTGAGCGGTGTTGCGCGCGGGCGACGGGTCAGCCGGCAGCGTGAAAGTACGCAGATCGATGGTCGGCGCATTGCTGCTGCCACCGAGACGATGATCGAGCACCAGCAATTTGGCTTTACTCAGGCCTTGGCCGAGCTGACCGAGATATTGCTCGAGCACGAAAGCCTGACCGGCACTGGCGTAGGCTTTTTGCTCGGCCGTGAATTTCAGATCCGCTGCCTGCGCCGTGGCGCTGGTTTCCCGCGCATTGGCGCTGGCCTGATCGCGAGCAAGACTGGCCTGCAATTGCGCCTGATTGCTCGCTTCGGCCGCCGCGCCATGCTCACGGGAGATCAACGCCTGCGCGCCAATCTGCGCGGCTTGCACAGCGTGATAAGCATTGGCGGCGCCGGCCGGCGGATGAATGGCTTCAACCACCGTGGCGAGAATTTCCACGCCGCTGTTAAGTTGTTGCAGATCGCCTTGCACGGCGCGCCCAATCTCATCGCCCAGTCCTACCCGATCTTCACCGAGCAAACCGTCGAGCGTGCGCGAGGCAAAGTCGTGCACCAGAATCCGGCTGGCCGTGCTGCGAATCAACGTCGGCACATCGGCACTGTTGTAGGTCGCGGCCAGCGCCGCCTGATCGGTCAAGCCAATCCGATAGACGAAGCGCACGTCCATGTTGACGATCTGGAAGCTCTGCTGATCGCCACGGCTGCTGGCGATGACTTGCGATTTGTCGTTGACGTGGCTGGCGTCCCACAAGCGGTTGGCTGTCATCGGCGCAGGACCTTCGGCGGGATCGACTTGCAGCGGCGCCGGGTTCTCGCCAACGCTGGTGGCCAATTCGTGCACAACGCCGTTCTCGACGATCAGCACGCGCCCCAGCGGCCACGGCAAACCCGTGTGCAATCCTGGTCCGAATACCTGCACCGGTTTGCCGAAGCGCTCATAGATGCCACGGCCCTGCAGCGGAACTTCATGAATGCCGGTGAGCAGCCAGCCCACCGCTGCGACAAGCGCCAACACCGGCAGAAACGCTCGGCGCATGAAACTGAACGCCCAGATCTGACGCAGATCGATGCCAAAGCGGTTGTGCAATTCATGCTGCAACGCGAGTAATGGTTGTGGTGGCCAGCGCAGCATATCGGCGACAAAACTGCGCGCCAGGAGCGTCGGTTCAAGCTGCTCGCGGTGGGGACTGAAAACCGAGAGAACAGCACGCAATAGCAACTCGATCGCGACCAATCCCGGCAAGATACCGATCAATACGCAAACGCGAACCGGCCAAACGACATTCTTGCCAGCGAACAACAAACACAGCGCGCTGAGTACCAGACTGATGATCGCCACGCGCGTCATTTGCGCCAACGCGCCTGCTTCCGGCCATTGCGCCGGGTTTTCCTGAGTTAGTTGTCGCTCAAGCACCAACAAGCCGAACGCCAGCAGCAATGCCAACGCCGCGCCCACCGTAGCGGACAATCCAACGGCGGCGGCGGGCAGTGCCAGGTTCCATGCCTGTTCGATGCTCAGCGCCACCAGCAACGCCCAGCCACCCAACCACAGCGTTGCTGCACCGATCTGGCCCAGCACATGCAAACCACGCTGGCTGAGGTGATCCAGCAGGCGCTCGTACCACCCTTGTGGCGCAGAGCGTTCATCTTCGGCAATCGGCGTCAGCACAACAGGAGTCATCACCCGCGCGCGCCATTGCGTCACCCACCACGCTGATTGCAGCCCGGCGACCAACACCAACAGCGCCGCGCCCTGATTAACCAGCAGCGGCAGCCACAATGATTGCGGCGCAAACAGCCCGACGAAAAACGCCACCACCCAGCCTGCCCCGGCCAATCCGCCGAGGGCAAACGCCCAACGCCGCAGTCGCCTGCCCTGCGTGGCCGCCTGCTGAAAACGCGGCAGTCCGGTCACTTGCGTGCCATCCACCTCCAGATCAACTTGCATATCACCCCAATATCATTGGCCCGCGGTTCATATCGTTACGATATAACGAAAAGCGTGAAATATTCGTACACAATTACGCGTATTCAAAGACGCCCAACCTGTCGCTTGCCTGAAGCCTTGACCGAAAAGCCTCGAAACGCACATATTACGTTCGTAATTTTTATTCAGAACTAATTTTAGCGATCCGCATCCATCCAACAGGAGCAAGCGCATGAGCAACTATGACGTGGTGATTCTGGGCGGCGGTCCCGGGGGTTATAACGCGGCGATCCGCGCCGGCCAGTTGGGCCTCAAGGCCGCTTGCGTGGAAGGTCGTGCGACGCTGGGCGGCACCTGCCTGAACGTCGGTTGCATGCCGTCCAAAGCCCTGTTGCATGCCTCGGAGCTGTACGACGCGGCGATGGGTGCCGAATTCGCCAACCTCGGCATCGAGGTCAAACCCACCCTGAACCTCGCGCAAATGATGAAGCAGAAAGACGAGAGCGTGGCCGGCCTGACCAAAGGCATCGAGTTTCTGTTTCGCAAGAACAAGGTTGACTGGATCAAGGGCTGGGGCCACATCGACGGCCCGGGCAAAGTCACGGTGACCGACGCTCAAGGCAGTAAAGTCGAGCTGACCGCCAAGGACATCATCATCGCCACCGGCTCCGAGCCCACTCCCCTGCCCGGCGTCGAGATCGATAACAAACGCATCCTCGACTCAACAGGCGCGCTGTCTCTGAGTGAAGTGCCCAAGCATTTGGTGGTGATTGGTGCCGGGGTGATCGGCCTGGAACTGGGTTCAGTCTGGCGACGCCTCGGCGCGCAGGTCACCGTGGTCGAATACCTCGACCGCATCTGCCCCGGCGTCGATGGCGAGGCCGGCAAAACCCTGCAACGCTCACTGAGCAAACAGGGCATTGCCTTCAAGTTGAGTTCGAAAGTCACTAGCGCCACCTCGTCCGCCAACGGTGTGCAACTCAGCGTCGAGCCGGCTGCTGGCGGTACGGCCGAGTTGCTAGAAGCCGATTACGTGCTGGTCGCGATCGGTCGTCGCCCGTACACCCAGGGCCTCGGTCTGGAAAACGTCGGCCTGAGCACTGACAAGCGCGGCATGCTCGCCAACAAACAGCGCCGTACCGAAGCCGCCGGGGTCTGGGTGATCGGCGACGTGACCTCCGGGCCGATGCTCGCACACAAGGCTGAGGATGAAGCGATGGCGTGCGTCGAGCAGATCCATGGCAAGGCTGGTGAGGTCAATTACGACCTGATCCCCAACGTGATCTACACCAGGCCGGAACTGGCCAGCGTCGGCAAGACTGAAGAACAACTCAAGGCCGAGGGCCGTGCCTACAAGGTCGGCAAGTTTCCCTTCACCGCCAACAGCCGGGCGAAGATCAACCATGAGACCGAGGGTTTCGCCAAAGTCCTCGCTGATGAGCGCACCGATGAGGTCCTCGGCGTGCACCTGGTCGGCCCGAGTGTGAGTGAAATGATTGGCGAGTTTTGTGTGGCAATGGAGTTCAGCGCGTCGGCTGAAGACATTGCGTTGACGTGCCATCCGCATCCAACGCGGTCAGAGGCGTTGCGCCAGGCGGCGATGAATGTCGAGGGGATGGCGACGCAGATGTAGGGTTCTGAAATCTTTTTTGACCGGACTGCCGCTTTCGCGAGCAAGCTCGCTCCCACATTTGACCTTGATACGCCTGAAAGAGCGCGGTCGCTGTGGGAGCGAGCTTGCTCGCGAAGGATGCGACTCGGTCTATAGCGGAAGATGCCCCAACGGCAAAGCCCCCGGCGTCTTCACCGTATGAATCGCAAAGTTGCTGCGAATATCGCTCACCCCCGGCAGTTTCAACAGGCAGCCGCTGAGAAAACGGTCATACGCACGCAAATCCGGCACCACCACTTGCAGCAAAAAGTCCGACTCCCCCGACACCAGAAACGCGGAAATCACCTCCGGCAATGCCGTCACCGCGGTGTAAAACGCTTCGGCCTGTTCATCGTTGTGCCGTTCGACCTTGACCCCGACAAACACCGTCAGCCCCAGCCCGACTTCATCGCGATCGAGATTGGCCTGATAACCGCGAATCACCCCGGCCTCCTCTAGCATCCGCACCCGGCGCAGGCACGGCGAGGCCGACAGGCCGATTTCATCCGCCAGTTCGACATTGCTCAGGCGCCCGTTACGTTGCAGGGCCGCGAGAATCCTGCGATCGAAGGCGTCGAGTTTCATGTTTGGCAGATCCCGATAGTCGTGCAATGGAAAACCAGCAGATTATGCCAATCCAGAAGGTTTTTGAAGCTGACTACGCAAGCACCTGCCCCGCCCTTCAGCCCTAGACTTGGCGCACCAAATCGACAACGAAAGGGCGGCAACATGGCGAGTCTCTGGCTGTTTTTCCTGGCATTGGCGGTGGTCTATCTGCTGCCCGGCCCGGACATGATCCTGCTGCTGCAAACCGGTGCGCGACAGGGACGCGGCGCGGCACTGGCCACCGCTGTCGGCCTGGGCGTTGCTCGCGGCTGCCATGTGGCGCTGGCGGCGTTGGGACTGGCAGCGCTGTTCAAGGCTGCACCGTGGACATTCGAGGTGGTGCGGTTGGCGGGGGCGGCGTATCTGTTATGGATCGGCATTCAATGCCTGCGCAGCACCCTGCTGCCGAATCTCAATGCGGGCGAGGCGGGTGACACCCACGGGCATTGGCGCGAAGCGATCCGTCGCGGTTTGCTGACCAATCTGCTCAATCCCAAGGCGTTGCTGTTCTGCTCGGTGCTGCTGCCGCAGTTCATCGTCAATGACGGCGCACCGGTGCTGAGCCAGTTCGCCATCCTCGGCATGTTGCTGGTCGGCGTCGGCCTGCTGTTCGACAGCGCCTACGCCCTCACCGGCGCCGCATTGGGTCGTTGGCTGCGACACAGTCCAACCGCCCAACGCGTACAACAATGGCTGTTCGGCAGCCTGCTGATCGGTTTCGCCATACGCCTGACCTTCGTCCAGCAGGCTTAGCCTTTGCGGACCTTGCGCTGGCGACGGGTGATCAGCAGCAATGCCGCAGCGCTGAACAGCACGATCGCGCCGATCTGCACCGGCCACTTGTACGGCCGCAGCGATGAACGCACGGCATCCGTGACCTGAGTGACGTAACGCCTGTCCGCGTTTTCGAAATCCGGGTACGGGCACTGATTGCCGAAGTCCACTGCCCACGGGACGAACGGGCCTTCCTTGACGTAACGCTGATACAGCGCGCTCTGATCTTCCAGGCTGCTGTTCCAGCCGGCCGCGTTGCACAGCACGGCAGCGAATGCCTGACTGGTGTGCGGCAGGTTGTCAGCGGCGCGTCCGGCAAGCTCGGTCGCGACAAAACGGTAGTGATAGCGCTGATCCGGCTTCGCTTCACTGGCGACCTGACGTTGCACTTCGGCCTCGCTCACCAGCGGACCGACTTTCAGCTCAGCGCTTTCCAGGCTGTAGTTGCCACCGAACGTGGCGTAGTCCGGCGCCATCTCGTAACCGAGAATATCCATGCCCCACTCGCGGGCCGTCCACGCGGCGTTGTACAGCGCACTCGCGCGCTGGGTCGGCCACCATGCGGCATCGGCCTTCAGCCGTTGTTCGCCGTAGAGTCGGGCCTTGTTTTGCAGGTCGGGATTATCGAAATAAGCGACCGCATCGGCGTAATGCCCCTCACGCAGCAAACGCCGGCCGAGCAGATTGCGCAGGCTGGCGGCGACCGGCAGCGGCACGTAGTTGTCGCGCTGCTCTTGAGTCAATGCGGGCGGCGCCGGAACGTTTTCATCGACGTACTGTTTGAGCTCATCAGCCGTCAGCACACGCTCGGCCACGGTTGCGGCATCGAACCAATAGACACCGTTGCTGCGATACAACTGCACGAAAGCCTGCAGGTACTCGCCACGTTGCAACGCAAGAATCGCGCTTTCGCCCTCGACCCGGCATTTCGGCTGAACCGTTTCATACGCCCAGTCCGGCGTACGGCGATAACCCCAGTCTTCGCTCTGCGGGAAGGCTTGCGCGGCTTTGGAATAGGCTGCGGCAGCGGCGTTCTTGTCACCGTCACGCACCGCCAGTTTAGCCCGCAGCCACCACGCCAGTCCGCCGTCACCGGCGTTCTCGAGGAAAGCCTTGGCGCCGGCGTAATCGCCTTGTTGATAACTCATCGCCGCCAGACGGTCCGCGTTTTCCAGACTGCCACGGGTGCTGTTTTGCAGCAGCTTGACCAGTTTCTTTTCGTTCGGCGGCTCGTCGCCAAACGACCAGCCTTGACGGCTCACCAGCGATGCCGTAACCAGTTGCTGCACGGCTTTGTGCTGCAGCAAATCGGCGAGTTCGGCCTCGGGCAACTCCACCAGTTCGTTCATCAATTGCTTGAGCGAGGTGTAACCCACGGCGGAACCGTGCAGGTTCTGCGCTTCATACAATTCGATGGCGCCGCTCCAGTCGCCAGCCGTGCGCAATGCCCGCGCCTCTTCACCGAGGCTGGCAACGCCCAACTCCAGCGGATCGCTAAAACCGTCGATGCTCATCTGCCGGGCCTGACGGAACGCAGCGAGCGATTGCTCCAGCGCTTCAATCGCATCGCCGCCTTCGTTGCTCATGGCAAACCACGTGCGGCCCAGCGAGTACGCGGCCCACGTGCTGCGCAACGCGCGCTGATCCGCCGGCAGCGCCAGCAGCCTGTCGAAATACGCGACGGCGAGTTGATGTTCGCCCGTGGCAAACGCCACCGCACCCGCCACGTACAAGCGGATTTCCGCCGGCAGACTGGCGCCTTGCACCTCGGCCTGACGCGCATCGGTCAGGCCGCGCAGTTGTTTGACCAACGCTTGCTGCTCGGGGCTCAGTCCAACCTGCTCGGCTTTCTCCCGTGCCTCGACGGCCGCATTTTCTTCGCCGTACATATCGTTCGGATTGTGCGTTGCAGCGGTGACGCTCTTCAGCCCGGCGATGGCTTTGCCGAGGCGACTGAGTTCGAAGTTGAAGTTGCCCTCAGGCAGATCCGCCAGGGTCTGCCCGCGATTGTCGAGCAGGCGCATGGGGAAATCCGGTCCGCAGGCCAGCACCGAACCCAGTGGCAAACAGAGGCTCAGACAGAGCAGATGGCGGGGCCAGTTACGGGTCAACATGCGAACCTCCTTGATCAATATTGGCGCAACGCGCCCAACCGATGACGCGCTGCCCACCCGCCGGCAAGCGGCCGTCGCGCAGGCGGGTGAAGGTAAGCAGATCCGGGCTTTGTTGCAATGAGTAACCGGCGAGCGCATCGGCGCCTTCACAGCTTTGTGCCTTCAGCGTGATCCGCGCTGGCCAGGCGCTGTCGAGGTTGCCGGGGTTGTCGAGTTTGATGTCGTAGAGACCGTTGTGTTCACTGAACGCCACATCGAGCTGACTGTGAAGTTGATCACCACGGGCGACCGCGCGCAGGGTGGTCAGGCTCCAGGCGCGGCGATCATTGGCCAGCGGCAGGCGAAACCAGATCAGACCGGCCAGATGCGCCGGCGGGTCTGCGCGCAATGCTAGACCGAGCTGGCTCAGTTGCAGCGGATCAGCCAGCAGCTCCCGGCGCTGCCCGGCCCGCTCCAGCTGCACTTCGCTTTCCACCACCGGCGCCCCGCCATCATCGGGCAACAGCGCAACGCCGTATGCCGGCAGCGCCAGATAGAACGGTTTGTCAGTGATGCGCGCCCAAGCCTTGGCCCACTTCAACGCTTGATCAGGATCGAATAAACCGCGCCGCGGATCGCTGACGGCATGCACTTGCAGCACGCTGCTGTCGACGCTTTGCAGGAGCGTCGGCAATTGCGCGCTATCGAGCCAGGCTGGCAGCGCCGTGATACTCAGCGGTAGCGCGTCGGGCAATGCCGAGCGCAAATGTTTGAGGAATTCTGCGTACGACGGCAACCGTGCATTACCCGCATCGTGATCGATCTCGACGCCACTCAGCGTCAGACCTTGCGCCTGCCAATCGGCAAGCACCTCGAGAATCTGCGCGGTGACTTGCTGCTGGTCCAGCGCCTTGAGCTGCCCGTCGAGACGAATTACCGCGATCAATGGACGGCCATCGGTTTTCAACAACGCCGAATCGATCCGCGCCCGACTCCACCCCGCATTCGGAAAAGCCTGCAGTGCCAGCACGCGTAGCGTCGAGAAGTCAGAGCGACTGTCACGCAACGCCGCAGCATGGGCCGGCGTCCATTGGCGTTGCCAGATGTAGAGTTGTTGATCCAGCGCTGGCGCGTCCGGCTGCCTGCAAGCAGAAAGCACCATCAACGCGAACAAACCGACGATAAACCGCATACCTTGCAGATCCCTGACATCTCAAGGCTGCAAGGTTACACAAAACCCCTTCGCAGGCGATCAGGGTTTGCGGGCGATGATCACCTGGCTTTTCGCGACAACCGCGTCCAGTGCCTGCTTGATCTGCGCACCTCGCGGCGAGTCCACCACCGCTTTCCAGGTCTCGGTCCAGTGGTTGAGCAGTGGATGATCGGGATTGCTGAAATCGACCTTGGCTTCCCAGAACAGCAGCATCCAGATCGACCAGTAAAAACCGTACTGGCTATGACTGATGATCTCCAGTCCGGCCTCGCTGACCAGCGCCTTGAATTGCTCTTCGCTGATGATGCGAATGTGGTTGGGCTTCTGGAAATACTCAGGCGCAGCGATGTCTTTTTGCAGGTCCTCGGAACTCGGGTGCGGCACACTCAGCAGGTACAGGGCACCCGGTTTGCCAACACGCACCAGTTCAGCAAGAAACTGCGCCGGGTCTTCGACGTGCTCGATGACTTCGGTGGATACCACACGCGTAGCCGTGTCGTCGGCAATCGGCAGCGGGTTGCAATCCGTGACGTGGCATTCGATGTCCCGCGCCGGGGTGTCGCTCAGGCGCTGGCGAGTCGCTTCGACCTTGGCGCTGTCGATGTCGGCAATGATGATCTTCGCCCCGCGCACGCCGCAGAAATGCACGTTGCCGCCATCACCACAGCCGACATCCAGCACGGTGTCTTCGGCAGACACGGCAAAACCTTTGAACAGCTCGTTGGTCTGCTGGTTGAACCACCCGCTGAGCACGGCATCGTGCAGGCCGAGGATGTATGGGTCAGTCCTCTCGATGACGGCCGCAACAGGCTCTGCCGGCACAGGCACAGATTCGGGCACCGGAGCAGGCTTCGTCGCCGTGAGTTTCTTCAACAGTCTCAGCATGAGGTGGCTCCTGGGGATGGGACGGCGGTTCGGGACGTGCCGAGTCGTTTGACCAGCGCAGCGCCACGGTTACGCATGGGCAGTTCGATAAAGCGGTAATTGAGCTCACTGAGCAGCACGATCATTACGCCAGCGCTCAGTATCGTCATCAGCGGATGACCGGCCGGGCTCGGCAAGCCGGCGCCCTGCAAGCGAAAAATCAGTTCCCGCAGCAGAAAATAGACGGGAATGTGGATCAGATAAATGCCGTAGGATCGGCTCCCGATCCATACCAGACAGCGCTTCACCACGCCGATGGGCATCAGGTAGTCGCGGTTGAATGAGGCGATCCATACCAGCAAGGCGCTGAGCAAAGCGATCAAGCCGACGTTGTAAAAGGACGCATTGAAGCGAGCCGTCGCCAGGAAGCTCATTAACAGGCCGATCACCACCAGCACCGAAATCCCGGCCAGCGGCCGGCGCAGAAATTTCGGCTGCCAACGCTGATAACCCGGGTGCGTGCTCCACATTGCCAGTAGCACACCAAGGGCCAGCGCATCCGTGCGCACCACCATCAACGCCATTGAACGCTCGGTGAAAATCTGTGCGGCGACCAGCGCCAGCAAGGCCCAGACCAGGTGCTTGCGAAACAGCAGAATCAGCAGCGGAAACAGCAGGTAGAACTGCTCCTCGAGCGCCAGGCTCCAGTAAACGAAACTGGCGCCGTAATCGTAATGACCGAAACTGTCGGCAAAGCGGAAATTGGCGTACTGCAACACCCCCGCCAACGTCGCCTGCAGGTTGGCGTCCAGCGGTCTGAATGCCCCGGAGCGGTTGAGAAACACACACGCCAAAAGCACCAGTGCCAACCACAACCAGGCCGATGGCAGCAGCCTAAAGGCTCGACGCAACCAGAAGTTGCGCGTTTGCTCCCAGTATTCCTGCCGATTGCTGCAACTGCGCAGCGCAGGAATCAGGCTACGGGCGATGACGAATCCGGAAATAGCAAAAAAAAGATCCACCCCCCACCACGGCGCCACCCAGACACTAATGGAGTCGAGCAGCGGTACGGGATCGCTGAACAGATTGCCGGATATATGATGAAACACCACCCCAAGTACTGCGACAGCGCGCAGCACTTCGATGTCCATGATGCGCTTACTGCTCATGTGCCGACCCGCCTTCCAGTGGTTTACGGGCAATGATCACCTGACTCTTGGGCATGAAATTGTCGAGCACTTGCTTGATCGCAAGCCCGTCGGGCCGTTGAAGCATCTCGTCCCAGGTTCTGGCCCATCCCTCCATCAATGGAGGATACGGTGCATGAATGCGATCGCGCACCGCACCGCCCGGATCCTGGCCGGCGGCCTTTTCGCTGGCCCAGAAGAAAATCATCCCCATCACCCAGAAGAACCCGGTGGCCTGGCGATGCTCGATGATCAGCCCTGCGTCCTCGACCATCGCCGTGAAGCGCTCCGGGGTGAAGATGTGCACATGGTTAGGCGACTGGTAATAACTCGGGGGAGCGATGCCTTTCTGCAAATGTTCGCCAACCGGCGCCGGCACACTGAGTAGATACAATGCGCCGGGACGCCCCATGCGCACCAGTTCGGCCAGGAATGGTTCAGGCTCATCGACGTGCTCCATCACCTCCAGGCACATCACTTTGCTCGCGCAACCATCGACCAAGGGCAATGGCAAACTGTTACTGACCAGCCCCAGACTCGGCCGAGTACTCTGAGCCTCTATCTGGCGAGCCAGATCACGTACTTTGTCGTGTTCGCTGTCAGTAAATATCACCGACGCGCCCTGGCGGACCGCAAACAACGTCGCGCCGCCTTCACCACAACCGACGTCGAGCACGGTGTCGTCAGCGGTTATTGCAAAGCCCTTGAGCAATTCGCCGCTGTCATTGAGAAACCAGCCATCCAGTACCGCATCGTGGAAGCCGACATCACGCGGTGACCAGGTAAACGGCTGTTCCGGTGCAGCGGTCGGCTCAACCACCGCCTCGAACACAGGCGCAACAGTCGGCGCCGGTTGTGCAGCGGGCAAAAAAAACTGGCGTAATCGACGAATCATGCGTCAGTGACCTCCATGGCAAATACGGCGCGCGCTTCCAGCAGTTGCGCAAAGAATGCCTGCAACCGCTGCTCAGCCACAGCCTGACTGCAAAACCCTTGCAGACTCTCCACGGCTTGCGCCGACATTCGCGCATAACGCTGCGGCTCGTTTTTGGCCACCTCGTAGCTGGCTCGATAAGCCGCGCAGATCGAGGCCCAATTGGCCGCGTAGCGCAGTGTCCGGTAAGCCGAGCGCGGATCGTGCGGCCAAGCCGTAAATTCCTCGGTGGACTCGATCAGGAACGCATTATCGGCGTGCAGATAATCGATCATCGCTGTCGTGCACGGTGCGACCGCCGGCTTGCCACAGGACATGAATTCCATCAGCGGCAGGCACTGGCCTTCGCCGTAAGACGTATTGACGACGTAGCGGGTCGCCTGCACCAGCCGCTCGTAATCCGCGTCCGCCAGATAGCCGTAGACCAGCACGACGCGGCAGCGATAAGGCTGATTTTTGTACAGGTGATGAAGAATGTCGGTGAGCGCTTCTTCGGCATCGTGGTGAGTCAGTTTGAGCACCAGCGTCGCGTCATCGTCTTCACGGAAAGTCGCGCAGAAGGCACTGATCATGTCCTCCCAATTCTTGCGGCCGTCACGAGGGTTGAACACCGAGGTGTACACCACACCTTCGAGCAACAACGTCTGCTCGGTGACCGGTGCGAGAAAGTCGATACCCGGGCCACTGCGCAGATGCACCGGACCAAAGGCATCCAGATCGACCTCGCGGCTGTCGACCACCAGGCCTTTGATCGTCAATCGTACCGAGTCGGCCACCGGTTGCCCCTGCAACTGAACGCCCCGCGCCGCGAATCGATCCCAGACCGGGGCGGGCACGGCGACAATCGGGTAATCGGCGGTCATCGCCTCGCGCACCGCCTCGACGGTGTAGGTGGAATGGGTGATCGCGGCTCCGCAGGCGTTGAGTACTGTGCGCCAGTCGTTCAACGGATCACCGGCAAATGGCTCGTTGGGGATGGTGCTGAACTCCCAGGCGAATACCGGCAATGTCGGGCAGGCCAGGTGCACCGGGGTGCGGTGCGGTGGCGAAAACGACAGAAATACACAAGGCTCGCCACGGGATTGGCATTGCGCGTACAACGCATCGACTTCGGTGTTCGGCTCCATGACCTCGATCACTCGCCCGAGGCGCTCCAGCACCGGTCGATATTCCTTGAGCACGAAATAATAGCTGTACTCCGAACGCCCGAGATTGCGGCTGATGGTGTGCTGGTTGGTTTCGGAATGGATGATGATCAGCATGAGGCGTTATCCGTAACCGGGGCAACATTGCCGGCCTGTGATGCCAGCCCGAAAAAATCTTCCACACGTTGTTGCAGAGCCGGATGCGCGCAGTAATCGCGCATGCGTTCGGCTACCGCCAGCGACATGCGCTGGTAATCCTGTGGTTGTGTCTTGGCCATCCGGTAGCTGTTTTCGTAGGCCTTTTTCAACGACCCCCAGTCCGGTCGATAACGATGTGCGCGCAAGAGCATTCGCGGGTCATGGGGCCAAGTGCACGCCTCTACGCTGGAGCCGACCACGAACGCCACAGACGGGTCGATGTAATCCTGCATCGCCGTGTGATCGGGGGCGATCACCGGTTTGCCGCACGACATGAACTCCATCAGCGGCAAGCACAGCCCTTCACAATGCGAAGCGTTGACGTAAAAACTCGCCGCCTGGTAGAGCCGCGCATATTCAGCAGCATCCAGGTAGCCCTGAATCATCACGACCCGACAGGAAAAGGGTGCCAGTTGCGCCAGCGGCGTCATCAGGTGTGCGTAGACAGCCTCCAGATCGCTCTGAGTGAATTTCATCACCAGTGTGGCGTCGGGGGTGTCACGGAACGCCGCGCAAAAAGCGGTCAGGATCTGTAGCCAGTTCTTGCGCCCGTCTTCGGGGCGGAACACCGTTACGTAGACCACACCGTCAACGCAGGTCTGGACTTGTAATGACGCGTCAGGCATCTCGCGCGGCGGCGGTTGCACCGCCACAGGCACTGGGTGTGGGCCGGCAATATTGGGCAGGCGTTTGCCGAGCCAGTCATGCAACGTCTGCGGAACCAGGTCGCGAATCCCTTCCCAGTACCAGTTCTGCAGGAACTTCACACGTGAAACCGGTGGCTCTTGTTCCAGGCCTGGATTCAACAGCCACAAACGCAAGTAATGCCGGGCAATCACAAAGCGCCGCTTCAAGGTCAGCGGCGGTGGCCGTGAGGCTTCCAGGCGGGCTTCGATTTCGGCCAGTTCTTCAGGTGGGATCGGCTTGGGCAGCAGGTTATCCGGGTGCAGGTTCATCTGGCGAGAATCAAAGATGCAGCCTTTGACCGTCAAGGTCGCCCCCGCATTGACCGGTGCTCTGACAGGTTGCTCGCGAATCGCTGCAAAGCGCTCCCACAGGGGTGCCGGCAAAACCAACACCGGGAAATCTTCGCCCATGGAGCGACGGATCGCTTGGGCCGTATGGCTGGACAGCGTGATCACGCGACCGTGTTTGGCCAGCATGCGCGTCCAGTCCTGCCGTGGATCGTCATTCCATTGTTCATCAGGGATCGAATCGTACTCCCACGCCACAACGCAGACGGTAGGGCACTCCAGATCGACAGGGGTTTTCTGGGGGCGGGTGAACGAGAGGAAAACACTCTCCTGACCCGCGGCGAGCAACTGCCGGTAGAGCGGATCGACCTCGGCCACAGCACTCACCACGTGAACTCGCCCGACTGTTTCGAGCAACGGGTGATAGGCTTTCAGCACAAAGTAATAACTGGAATCGGGATGCCCCAGATTCTGGCTGATGGAACTGTCGTTGATGTCCGAGTAAAGAATGAAGTTCATGGCATTCCACGATGAAACTGCCATCCCGGCAGCCTCACACTATGACGGCCAAGCGTTGAATCGGCTCGATGTCCGTTCTTCGTCTTCGGTTCCGTCTTGTTCTTGTTTTAGTGGTCAGTTTCACCTTTGTGCACGACGATCCCGACGAACCCGGCCAATCGTGACAAGGCGCATTCTAAACACATCCGCGAAGCGTTCGTGAACCGCTCGGCGAGAATAAACCGGACTACGCTGACGAGAACTGACCAGTCACGGTTTGGCCTGTTGAAATTGCCGAGCATTTGGCACAGATTGGCAACAAACAACTACAACAACTGACTTCGCCTTTGTTTTCACCGGTTTTTCTACCGGTCTGACAGACCTTCCTTTAAAGCCTGTGGGAAAGTGGCGCAAGTTCAAGACCAAGGGGTCGCTGTTTGAAAAAGCGTCTGTTCGTCACGGGTCTCAGTGGATTCGTGGGACAACATATTCAGTCGCGTCTGGCATTGCCGGATTCGTCGTGGGAGCTGCTGCCTGCCGCTTCATCCTACGACCTCACCCATCCGCACAGCCTCACCGATCTCTGGCCGCAGTTGCCTGATGCGGTCATTCATCTGGCCGGGCAAACGTTCGTCCCCGAAGCGTTCCGCGATCCGGCACGCACACTCGACATCAATCTGCTCGGTACGCTCAACCTGTTGCAAGCCCTCAAGGCACGCGGTTTTACCGGCACGTTCCTGTATGTCAGTTCCGGTGACGTCTACGGCCAGGTTGGCGAAAACCACCTGCCGATCACCGAACAACAACCGCCCTGTCCGCGCAACCCGTACGCGGTGAGCAAGCTCTCGGCGGAATTTCTCAGCCTGCAATGGGGCCAGAGCGAAGGCTGGCCGGTGTTGGTGGCGCGGCCGTTCAATCACATTGGCAGCGGCCAGAAAGAAAGCTTTGTCATCGCCAGTGCCGCCCGCCAGATCAATCGCATCAAACAAGGCCTGCAAGCACCGCAACTGGAAGTTGGCGATATCGACGTGACGCGGGATTTCCTCGATGTCGGCGATGTGATTTCGGCCTACTTCGCGCTGCTGGAAAAAGGCACACCTGGACAGGTCTACAACATCTGTTCGGGCCGTGAGCAAAGCATTCGCAGCCTGATCGAGCAGCTCGGCGATCTGGCCGAAGTCCAGATGCAACTGGTTCAGGACCCCGCGCGCATGCGCCGCGCCGATCAGCGTCGCGTTTGCGGCAGCCACGCCAGGCTGACCCGGACCACAGGATGGACGCCTGAAATCACTACACAACAATCCCTGCGGGCGATCCTGTCCGACTGGGAGATGCGAGTACGACAAGAATGACAAAAAGTGCACTGATCACAGGGATCACCGGCCAGGACGGCGCGTATCTGGCCAAGCTGTTGCTCGACAAGGGCTACAAGGTTCACGGCCTCGTCGCACGGCGCAGCAGCGATTCGCGCTGGCGCCTGCGTGAGATGGCGGTCGAAGCCGACATCGTCTATCTGGACGGTGACATGGCCGATGCCTGTTCGGTACAGCGTGCGGTCATTCAATCGGCGCCGGACGAGGTTTACAACCTCGCCGCGCAGAGCTTTGTCGCCGCGTCGTGGAATCAGCCGGTCACCACCGGCATCGTCGATGGTCTGGGCGTCACTCACCTGCTCGAAGCGATCCGCCAATTCAGCCCGCACACCCGGTTTTATCAGGCATCAACCAGCGAAATGTTCGGTCTGATCCAGGCCGAGCGGCAGGATGAAAACACACCGTTCTACCCCCGCAGCCCGTACGGCGTGGCCAAACTGTACGGCCACTGGATCACCGTCAACTACCGCGAAAGCTTCAACCTGCATGCCAGCAGCGGCATCCTCTTCAACCACGAATCACCGCTGCGCGGCATCGAGTTCGTCACCCGCAAGGTCACCGACGCCGCGGCCCGAATCAAGCAGGGCAAACAGCACGAACTGGCCTTGGGCAACATCGACGCCAAGCGCGATTGGGGCTTTGCCGGTGACTACGTCGAAGCCATGTGGCTGATGCTGCAACAGGACAAGCCTGACGATTTTGTGGTCGCCACCGGCGTCACCACCACGGTGCGCGAAATGTGCCGCATCGCCTTCGATCACGTCGGCCTCAACTACCGCGACTACGTGAAGATCGACCCGGCGTTTTTCCGCCCGGCCGAAGTCGAAGTGCTGCTCGGCAATCCGGCAAAAGCTCAGCGCGTGCTGGGGTGGAAGCCGAAAACCGACCTGGATACCTTGATCCGCATGATGATGGATGCGGACATGAAACGCGTCGCCAAGGAGTAGGCCATGCTGATTCCCGTGATTCTGTCCGGCGGTGCCGGCACCCGTTTGTGGCCGGTGTCCCGCGAGGGCCACCCGAAACCATTCATGCATTTGCCCGATGGCCAGTCACTGTTGGGCAAGACCTACCAGCGAGCGGCAGCGCTCCTCGACGGCTGGGGCGACATCGTCACAGTGACCAACCGCGAGTACTACTTCCAGAGTAAGGACCACTATTGCGCCGCCCATGTTTCGCGCCATCGCGGGCACTTCCTGCTGGAGCCGACCGGGCGCAACACCGCGCCGGCCATTGCGGCAGCGGCGTTGTCGCTGCAGGCGCTGCACGGTGACGACGCGATCATGGTGGTGATGCCCGCCGACCATTTGATCGTCAATCAGGACGCGCTGAAAACAGCGGTCGAGCACGCGGTCAATCTCGCCAAAGACGGTTATCTGGTGACCTTCGGCGTGATCCCGACGGCGCCGGAAACCGGCTTCGGCTACATCGAAACCGGCGCTCCGCTGGATGCCAAGGGCGCAGCCAAGGTGCAGCGTTTCGTCGAGAAACCCGACCTGCAAACCGCCACGCATTATCTGGAGAGCGGCAACTTCCTGTGGAATTCAGGAATGTTCTGCTTTACCACCGCCGCCGTGATTGCCGAGTTGCAATTGCACGCACCTGAGCTGCTGGAGCAGACCCGTGTCTGCATGGCCGCCAGCGCGCCAATCGAAACCGTTGGTTGCCTGCAACAGGAGTTGTCGCCGGCGCTGTTCGCTGAAATCACCGACATCTCCATCGACTACGCGTTGATGGAGCGTTCGGAAAAAGTCGTCGTCGTGCCCGCCGGTTTCGACTGGAGCGACATCGGTTCGTGGGGCGCCGTCGCGGCGCTGGTGCCGGCCGATGCCGACAACAACCGCGCCAGCGGCGAAGCGATCTTCATCGACAGCCACAACAACTTCGTCCAGAGCGATGGCCGGCTGGTAGCGACGGTGGGTGTGGATAACCTGATCGTGGTCGATACCGCTGACGCGGTGCTGGTGGCCCATGCCGACCGTGCGCAGGACGTACGCCGCGTGGCCAAGCAACTCAAGGACAAATCCCACGAAGCCTATCGGCTTCATCGTACCGTCAGCCGTCCATGGGGTACTTACACTGTTCTCGAAGAAGGGCCACGCTTCAAGATCAAGCGCATCGTGGTCAAACCCGGTGGCAAGCTGTCCCTGCAAATGCACCATCACCGCAACGAACACTGGGTGGTGGTAGAAGGCATGGCCAAGGTCACCAACAATGGCAGTGGCACGACGCTGGTGGCCAAGAACGAATCGACCTTCATTGCCGCCGGCCACAAACATCGCCTGGAAAACCCTGGCGTGATCGATCTGGTGATCATCGAAGTGCAAAGCGGCGAATACCTGGGAGAGGACGACATCGTCCGCTTCGAAGACCAATACGGCAGGACGGTTTAAATGCTGCTTTCCCTGTACCGCTCGTTGCATGAATACCGAAGTTTCATCCTCGGCAGCGTGCAGCGAGAGTTCCAAGCGCGTTACCGCAATTCGCTGTTCGGTGCTTTGTGGCCGATCTTCAATCCGCTGTCGATGATCATCGTTTACACCGTGATCTTTTCCCACATCATGCGCGCCCGCTTGCCCGGTGTGGATGACGGCATGGCCTACAGCATTTACCTGTGCGCCGGACTGCTCGCGTGGGGGCTGTTTTCGGAAATCACCCTGCGCAGCCAGAACATGTTTCTGGACAACGCCAACCTGCTGAAAAAAATCAGTTTCCCGAGAGTCTGTCTGCCGGTGATCGTGCTGATCAATGCCGGGATCAATTTCGCCATCATTATTGGCTTGTTTCTCGGTTTCCTGCTTGTCACCGGACGCTGGCCGGGCATGGCGCTGCTGGCGCTGGTGCCGCTGGTCGCCCTGCAAATGATGCTCTGCGCAGGCCTCGGCATGGTGCTGGGCGTACTCAACGTATTCTTCCGTGATGTCGGGCAACTCTTCGGCATCTGTCTGCAATTCTGGTTCTGGCTGACACCGATCGTTTACCCCATCAGCATCTTGCCGGAGTGGCTACAAGGCCTGCTGCAATTCAATCCGCTGACCAACCTGATCGCCAGTTACCAGAACGTGTTTCTCTACGGTCAATGGCCTCTCTGGAGTTCGCTGCTGCCGGCCTTTGTGATCGGCGCAGTGTTCTGCGCCATCGGTCTGCGCCTGTTCCGCCAACGGGTCGGTGAAATGGTGGACGAGCTCTGATGGGACATATCCGTGTTACCGGGCTGGGCAAAGCCTATAAACAATACCCCAGCCGCTGGAGTCGCCTGGCCGAATGGCTGATTCCTTTTGCAGCGCTGCGTCACCGCCAGCATTGGGTACTCAAGGACCTGACGTTCGAGATCCCGGCCGGCGAGGCCGTGGGCATCGTCGGGGTCAATGGCGCAGGCAAGAGTACGCTGCTGAAGATGATTACCGGCACCAGTCGACAGACCTGCGGCACCATTGAGCTGTCGGGTCGGGTCGCCGCGTTGCTGGAGCTGGGGATGGGCTTTCACCCGGACTTCACCGGCCGGCAAAACGCCGTGATGGCCGGGCAATTGCTCGGCATGCAACTTGATGAAATCAACGCGTTGATGCCACAGATCGAGCGCTTCGCTGAAATCGGCGAAGCGATTGAGCACCCGGTGCGCACCTACTCCAGTGGCATGCAGATGCGTCTGGCATTCAGCGTCGCCACCGCACGCCGCCCCGATATTCTGATCGTTGACGAAGCACTGTCAGTGGGCGATGCCTACTTTCAGCATAAAAGCTTCCAGCGCATCCGTAGCTTCCGTGAGGCCGGCACCACCCTGCTGATCGTGTCCCACGACCGCTCGGCGATTCAATCGATCTGCGATTCGGCGATCCTGCTCGATGGCGGCCGCATGGTCATGCACGACAGGCCTGAAGCGGTAATGGATTACTACAACGCCTTGCTTGCCGAACGTGAAGGCCAGACCGTGCGTCAGGAATTGCTCAGCAGCGGCCAGGTACAAACCGTGTCAGGCACCGGCGAAGCGGGCATTGTGCGCGTGCGCTTGCTCGACGAATCCGAGCGCTCCATCGAAGCCGCCGAAGTCGGCCAGTCTGTGGTGCTGGCCGTGGACGTCGAAGTGCGTCAGGACATCGAACGGTTGGTGCTGGGGTTCATGATCAAGGATCGCCTCGGCCAGCCCATGTATGGCATCAACACCCATCGCCAGAACCAGGCGCTGGAAAACCTGCGAGCCGGCGAGCGCATCAGCTATCGCTTTGCGTTTGTGATGGGCCTGGGCAAAGGCAACTACTCCGTGGCCCTGAGCCTGTCGCGGCTGGACTCGCACCTGGATCGCAATTTCGAATGGCGGGATTTCGGTCTGGTATTTCATGTCATCAACACTCGACGCGAAGATTTCGTCGGTTGCTCATGGCTCAACGCTCAGACCACGATCAGCCGAGATGTACAAGCCAGCCGTGTGGAGCGCACACCATGACGCGCTTGCTGGTGGAGTGCACCCATGTGTTTAAACACCCGACGGTCAACTCGGGTATTCAACGCGTGGTTCGCAATGTCATCAAGCAGCTGCCTGCCAGTGCTGAAGGCGCCGAGTGCCTGCCGGTGGTGGTGCTTAATGGCGAACTCTATCGCGTGCTGCAATTGGCATCGCTCGACACGCCTTTTTTCAACAGGCTGGAAACCTTCGGTGGACGCCTGGAGCGCCTCGCCCATCGCTTCTGGCAATGGCATCAGCGTCGTGATGCGCAACTCACTTCGAAACTGGCGCGACGGATTTTGTATGTCGGCTATCGGCTGACGATCTTCAGCGCGTTCGGCCTGCCGATACGCCTGATCCGACGGATCAACCGCACGCACCTGCTCAAACGTTGCATCCCCCTGCAACATCAGCCGGGCGATCAACTGGTGCTGCTGGACTCATCCTGGCACTCGGATATTTTCGCCCACGTCGAGCAGCTAAAACGCGACGGCGTTGGCATGATCGCGGTGATCTACGACCTGATCCCACTGACTCATCCGCAGTTTTACGACACGCGTCTGGTCGAGGTGTTCAGCGAGTGGTTCGACTGGATCACCCGCACGGCCGATGGCTACATGGCGATTTCTGCCACGGTACGCGATCAGGTGCGTGAAGAATTGCAGCGCAGAATCGGTGCCGAACACACCGCCCAGCGCTGGTTCGATTTCTTTCACTTGGGTTCCGAACTGGATCTGCATACCGACCAGGCAACGGTCGATCCGCGCCTGAAGCAATTGTTCACGACAACAGACCCGGTTTACCTGATGGTCAGCACCATCGAACCACGCAAAAACCATGCGTATCTGCTCGATGCCTTCGAACGCGCCTGGGCCACAGGCTCAACGGCACGGCTGTGCATCGCCGGGCGGGTCGGCTGGAAATGCGACGCCCTCCTCGACCGGGTGCGCAATCATCCAGAGCTGAATCAGCGTCTGTTCATGTTCAACGACCTCAGTGACACCAGCCTTGAACACGCCTACGCCCACGCCAGTGCGTTGGTGTTTCCTTCGTTCGTCGAAGGCTTTGGTTTGCCCTTGGTGGAAGCCATGCAACGTGGCTTGCCGGCAATGGGTAGCGACATTGCGGTGTTTCGCGAAATCGGCGGCGAGTTCATGGCGTATTTCGATTTGCAGGATCCGCAAAGCCTTGCCGACTTGATCAACGGCTTCCAGTGCAGCGGCCAGTTTCCTGCCGCCCGCGATGTTGCCGATTGGCAGTGGATCGGCTGGCGTGAAGCCAGTCTGCAACTGGCCGAACGCAGTGTGCGTAACGTCCTGCAAGCGCCGGCGGCGCCAGCGAGGCAACATGCGCATAGCGCTTAACGCTCGCATTCTCCAGGCACCGCGCACCGGCATCGGCCATTACGTTGCCGAACTGGTCAACGCCTTGCGCAGTGAGCCCGACATTGACGTGACGTTGTTCCACGGCTGGGGCTGGGGTTCGGCGCTGCCGGATGCGGCCATGCCCGGTTATTCGCGCCTGACGCCACTGCTGCGGCAGATTCCCGGGGCTTATCAGGCACGCCGCTGGCTGGAGCAGAAACGCTTCGATCAGGGCCGCGTGCAAGGTATCGACCTCTATCACGAACCGAGCCTCTGGCCGCTGGCCTTCGACGGCCCGACCGTGATCACCCTTCATGACCTGACGCACCTGCATTTCCCTGAGACCCAGCCTGCGGCGCGGCTCAAGGAAATCGAACGTCGATTGGCCGTGGGCGTGCAGCAGGCCCAAGTGATTCTCACCGACTCGCAAGCCATTGCCGAGGAAGCTCAAGCGTATTTCAGCCTGCCGGCCGAGCGTTTTGTCGTCGCGCCACTGGGCGTCGCAGAACGCTTTCACCCGCGCGAGGCGAGCGCCATTGACGCGGTGCTCAAGGCGCATGCGGTGGCGGCGCGGGAATATTTTCTATGCGTGGGCACGCTGGAGCCGCGCAAGAACCTTGGGCTGGCCCTGCGCGCCCATGCCCTGTTGCCGGAAACCGTGCGTCAGCGCTTTCCGCTGCTGATCGTCGGCATGGCCGGCTGGGAGCGCGAACAGTTCAGCGAACCCCTGCGTCAGGCGCTGTCCAGCGGGCATGTGTGCCTGCTCGGTTATCTGCCCGATGAACAGGTCGCGCAATTGCTGGCCGGCGCCCGGGCGCTGATTTTTCCATCGCTGTATGAAGGCTTTGGCCTGCCGGTACTGGAAGCCATGGCCAGCGGCACACCGGTGGTGCTCACGCGTTCTTCGGCGATGCCGGAAGTCGCGGGCGCAGCGGGCAACTATATTGAAGCTGACGATGCAGAAGGCCTGCGTGATGCGCTGAGCCGACTGATCGACGATCAAGCGCATTGGCAGGCATGCCAAGAAGCCGGGTTACAGCAGTCGCGGCTTTTTTCCTGGAAGCGTTGTGCACAGGCTACGGCCAGTGCCTACCGCCGGGCCATGGGAGGTTGAATGCAAGTTCTTCATTTTTTCAAGACGTACCTGCCCGACTCGGTCGGCGGCATTGAGCAAGTGATCTTTCAGCTGTGCGAAAGCGGCGCCCAGCACGGCATCGACGGCCAGGTACTGACGCTTAGCACTGACCCGACACCGCCCGTGGTGCAATTGGGCCAGCACGAAGTGCACCGCGCCAAACTCGACATCCAGTTCGCCTCCACCGGTTTTTCCTGGAGCGTGTTCAAGCAGTTTCGCGAGTTGGCTGCCGAAGCGGATGTGGTCAATTACCACTTCCCGTGGCCATTCATGGACCTGGTGCACTTCGCCACTGCGATGAATAAACCGAGCGTGGTGACTTACCACTCGGACATCATTCGCCAGAAGCACCTGCTCAAACTCTACCGTCCCCTGATGAACCGCTTCCTCGCCAGTGCCGACCGCATTGTTGCCGCTTCGCCGAACTACCTGCACACCAGCGATGTATTACAGCAGTTCCAGGACAAGACCCGAGTGATTCCCTACGGCTTGAACAAGGCCGGTTATCCACAGCCTGATGCCGAACGGATGAATCGCTGGCGCCAGCAGCTTGGGGATAAGTTTTTCCTGTTTGTCGGCGTGATGCGTTACTACAAAGGCCTGCATATTTTGCTCGAGGCCCTGAAAGACGTGGACTATCCCGTGGTCATTGTCGGCGCCGGGCCATTGGAACTGGAACTGCACGCACAGGCGCAGGCGCTGGGCCTGCGCAACGTTCATTTCCTCGGGCGCCTGGGTGACGAAGACAAAGTCGCGCTGCTGCAACTGAGCTACGCCATCGTCTTCCCTTCGCACCTGCGCTCGGAAGCCTTCGGCATTTCGTTGCTGGAAGGTGCGATGTACGGCAAGCCGATGATCTCCAGCGAAATCGGCACTGGCACCAGCTACATCAATATCCACAACGAAACCGGCCTGGTAGTGCCACCGAGTCATCCACAGGCGTTTCGCGAGGCGATGCGAACCCTGTGGGAAGACCCGGTGCGGGCTGCTGCGATGGGCGTAAAAGCTGAAGCACGTTATCGGCAGTTGTTCACAGCCGACGAGATGGGGCGCAAGTGGACGGAGCTGTATCAGGAATTGCTGGAAGAGAAATCGCTGTCCTACGCCTGAACCCTGTTTTGGAACGCATACCCCCTGTGGGAGCGAGCCTGCTCGCGAAAGCGGTCTGTCAGCAACAATGATGTTGACTGATCCGGCGCATTCGCGAGCAGGCTCGCTCCCACAGGGTATTTGTGGTGAGTTCGGAATTACAGATCCAGCACTAAAGGCTGCGTGCTTTGTGCCGGGACGGCGCAACAAATCAGCACATGCCCCGCTTCGGGAATATCCGCCGGCACCTGTGGATAATTCACCGCACCACTGACCAGCCGGGTCTTGCAGGTGCCACACGAACCACCGCGGCAACTGAACTCGGGGCGCAATCCGCGGCTTTCCGCCAGCTCCAGCAAACTGCCGCCATCGGGCTGCCAGCGCGCCTCTTTCGCCGAGCGCTCGAACACCACCGGCACCGATGTGGTCGCTGCAGGCGGTTGCTCGATCACGATCGCGTCCGGATCGGCCTGACGTTTCAGGGTCGACGGGCCAAAGGTTTCCGCATGAATCTGCGCATCGCGCACATCCAGTTCGCGCAAAGTGTCGTAAAGCCCTTGGGTAAAACCACCGGGGCCGCAGAGCACAAAGTCGAGCTGATCAAAATCCTCGGCTTGCAGCAGGTTTCTCAGCACTGTGCCGTCGATGCGCCCATGCACATCGAAATCCTCGCCCTCTCGCAGATCCGCTTCCGGCTGGCTGAGCAGACGCAGGACTCGTACAGAGTCGCCCGCCGTTTCGAGCAGACGATCGAGCTCCTTGCGAAACGGTTGATCCGCCAGACTGCGCGAACTCTGCAACAACAATGTTGGACGAATCCCCCGCGTGCGTAAGCCTTGGTAAACCACCTCGCGCAGCATCGACAGCAATGGCGTGATGCCGACCCCGGCAGCCAGCAGCACCAACGGTCGCTGTTCCAGCGGCGCCACGGTGAAATGCCCCTGCGGCGCCCGCGCCTCAAGCACATCGCCAACGCGGATCAGCTCATGCAGGTGCGACGAAATCAGCCCTTCGCGCTTGACGCTGATCCGGTAGAAACCATCCGATGGCGCACTCGAAAGACTGTAGGTGCGGATATGCACCTCGCCATCGATCGTGAAACGCAACGGCAAATGCTGACCCGCGAGAAACACCGGCAAACCGGCGCCATCGGTTGGCTCCAGATAGATTGAGCGGATGCCGCGACTTTCCGCTTCGATCTTCGCTACGCGCAACGGCCGCCATTGGTTACCCAAAGCCTGAGCCTGCAACCGTGCGTCCGCCTCGGCCCAGTTGCCGGTCAGCAGGCTGGTCGGTGACATGCCGTCGAAGCGCCAGCGCAACGCCAGGGCTGCCGGGCGTCGCACCAGCTTCTCCACTTCAAATGTCCACAACCGTTCCGCACCTTGAAAGGCTTCGATCTGCGGGTCATCGAGAAGGATCTCGGTGCGCCCGCTCAGTTGCAGCAGATCACCTGTGGAAAAGTCGATGAACAGCAAGCCGGCCTTGGGATTGAGCAGCAGATTGCCCAAGGTGTTGAAATGCAGATTGCCGGCGAAATCGGGGATGGTCAGACGATTGCCTTCCACCCGCACGAAACCGGCCTGGCCGCCACGGTGAGAAACATCCACCGCGCGTTGCCCCTCGACATCCACATAACTGGCGACAAAAAACGTATCGGCGCCAGTAATCAGCGCGGTGGCGGCGTCATCGAGACCGTGCAGATGTTCGGCCGGGCGGGTCTGCGGATCCGTCAGGGGCACCCGCTGAAACTGGCGCAACTGAATGTACTGCGGGCAATTGCCGAAAGCCTGATCCACGCTCACGTCGAACCCGTCGGCCGTCAGATTGCCAACATGACCGTTAAGGCGATTGCGCCGACGGGTGTGCAACTCGATGCCGAGCAAACCGATCGGCTCGCCGTTACGCAGTTGCGCGGGATCATCGGCAGCGGGTTGGCTGGCGAAATGCAGATGTTCAGGATCGGGCGAATGGGCAAACCCCGGCGCGCCTTCGAGCACGCTGGCCCATGGACGTCCATCCGCATCGACTGCGCCGTACAGCATGAAGGGCAGTTGCTGATAGAACTCACGGTGCTGATCCGGCATCCAGCTGCGAATCACCTTGCGCCCAAAGCCTTCCATGCGTTCGGCAACGCCGACATGGGCCTGCAATTGCTGTTCGCCAGCGTGCCACGGTGAACGTTCCATCACGACCTCTCCCCTGCACCGTCGGCACAGTGTGGATTGCGAAAATCAGGCGGTGGTTTGCAGACCGGCGACAGTGCGCGGCATGCCGACGAAGCCCGGCAAAGCTTCAACCCGGGCCAGCCAGGCGCGGACATTGGCGTAGTCGTCCAGCGACACGTTGCCTTCCGGTGCGTGGGCGATGTAACTGTAGGCCGAAACGTCGGCAATAGTCGGTTCGGCGCCGGCCAGATACGGCGTTTTGCCCAACTCGATGTCCATCACCTTGAGCAGGTTGTGCGCACGGGTAATCGCTTCTTCTGCATTCAGTTGGGCACCAAACACCGTGACCAATCGCGCAGCGGCGGGGCCGAAAGCAATCGGCCCGGCGGCAGCCGACAACCAGCGCTGTACCCGCGCCGCACCGACCGGATCGGTTGGCAGCCAACGACCATGGCCGTATTTCTGCGCCAGATACACCAGAATCGCGTTGGAGTCGGCGAGCACCACACCGTCGTCATCGATGGCCGGCACCTGGCCAAAACTGTTGATCGCCAGATACGCCGGCTGCTTGTGCTCACCCTTGGCCAGATCGACGAAGATCAGCTCGGTCGGCAATTGCAGCAGGGACAGCATCAGCTCGACACGGTGGGCGTGGCCGGAACGTGGGAAGTTGTAGAGTTTGATCGCTTGCATGGTCGACTCCGCTGAACAGGGGCGCCGCTGCGGGGATGAGCGCGCCGATGGAGGCCATCTTGCTCTGATCGCGAAAACAACAGAATCACCAGAAAATGCAATCGATTATTTCACTGAGTGAAATAACGCTGCATTTTTCAACGCTGGAAGTTCGCGCAAAGCCTCCGCCGTAAAATCGACAAAACTGCGGATCCGCGCGGGAGCCTTTCGCCCCCCCTGATACACGACATGGATCGGCAGCGGCGGCAGTTCGAATTCCGCGAGGACGATTTCCAGTGCACCGGCGGCAACCTGGCTCGCCACTTGATAGGACAACACTCGAGTCAAACCCAAGCCCGTGCAAGCTGCTGTAATCGCAGCCTGATTGGCGGTAACGATCAAACGCGGCTCGGGACGCACACTCAGCGGTTCGCCATCATCGAGAAACGGCCAACTGCGTTGCTGACCAATCGCTGAAGTCGCCACCACTGGCGCCCCCGCCAACGCGTGGGGGTGAAGCGGTCGACCATGCTCGGCAAAGTATTTCGGCGAGCCGCAAATGACCCGACGCACCTCACCGACCCGAATCGCATGCTGATTGCTGTCCGGCAGATCACCGATGCGCACCGCGACATCAATGCCCTCCTCAACCATGTTGACGATCCTATCGACCAGTACGGCGTTGATCGTGACATCCGGATACCGCGCGAGATAACTCGCCATCACCGGCGTCACAAACAAATCACCGAACAACACCGGCGCCGTCACCGTCAGTTGCCCACGCGGCTGGGCATGGCTGCCCGCCGCCGAATCCTCGGCCTCCTGCACCTCGGCGAGAATCCGCCGGCAATCTTCCAGATAACGCTGCCCCGCTTCGCTCAAATGCACACTGCGCGTGGTGCGAATCAGCAACTGCGTACCGATCCGCTGCTCCAGCGCCGCCACCGCCCGCGTGACACTGGCTGCCGACAACCCCAGACGCCGAGCCGCCGCTGAGAAGCCTTGCTCCTGGGCGACGGTGGTGAAGATGTGCATTTCCTGGAAGCGGTCCATTCCTTGACTCCTACGTCGCAGCGTTCATCCGCTGGTGCAAATCCGGGAACAACAACTGAGCAAACCAGATCGGTAAACCTGGATAAAGATCACGCGCTTTCGGTGTCGCACTTTCGACCAAACCCAACTGAACCAAGCCTTTCAACTGATCCGTGGCTACGCGATCCGACAGTCCGGTGAAAATCTTGAAGTCGGCTCGACTCAACGTTCCCTGAGTCAGCAGAACATGCAATGCCCGCGCAGCCTCAGGCTTGATTCCGGCGATTTTGATTCGCTCGTGCCACACAAAAATGCTGTGCAACCTTTCGCGCATATTCGATATGTTCAGCGCCCGTTCGGTATAACGCATCTGGTCGAGACAGGTTTCCAACATGAAGCCGACAAACTCGAACAAGCCTGCTTGAGTCAGCTGACCACGACCGTCAAGATCTCCGCGGCGGGATTTGTCGGCATTGGCTAATCGGGCGTAATACGTTCCCTGCTGTCGAGCGAGACCGCGAGATAACGACCAGAGAGGTGAGACCAGCCCAAGTTTTTGCAGTTGAAGATGAGTAAGTAACCTGATGGTTCGCCCGTTGCCATCGATAAATGGATGTACCCAAGCCAGTCGATGGTGATACGCCATCACCGAAAGCAATCGACTCCGCGCATCCGGCAAACGCCCGTACACGTTCTGCATTCGAGCGAGCATCGGACCCACGGATTGGCAGGGTGGTGCAGCATGATCGTCGACCAGAACGTCTCGTCCGCTCACATCGCGCAATTCGCCGGGCACCAAGTGGCTACCGCCGCTCAACATCAATTGATCTTCGCGGGTTCCGTAGAAGAGTCTTTTGTGCAAACGCGTAACGAACGCCGGACTGAAGAGAGCTTCCCAAGAAAGGCTCTTATGCATTGACAACGCGCGCTCGAAAGCCTGCTGCGTACCGATGTGCGTCATCGCCAGTTCGGTCAGTTCCTTGCGTTGCCGTTTGGGAGACGTCGGGGTGAGAGTCACCGGCTCGGTGAACTGGCCTTCAATCAAGTTACTGTAAAAACTGCTGGTTACCCGAAGTAACCCGCCGACCCGCTGCAGCATAGGGGGAGAAACCATCGCACTGAGCTTCCCAGCCTGAAACGGCACCTGCTCAGCCAAATGCAGTATTTCATTCGGAAATATCGGCATAAGCGGCTCAAGCCAATGGGTTCCCAAGACTGTTTCAGCACACATTCAACCTCCTGAATCGCGGATTTATCTGCGGATTCAAGAATACGCTCAAGGCCGCTATTTACCTAGCCTTGAGTTCTTTAGGAGGTTTCTCATACTGAGGTAATTCGCGGATTATTTTGCGAATTTTTTGCCAGAAGAAAACGCAGAAGTGAGAGTCTGATTCCAATGTCCTACACGAGAGCGCGAAATCTCGCGCTCTCGTGCAAAAACCGTTACTCCACCGTGACCGACTTCGCCAAATTACGTGGCTGATCCACATCCGTGCCTTTAAGCACAGCCACGTAGTACGACAGCAACTGCAGCGGAACCGTGTAGAGGATCGGCGAGAGGATGTCGTGGATATGTGGCATCTGCACGACGTGGGTGCCTTCGCCGTTGGTCATCCCGGCTTTCTCGTCGGCGAACACAATCAGTTCACCACCACGGGCGCGGACTTCCTGCAGGTTGGATTTGAGCTTTTCCAGCAGTTCGTTGTTCGGCGCCACGGTAACCACCGGCATGTCGTTATCCACAAGCGCCAGCGGGCCGTGTTTCAGCTCGCCGGCCGGGTAGGCTTCGGCGTGAATGTAGGAGATTTCCTTGAGTTTCAGGGCACCTTCCATCGCCACCGGGAATTGCGCTCCACGACCGAGGAACAGGGTGTGGTTCTTTTCGGCGAACAGCTCGGCGATTTTCTCCACGGTGCTGTCCATGGCCAGTGCTTCACCGAGACGGGTTGGCAGGCGACGCAGTTCTTCGACCAGACGTGCTTCGACGCCATCAGCCAACGTTCCGCGCACTTGGCCCAGCGACAGGGTCAGCAGCAGTAGACCAACCAATTGCGTGGTGAAGGCTTTGGTCGAGGCCACGCCAATTTCGCGACCGGCCTGGGTCAGCAGAGTCAGGTCGGACTCGCGCACCAGCGAGCTGATGCCGACGTTGCAGATGGCCAGGCTGGCGAGGAAGCCCAACTCCTTGGCATTGCGCAGGGCCGCCAGGGTGTCGGCGGTTTCGCCGGACTGCGAAATGGTGACGAACAGCGTGTCCGGCTGCACCACCACTTTGCGGTAGCGGAATTCGCTGGCGACTTCGACCTGGCAAGGGATGCCGGCCAGTTCTTCCAGCCAATAACGCGCGACCATACCGGCGTGATAGCTGGTGCCGCAGGCGACGATCTGCACGTTGTGGACTTTGGCGAACAGCTCGGCCGCTTGTGGGCCAAACGCTTGCACCAGCACCTGATCGTTGCTCAGGCGACCTTCGAGGGTGCGCTGAACCACCGCCGGTTGCTCGTGGATTTCCTTGAGCATGTAGTGGCGGTATTCGCCTTTGTCGGCGGCTTCGGCGCCATCGCTGTACTGCACGGTCTGGCGCTCGACGGCATTGCCGTTGACGTCCCAGATCTGCACGTTATCGCGGCGAATTTCGGCGATATCGCCTTCTTCCAGGTACATGAAACGGTCAGTGACCTGGCGCAATGCCAACTGATCGGAGGCGAGGAAGTTTTCACCCAGACCCAGACCAATCACCAACGGACTGCCACTGCGCGCGGCAACCAGACGATCCGGTTGTTTCGCATTGATCACCGCTAGACCATAAGCACCGTGCAGTTCCTTGACCGTCGCTTTAAGCGCTACGCTCAGATCAGGCTGATCCTTGAGTTTATGGTTGAGCAGGTGAGCGATGACTTCGGTATCGGTATCCGAAGTAAACACATAACCCAGCGCTTTTAGTTGTTCGCGCAGGGCTTCGTGGTTTTCGATGATGCCGTTGTGCACCACCGCGATGTCGCCGGAGAAATGCGGGTGGGCGTTGCGTTCACAGGGTGCGCCGTGGGTAGCCCAACGGGTGTGGGCAATGCCGAGACGGCCAACCAGCGGGTGTTCGGCCAGCGCGGCTTCGAGTTCGCTGACCTTGCCCGGGCGACGCATACGCTCAAGGGTTTCGTCGTTGGTGAAGACCGCGACACCGGCGCTGTCATAGCCGCGGTATTCCAGGCGCTTGAGGCCCTCGAGCAGGATGGCGGTGATATTACGTTCAGCAACTGCGCCGACAATTCCACACATGCTTATTTCTCCTGACTGACAGCCGCGCAAATCACGGTGATACCGCGGGCCTGTATCTGATCGCGCGCCTCGCTAGGCAGGCGATCATCGGTAATTAGGGTATGGACGCTGCTCCAGGGCAGTTCCAGATTGGGGATCTTGCGACCGATCTTGTCGGCCTCGACCATGACGATGACTTCCCGCGCCACGTCAGCCATGACCCGGCTCAAACCGAGCAGCTCATTGAAGGTGGTGGTGCCACGCACCAGATCGATGCCATCGGCGCCGATGAACAACTGGTCAAAGTCGTAAGAGCGTAGTACCTGCTCGGCGACCTGGCCCTGAAAGGATTCCGAATGCGGATCCCAGGTGCCGCCGGTCATCAACAGCACCGGTTCGTGTTCGAGTTCGCTCAGGGCGTTGGCGACGTGCAGGGAATTGGTCATCACCACCAGACCGGGCTGCTGGCCAAGTTCCGGGATCATCGCGGCAGTGGTGCTGCCGCTGTCGATGATGATCCGCGCGTGCTCGCGGATGCGTTTCACCGCCGCGCGGGCAATCGCCTGTTTGTATTTTGAAACGTGTTGCGCGGTTTCAGCGACCAACTCCTGGGGCATGGTGATCGCCCCGCCGTAGCGGCGCAGTAGCAGGCCATGGCTTTCCAATGCGGCGAGATCCTTGCGAATCGTAACTTCGGAGGTTTCGAAGCGCTTGGCCAATTCGTCCACACTGACTTCACCCTGCTCGTTGAGCAAGGCAAGAATATTATGACGGCGCTGGGGCGTATTGCGTTTCGACATGATGACCTAAGTTTCGATTCGAAAGATAACGGAAGCAATCAAAACCTATCGCCTTCAAATCGTCAACCCATCGCCCAAAAAAAATCGCAGCCACCGACAATTCCCGTAGGAGCTGCCGAAGGCTGCGATCTTTAGATCTTCAAAAAGCCGCTGTGGATAACTCAGTCCTTTCTGATTTTCTCCGGCCGCTTCCAGCCATCGACATTCCTCTGCCGCGCTCGGCCGACGGCCAACTGCGCGTTATCCACATTTTGCGTAATGGTCGAACCGGCTGCCGTGGTCGCACCGGCAGAGATATCCACAGGCGCTACCAACGAATTATTGGAGCCGATGAACACGTCCGCACCCAACACGGTTTTCCACTTGTTGGCGCCGTCGTAGTTACAGGTGATGGTGCCGGCGCCAATGTTGGTACGCGCTCCGATCTCGGCATCGCCAAGATAAGTCAGGTGTCCAGCCTTGGCGCCTTCCCCCATGTGGGCATTTTTCAACTCGACAAAGTTACCCACGTGCGCGCGCGCTTCGAGCACGGTGCCTGGACGCAGACGCGCAAACGGGCCGGCATCGCTGCCCTCGCCCATAACGGCGCCTTCGATATGACTGTTGGCCTTGATCACCACGCCTTTGCGCAGGGTGCTGTCTTTGATCACGCAGTTCGGACCGATGACCACGTCGTCTTCGATGACAACGGTGCCTTCGAGGATCACGTTGATGTCGATCAGCACGTCGCGGCCCACGGTGACTTCGCCTCGCACGTCGAAACGCGCCGGGTCACGCAGGGTCACGCCTTGCGCCATCAAGCGGCGGCCAGCACGCAGCTGGTAGTGACGCTCCAGCTCGGACAATTGCTTACGATCATTGGCGCCCTGCACTTCCATTGGGTCGTGCGGTTGTTCGGTGGCGACAACCAAGCCATCGCTGACCGCCATTTCGATCACGTCGGTCAGGTAGTACTCGCCTTGGGCATTGTTGTTCGACAGACGACTCATCCAGTCGGTCAGACGATTGGCCGGCACCGCGAGAATGCCGGTATTACCTTCAGTAATTGCGCGTTGCGCTTCGCTGGCATCTTTGTGCTCAACGATGGCTGCGACCTTGCCGTCAGCATCGCGCACAATGCGGCCATAACCGGTCGGGTCTTCCAGTTCGACGGTGAGCAAACCCATCTGCCCGGGCACGACATGCTTGAGCAAACGTTGCAGGGTTTCGACTTCGATCAGCGGCACGTCACCGTATAGGATCAACACCGTGTCGGCATTAATGAACGGCACCGCTTGAGCCGTGGCATGACCGGTGCCCAGTTGCTTGTCCTGCAGAACGAAATTCAGATCGTCAGCGGCCAGGCGTTCACGCACCACATCGGCACCATGGCCGATCACCACATGAATGCGTTGTGGGTCAAGTTGCCGGGCGCTGTGGATAACATGACCCAGCATGGAATTGCCGGCAATCGGGTGCAGCACCTTCGGCAACGCCGAACGCATACGAGTGCCTTGACCGGCCGCGAGGATAACGATTTCAAGAGACATGACTGGCTACCAATCCTGGGTGGTCAGCAACTGCGACCGGGTTTTGGGAATTCGGAAAAGAAAAAAGGGTAGCCGAGGCTACCCTTTTTTATCAATCGCACAACAAGCGGCTGACGGATTAACCGCCAAACTTCTTGCGGATCTGCTGGACGGTGCGCAGCTGAGCTGCAGCCTCGGCCAGACGTGCTGACGCAGCGCTGTAGTCGAAATCAGCGCCTTTTTCATGCAGAGCATGCTCGGCAGCCTTGAGAGCTGCTTGAGCCTGAGCTTCATCCAGGTCGGCGGCACGTTGCACAGTGTCGGCAAGCACTTTGACCATGTTCGGCTGAACCTCGAGGAAACCACCGGAGATGTAGAACACCTCGGGCTCCCCGCCTTGCTTG
>NZ_JBITSX010000015.1:0-104966 GCF_044541255.1 Pseudomonas sp. NPDC085632 | reverse complement strand
GGCACGCGTTATACCCGTGCAAAGCGTCGCAATCATTTTGTGTCATTCATTTCCCTGACTTCAATGATCGGGCTCGCCCTTGGCGTGGTCGTGATGATCGTCGTGCTGTCGGTGATGAATGGCTTCGATCATGAGATGCGCACCCGCGTGCTGGGCATGGTGCCCCACGCGACCATTGAATCCACTGAACCGTTCAACGATTGGCAAAGCCTGGCGACCAAGGTCAAGCAGAACCCGCAGGTGACGGCGGTTGCCCCGTTCAGCCAGATGCAGGGCCTGCTGACCAATAACGGTCAGGTGTCCAAGGTGTTGCTCAACGCCATCGATCCTGCGCTCGAGCGCAATGTGTCGATCATCGACAACTTCATGAAGCAGGGCAAACTCGACGATTTGACGCCGGGCAGCTTCGGCATTGTCATCGGCGACAAGGCCGCGACCAAGCTAGGCGTCGGCATCGGTGACAAGGTCACCTTCGTCGCGCCGGAGGTCAGCGTGACCCCGGCCGGGATGTTTCCGCGCATGAAGCGCTTCACCGTGGTCGGCATTTTCCATGTCGGCGCCGGTGAGCTCGACGGTTATCTGGGCGTCACCAACCTGCAGGATCTGGCGAAGATGCACCGCTGGAAGCCTGATCAGGTGCAGGGCATCCGCCTGAAGTTCGACGATCTGTTCCAGGCGCCGCGCGTGGCATGGAACATCGCCCAGCAACTTGGCGAAGACCATTACTACGCCCGCGACTGGACGCGCACCCACGGCAATCTGTATCAGGCGATCCGCATGGAAAAAGCCATGATCGGCCTGCTGTTGCTGCTGATCGTCGCCGTTGCCGCGTTCAACATCATTTCCACGCTGGTGATGGTGGTGAATGACAAGAAGGGCGACATCGCCATTCTGCGCACATTGGGCGCGACGCCGGGCACGATCATGCGCACGTTCATGGTGCAAGGCACGGTGATCGGCGTGGTCGGTACGGCGATTGGCGCGGTGCTCGGGATTCTCGCCGCGCTTAATGTCAGCGCCGCGATCTCGGCACTGGAAGGCCTGATCGGCCATAAATTCCTTAATGCTGACGTGTATTTCATTGATTATCTTCCGTCGCAGGTGCAGAGCCAGGACGTGGTCATGGTCTGTGCGGCGGCGTTGGTCCTGAGTTTTCTCGCCACCCTGTATCCCGCCTGGCGTGCCGCGCGCACCCAGCCGGCGGAGGCGCTACGTTATGAGTGAGTCGGGCATGAGTGAACAAGCAATCCTGAGCTGCCGCAACCTGGGCAAATCCTACGAGGAAGGTCCGGAGTCGGTAGAAGTACTGGCCGGCCTGCAACTGGAGTTGCACCCGGGCGAGCGTGTCGCGATCGTCGGCACTTCGGGTTCGGGCAAAAGTACCTTGCTCAACCTGTTGGGCGGTCTCGATACGCCAACCAAGGGCAGCGTCTGGCTCGACGGTGAAGAACTGTCGGCACTGAGCGAGAAGAAGCGTGGCCTGCTGCGTAACCGTGCGCTCGGTTTCGTTTACCAGTTCCACCACTTGCTGCCGGAATTCACCGCGCTGGAAAACGTCTGCATGCCGCTGTTGATCGGCAAGACGCCGATCCCGGAAGCCCGTCAGCGCGCCACGGCTTTGCTGGAGCGCGTCGGCCTCGGCCATCGTCTGGAGCACAAACCGTCCGAACTGTCCGGTGGTGAGCGTCAACGTGTCGCCATCGCCCGTGCGCTGGTGAACAAGCCAGGTCTGGTGATGCTCGACGAGCCCACCGGCAACCTCGACTCACACACCGCCCAGGGCATTCAGGATTTGATGCTGGAACTCAGTACCTCGATGCGCACCGCGTTTCTGGTAGTGACTCACGACATGAACCTGGCCCGCCAGATGGACCGCGTCTTGCACCTGCAAGAAGGCTGCCTCACGCCTATCTGATTGGCTGAAACCCGGCGTCTGCGAAGGCGTCGGGTCTTTTATTTTTATACGGTGCCCCAGCGAATGTTCAGACCGTTATCGATCTTTATCGGCACGCGCTATACCCGCGCCAAGCGCCGCAATCGCTTTGTTTCGTTCATTTCGATGACCTCGATGATCGGTCTCGCCCTCGGCGTACTTGCAATGATCGTGGTGTTGTCGGTGATGAACGGCTTCCAGCGCGAAATGAGCTCGCGCATCCTCGGCATGGTGCCGCACGCGACCATCGTTGGCCTCAAGCCGATCGATGACTGGCAGCCGGTGGCTGCCGCCGCGATGAAAAATCCTGAAGTGACCGCCGCCGTGCCGTTCACCGAAATGGAAGGCATGCTCTCCTATAAAGGCTTGATGCAGCCGATCCAGATCAGCGGCGTCGATCCGGCGCAGGAAGGCAAGGTCTCGATCGTTGCCCAGCACATTGTGCAGGGCCGTCTCGACGCTTTGAAACCGGGCGAGTTCGGCGTAGTGATCGGTGAGATCACCGCGCGACGATTCCGCCTCAATGTCGGCGACAAAATCACCCTGATCGTCCCGGAAGTCAGCACCGCACCGGGCGGCATCACCCCGCGCATGCAGCGCCTGAACGTGGTCGGCGTGTTCAAGGTCGGCGCCGAGCTGGACGGCTCCATGGGCCTGATCCACGTCGCCGATGCCGCGACCATGCAGCACTGGGAACCGAATCAGGTGCAGAGCGTGCGTCTGGCGGTCAAAGACCTGTACGCCGCGCCGAAAGTCTCCTCGGACATCGCCGCCGGTTTGGGGGCGGACTTCAAGGCAGACGACTGGACCCACACCCAGGGCAGTCTGTTCAGCGCAATGAAGATGGAAAAAACCATGATCGGCCTGCTGTTGTTGATGATCGTCGCGGTGGCGGCGTTCAACATCATCGCGACGTTGATCATGGTAGTGAATGACAAAGGCGCGGATATCGCGATCTTGCGCACCATCGGCGCTACGCCACGGCAGATCATGGCGATTTTCATGGTGCAGGGCACGGTGATCGGCATTGTCGGCACATTGATTGGCGGTGTGCTGGGCGTGATTGCGGCGCTGAATGTCAGCGAGCTGGTTGGCTGGGTCGAGCGCGTGAGCGGGCAGCATATTTTCAGTTCTGACGTGTATTTCGTCAGCAATCTGCCGTCTGAATTGCAGGCTGGGGATGTGCTGTTGATTTGTTCGGCGGGCTTTATCCTGAGCTTCCTGGCGACGGTATATCCGGCCTGGCGGGCGGCGAAGATCGAACCGGCTCATGCCCTGAGATATTCGTAAGCGACGCCATGATCGTTCCCACGCAGAGCGTGGGAACGATCAGGTTCTAGGCAACTCAATTACAAGCCGCGTCCATCCCGCCTCCGATTCGCAATGAATCTGCCCACCATGGGCCCGGATGATCGACTGAGTAATCGCCAAGCCCAACCCCGCATGCTCACTGCTGCCTTCCTGCCGTGCCGGATCCGCTCGGTAAAAGCGGTCGAACAAGCGTGGCAGCAACTGCGCAGAAATTCCCTCACCGCTGTTCTCGACTGAAATGCGCACAGCACTCGGTTGATCAACGATCCGCAAGTTCACATGGCCCTCGGCCGGGGTAAATCGCAACGCGTTATCCAGCAAATTCGACAAGGCCCGGCGCAACATACTGCGATCACCCTCAATCCGCGCACAGCCCTCGCGCGTCAGCTTCACGCCGGCGTCCTCAGCCAAGGGCGCAAAAAACTCCAGCAGCACATCGGTCTCATCCGCCAACTCCAGCGGTTCACGCTTGGGCATCAGCAAACCGTGGTCAGCTTTGGCCAGATACAACATGTCGTTGACCAGTTGCGCCATCCATTGCAGCTCTTCGAGGTTGCTGTGCAGCGCTTCGCGGTAGTCTTCGATCGGCCGGGGGCGGGTAAGGGTGACCTGAGTGTGGGTCAGCAGGTTCGACAGCGGTGTGCGCAGTTCATGGGCGATGTCGGCGGAAAACGCCGAGAGCCGCTGAAACGAGTCGTCGAGGCGTGCGAGCATGGCGTTGAAGCTGTGGGCCATTTCCGCAAGTTCTGGCGGCATCTGTGCTTCGGGCAGTCGGGCATTCAGCGATTGTGCGGAAATCCCACGGGCGACTGCACTCATGCGCCGCAACGGACGCAAGCCGCTGCGTGCAGCCCAGGCGCCGAGCAAGGCAGTGGCCAGCGCCGAGAGGCCGACCGTCAGCCAGATCAGGTGTTGCATGCGTTGCAGGAAGTGTTGGTGATGAGTGATGTCCAGCAACAAGGAAAGTTGCGGTGAATCGGCTTTGTCCGGGTAGAGCGGGGCGTTGAGCACACGGTAATCCGTGCCGTCGTTGCTGATCGTCGACAGGCCGGGTGGCTGCGGTAAATCCTTGGGGATTTGCGTCGAACTGTCGTACCAGCGTTGGCCATCGCTACCCGTGATGCGCAGCGACAGATCCGCCTGACGGCTCAGTTCATCCGCCAGCCGTGCTTCACGTTGAGCGGGTTGAAGATCCTGCAAGGCGCGGCGCAGGCCGATCAGCTTGCCGTCCAGTTGTTGCTGGTCGAGTTCGATAAAGTGCGCTTCGCTGGCGCGATTGAACAGCACGCCGGCGAACAGTGAAACCACGGCGGTGCAAGCGGCAAACAACAGGGCCAGGCGCGAGCTCAATGACAGCCGACGCATCAGGCGCCACGCTCTTCGAGCACGTAACCCATGCCGCGCACGGTGTGGATCAGTTTGTTGGGGAATTCGTCGTCGATTTTCAGGCGCAAACGGCGGATTGCCACTTCGATGACATTGGTGTCGCTGTCGAAATTCATGTCCCAGACCTGTGAGGCGATCAGCGACTTTGGCAGTACTTCGCCTTGGCGGCGCAGGAGCATTTCCAGTAGCGCGAATTCCTTGGCGGTCAGGTCGATGCGCTGGCCGCTGCGTTCGACGCGCCGACGAATCAGATCCAGGCGCAAATCGGCCAGTTGCAGGTTGGTTTCCTGCGGCGTAGCGCTGCCGCGACGCAGCAGGCTACGCACCCGCGCGAGCAGTTCGGAGAAAGCGAACGGTTTGACCAGATAGTCGTCGGCGCCCAGTTCAAGGCCGTGAACCCTGTCTTCCACGGCGTCTTTGGCCGTCAGAAAAAGTACCGGCGTATCCAGCCCGGCGCTGCGCACGGCGTGGAGGATTTGCCAGCCGCTACGCCCCGGCAGCATGACGTCGAGAATCAGCAGCGCATAATCACCGCTCAGTGCCAGTTGCTGACCGCTGTTGCCGTCGGCCACCAGCTCCGTATTGAACCCGGCCTCGGTCAGGCCCTGGCGCAAGTATTGGCCGGTTTTTGCTTGGTCTTCGACAATCAACAGTTTCATGGGCGACTCGGGTTTGTTCGGGGTGTAGAAACGAAAGCTTTATACCTTGAGAGCACGCGACAAGCGCCAACCTGACAAAGTTGTAATCTGCCTGTCAGGTAGATGCCAGCGCAGGCCGGCTAAAGTTTCCCACAGGCTGAACCTTATCTTGTTGGAGAACGATCATGTTTTTACGCCAATCCCTGACGTTGGCCGCCTGTCTGTTGGCGCTGAGTTCGCCAGCGTGGGCCGCGCCGGCACACACTTACGACTTCGGCCAGCCAGCGCCTGCCGCCAAAGCCACGCGCAGCATTGAAGTGGTGATGGGTGATATGTCGTTTGATCCGAAAGCCATTCAGATCAAGGCCGGTGAGACCGTTCGTTTTTTCCTGGTGAATAAAGGCCAGTTGTTGCACGAATTCAACCTCGGCGACGCAGCGATGCATGCCAAACACCAGCAGGAAATGTTGCAGATGCAGCAAAGCGGCATGCTCACGCCTACTGGCATGAAAGAAATGTCCCACGACATGGCCAGTATGGATCACGCGGCGATGGGTCACGGCATGAAGCACGACGATCCCAACAGCGTGCTGGTCGAGCCGGGCAAGACTGCCGAGCTGACCTGGACGTTCAGCAAGGCCACCAGTCTGGAATTCGCCTGCAATATTCCCGGGCATTATCAGGCGGGCATGGTCGGCAAACTGACTGTCAGTCAGTAACCACTCAAAGGCGCGGGCAAAGGCTGGTAGAATCCGCTGATTCTTCAGTCAGGTTTCCGCCATGCATCCCGCAGCCGAACATTCGCCGCTGGGCAAATCCAGCGAATACATCGCCACGTACACGCCGTCCCTGCTGTTCCCGATTCCGCGCACCGCGAAATGGGCCGAGCTGGGCCTGACCGCCGACACCCTGCCGTATAAAGGTGTGGATTTCTGGAACTGCTTCGAGCTGTCGTGGCTGCTGCCGTCCGGCAAGCCGGTGGTGGCGATTGGCGAATTCAGCATTCCGGCGGACTCGCCGAACATCATCGAGTCGAAGTCGTTCAAGCTTTATCTGAACTCGTTGAACCAGACGTCGTTTGCCGACATCGCGACATTGGAAGCGACGCTGGTCAAGGATTTGTCTGCCGCTGCCGGCAAGCCGGTGGGCGTTCGGGTTCGCAGCTTGAAGGACGTTGAAGCGGAAGGCGTCGTGGCGTTGCCCGGCGTGTGCATCGATGATCTGGATATCAGCGTCAGCAACTACGAGCATCCGCGTCCGGAACTGCTGCGTTGCGATGAGTCACGCATTGTCGAGGAGACGGTTTACAGCCATTTGCTCAAGTCCAACTGCCCGGTGACCAGTCAGCCGGACTGGGGCACGGTGGTGGTGGAATATCGCGGCTCGGCGCTGGATCATGCGAGTCTCTTGGAATATATCGTCAGCTTCCGTCAGCATTCGGACTTCCATGAACAGTGTGTGGAGCGGATTTTCCTCGATCTGCAGCGTCTTCTGAAACCAGAGAAGCTGACGGTATTTGCCCGTTACGTGCGTCGTGGTGGTCTGGATATCAATCCGTATCGCAGCACCGAAAGCGTACAGCTGCCGAATCACCGCCTCGTACGTCAATAAAGATCCGGAGCAAGCTCGCTCCCACAAGGGACTGTGTTTCAAGCCCGGAAATGAAAAAGCCCTGCCAGTGATGGCAGGGCTTTTTGCGTTTCGGAGGGAATCAGATCCCCATGCTGCCCAGCGCATTGACGATGTTGCGCAGGGTGCCGGCAATCGCCGGGTGTTCGACTTCGAAGCGCTCAACGGCCAGGTTCACGCCGTCAGCGATGCTGGCGTCTTGTGTGGCAGTCTCCAGTTGAATTTCCGATTCAATCTGCTTCATCAGCGCATGCAAATCCTCACGCTCGACTTCCGACAGCGGCGGATTCTGCTCCAGCTGCTCGCGCAGGGTTTCGAGCTGTTTTTGCAGTTCTTGGGCGGGCATGGTGTTTTCCTTTTATCAATAGGCACTGGCATTGACCGCAGCCGCGCGCCAAAGGTCTATGGCTGACCTTTAGATTAATCCACTCCCGTCAAACCTGCATGATCCCGATCAGGGCTTTTCGCCTTTGAGCCGGCGCAGGCTGATGTCGGCCAGGCAGGTGTCGAGCTCGCCCAAGTGATCGATGACCGAATGCACGCCGAGGCCGAATAACTGCATCGTCGCCTTGCCACGCAGTTGTTCGCGTTCTTTCTGGCTCAGCGCTTGCCATTCCCCCGGCGGCAGACCGCACAGCGAGCCGCAGGAGGCGAGACCGATCGTCCACAACCCAGCATTAAGGCCCGATTGCAGCAAGCGCGGCTCACCGCTGACCAATACGCAACCGTCCAGACTGCTGACGTTCAGGTCCATCAGGGCCTGCCAGCAAGCGTTCGGCGCAGGCCATGGATTGATTGTTGCCGAATGTTGCGCAGATTTGACCCACGTCGGCAGTGAGGCCGCCAAGGACCGGGCGAGGGCGGGGGGCAGTTCATCCAGCCAGACACAGGGAATCTGCTGGCGCTGCAAACTGTGCAAACTGTCGAATGCGCCTGGTGTGGCTTCAGCGTATGCAGGCAGGGCGATGTTTTGCTGGCGGGCGCGCGCACCGAAATCCACCAGGCAACCGCTGAGCCCAAACAGTACAGCGGTCAGTCTGGGCGCAGCGACGGGCAAGGTTTCGGCGTGTGTCATGGCAACGTCCCTGAAATAACGAACAGGCTAGGGCGTGTCGGTGACAGTTGGATGACAGCGGTGTGAAGGGCGACGCAGGAAGCGTCCTACAGGCTGCTGCATTGCGCAGACTGTCCAAACGGGCTTTTGCGCTTATACTAGCGACCTGAATAGCCGGGCCCAGAGGTCCGCGACAGTACCATTCCAAGGAGTTTTTCTATGCGCTGGAGCAATCCGCTCGCTCAGCTAAGTGTATGTGCCGGCCTGTTGCTGGCTCCGTTCGCCACTCAGGCGGCAACGGAAGAAGACCCTTGGGAAAGCGTCAACCGTCCAATCTTCCAGTTCAACGACTTCGTCGACACTTACGCGCTGAAGCCATTGGCGCAGGGCTATGAGTTTGTCACGCCGCAGTTCCTCGAGGACGGCATTCACAACATGTTCCGCAACGTCGGTGATGTCACCAACCTTGCCAACAACATTCTGCAGGCCAAACCGGCTGCCGCGGGCGTCGACACGGCGCGCCTGATCTTCAATACCACTTTCGGTCTGCTCGGTTTCTTCGATGTCGGCACCAAGATGGGCTTGAACCGCAGTGATGAAGACTTCGGCCAGACCCTCGGTTACTGGGGCGTGGGCAGCGGTCCGTATGTGATGCTGCCGCTGATGGGCCCAAGCACCCTGCGTGACGCGCCTTCGAAATACGTCGACAGCTACACCGGCATGTACCGCTACATCAACGATGTGCCGGTGCGTAACTCGATCTTCGGTCTGAACATCGTCGACACCCGCGCCAGCCTGCTGTCGAGCGAGAAGCTGATCAGCGGTGACAAGTACACCTTCATCCGCAATGCTTACCTGCAGAACCGCGAGTTCAAGGTGAAGGACGGCCAGGTCGAAGACGATTTTTAATTTCGACCGGTAAAAAGAAAGGCGACCTCAGGGTCGCCTTTTTTGTGTGCAGCTATTTCATCTTCAGAATGGTCAGGCCGAGCTTCTGGCCGCCACCGTCCTGAGACCTGACCCAGACCACTTCAGTGTCGGCTTCGAGGCCGCTGAGCGCAGCGTGGTCGGAGTCGATACGTACGCTCAAACGGTCGCCGACCGCGAATGGCTGCGGCGCTTCGACCTGCATGCCACTGCTGGAGAGGTCGATGCACACGCCTGAGACCTCATCACCCTCATGGATCAACACGACATCGGCATCGACCCGCATGCGGATGAAATCGCGCTTTTCGCTGTAGTCCCGACCGGTTTGACTCATAGGTTCGTCCTTCCATTGGGTTACGGTTTGAGCTGTTCTTATAACTCTCGGTGATTTGACAAGTAAAGTCGTCAAGCGACCATCGGCGCATGCTTGAAACGCTCTGCGGATGGGAGTACCGTCTGCGCCTTAGAAGGGCACCTCTGGTGTAACCGCGTTTGGAGCCAATGCTCGAAAGCGGTGCAGCAGAGAGGCTAGAAAGCGAATCCAGTAGTCTGCGCAGGGCCAAATGCCTCGCCAACTACGCCAACCTAATTCTGGCGCCGTTTGCCCACATGCCAAAAACCAGTGCCACGCTGCTGATAATCGATGATGACGAAGTAGTGCGCGCGAGCCTCGCGGCCTATTTGGAAGACAGTGGTTTCAGCGTCCTGCAGGCCAGCAATGGCCAACAGGGTCTTCAGGTATTCGAGCAAGACACGCCCGACTTGGTCATCTGCGATCTGCGCATGCCGCAGATGGGCGGTCTCGAACTGATCCGTCAGGTCACCGAGCTGTCACCGCAAACGCCGGTGATCGTGGTCTCGGGTGCCGGCGTGATGAACGACGCGGTCGAGGCTTTGCGCCTGGGCGCGGCGGACTACCTGATCAAGCCTCTCGAAGATCTGGCTGTGCTCGAGCACTCTGTGCGCCGGGCCCTGGATCGCGCGCGCCTGCTGCTGGAAAACCAGCGTTACCGCGAGAAGCTGGAAAAGGCCAACCGTGAACTCGAGGCCAGCCTGAACCTGCTTCAGGAAGACCAGAACGCCGGTCGCCAGGTGCAGATGAACATGCTGCCGGAAAGCCCGTGGAGCATTGACGAGTTCAAGTTTGCACACCAGATCATCCCGTCGCTGTACCTGTCGGGTGATTTTGTCGACTATTTCCGTGTCGACGAACGCCGGGTCGCCTTTTACCTGGCGGATGTATCCGGTCATGGCGCCTCTTCAGCCTTCGTCACCGTGCTGCTGAAGTTCATGACCACGCGCTTGCTGTTCGAATCCAAGCGCAACGGCACCTTGCCGGAATTCAAGCCTTCGGAAGTCCTTGGTCATATCAACCGGGGGCTGATCAGTTGTAAGCTGGGTAAACACGTCACAATGGTCGGTGGAGTCATCGACGAGGAGACCGGTTTGTTGACCTATAGCATCGGCGGCCATCTGCCGTTGCCTGTGTTGTACACGCCTGACAGTGTTCGTTATCTGGAAGGACGTGGTCTGCCGGTGGGGCTTTTCAATGAAGCCACCTACGAAGACCACGTGCTTGAGCTGCCGCCGACGTTCAGCCTGACGCTGATGTCTGATGGCATTCTGGACCTTTTGCCAGAACCTACGCTCAAAGAAAAAGAAGCCGCTTTGCCTCAACGGGTGAAGTCGGCGGGCGGCAGCCTGGATGGTCTGCGGCAAGTGTTTGGATTGGCCACGCTAGGGGAGATGCCGGATGATATCGCCCTGTTGGTGTTGAGCAGGAATCTTTAATGAGTACCGGTAGAATCCAGGTCGCCGAGCAGGACGGCACCTTCGTCCTGAAGTACGTCGGTGAAGTTCGCCTGACCCTGTGTTCGGCGTTGGATGCGACTATTGAGAAAATCTTCACCGCGCTGAATTTCAACGCGATCGTGATCGATTTGACCGAAACCCGCAGCATCGACAGCACGACGTTGGGCCTGCTGGCCAAACTGTCGATCCTGTCGCGGCAGAAGGTCGGCCTGCTGCCGACCGTCGTCACCACCCACGAAGACATCACCCGTCTGCTGCAATCGATGGGTTTTGAGCAGGTGTTCAATATCGTCAACCACCCGGTGCCATGCCCGGAGTGTCTGGACGACCTGCCGGATCAGGACCAGTCGGAAGAAGTGGTGCGGATCAAGGTGCTCGAAGCGCACAAGATCCTCATGGGCCTGAACGATTCCAATCGTGAAGCGTTCCATGACCTGGTCAATGCCCTGGAAAGACACTGATCTGATGAAGTGATGTTGTCTGGGCCGGCCTCTTAGCGAGCAAGCTCGCTCCCACACTGGATCAGCGTCGGTCAAAAATCCCCTTGTGGGAGCGAGCTTGCTCGCGAAGGCTCCAGTTCAGTCAACGCGGCGCTCAATGCAGAATAAAAAAGGGCGAACCTGTGAAGGTTCGCCCTTTTTGCATTTCACCCACTCAAATCACAGCTTGGCCTGCAACAGCGCCTCAAGCTTCTCCTGGTCGCGAGCAAACTGACGGATGCCCTCGGCCAGTTTCTCGGTGGCCATCGCGTCTTCGTTGGACAACCAGCGGAACTGCGCTTCGTTGAGGCTCAGACGGGCTTCACCAGCGTTGCCCGGTGCCAGTTTGCGCTCCAGCTTGCCGGTGTCGGACGCCAGTTTGTCGATCAGGTCCGGGCTGATGGTCAGGCGGTCGCAACCGGCCAGTTGCTCGATCTGATTGAGGTTGCGGAAGCTTGCGCCCATGACCACGGTTTTGTAGTCATTGGACTTGTAGTAGTTGTAGATGCGGGTAACCGACTGTACGCCCGGATCATCGGCGCCGGTGTAGTCGTTGCCGTTGGCCTTCTTGTACCAGTCGTAGATGCGGCCTACGAAAGGCGAAATCAGGAACACGCCAGCGTCGGCGCAAGCGGCCGCCTGAGCGAAGGAAAACAGCAGGGTCAGGTTGGTCTGGATGCCTTCCTTCTCCAGCACTTCGGCGGCGCGGATGCCTTCCCAGGTCGAAGCGATCTTGATCAGCACGCGATCGCGGCCAACGCCAGCCTTGTCGTACAGCTCGATCAGACGATGCGCGCGTTTCAGTACGGCATCCTTGTCGAACGACAGGCGCGCATCCACTTCGGTGGAGATACGGCCCGGGATCACTTTGAGAATTTCCTGGCCCACCGCAACGCCAAAGCGGTCGCTGGCCAGGCCGACATCGCCCTTGCAGTCGCTGACGCAAGCGTTCAGCAGTTCGGCATAAGCGGGAATGGCCGCCGCTTTGAGCAGCAGGGAAGGGTTGGTGGTGGCGTCGACCGGTTTGACTCGGGCGATCGCTTCGAAGTCGCCGGTATCAGCAACAACGGTAGTGAATTGTTTGAGTTGTTCCAGCTTGGAAGTCATGGGCGTGCTCTATCCTATGGGTCTGATGACATTACCCGAGCGCTGACGGTCACTCAAGGGCGTGTACGTGTATCGATGGCCCCTGCGGCAACAACCTGAAAACGATTGTTTGAAAGGTGGGGCGGGCTATCGATGAATACGATGCCAAAACGGCCAACAGGTTCAAAGCAACCGACCTGCGTACAGGCCGGTTGTGCACGCATTATTGGGCGTTCAACAGGGCTTCGACCGACATGCGTGCCGGCTTCGGTTGCCCGTCGGACGTCAGCAGGCCGAAGTTCTTCTCGCGTTCATTGCTGCCGCTATCGCTGTTTTTCCATTCATAGATGGAGGTCAGCGGGATGTTGAGTTTTTTAACATCGCCGATAAACGCGTTGATCTTGCTCGCTTGCCCTTCAGGCCCGCCATTGGACGCGAGTGCCGAAATCCCCCATTCACTGATGACCCCCGGCAGATGGAAGTTCTGCTGAATAAACGACTGTGCATTGCTGATCTGCGTGGCGGTCATGCCATAGGGGTGATAGGACACCGCGCTCAGGCATTTCGGGTATTCGCTGACGATACGATTAAGCGCCACGGTAGAGGCCGAGCCCGCGCTGGGTGGCCGGGCGAAGCCGTAACCGATCACCGGGGTCGATGGCGGTTGCCCTTGCAGGGTCTTGCACACGGCGCTCATGAACGGCACAAACGTGGTGTCGAACTTGCCCGTCGGCCAATAGGTTTCCAGGTCCGGCTCGTTCCATAACTCAATCGCCACCATTTGCGAGCCGTACTTTTGTTCCAGTCCGGTCACGGCTTTGGCGAAGCCTTCACCGGCGCTGACCAGTTCGGCGTTTGAAGTAGCGGGCAACGGTTTGATCGCGCGGACCGTCAGCAGGACCTCCAGCCCCGCGGACCTGGCCGCCGCAAATGCGTCGCTGACTTGTTGCTGATAAGCCTTGGCAGTCAGGCTCTCGCTCCACACACCGAAGCGGACAAAGCCGAAACCCGCCGTTTTGATTTGTGCGGCGTCGGCCGCGGTGAAGTTCTGGATCTTCACCTGAACGCCGATGTTCTTGGCGGGAAGGTTAGGGAACAGTTCGCTGGCGTGAACCTGAGTGGCACCCAGCACCATCAGCGCCAGGGCGCCGAGTTTTTTGAGATGTACGGATTTCATGTCTGCTCTCCCGAAGAGAAGTGACAACTTCGAATGTTTTATCTCGTTACTCAATTTTCGAGTGAGGTGATGGCACTTAGTGCGCGAATGTTATTTTTTGTCGGAAATCAATCAGCCGAAAATCACAGTTATTTTTAGTCCGCTAATTGTGGTTGGGGCGCTTTTAAACGCTGTGGTACTTAATGCTTCGGTACTAACAGGGCGAATCTATTTCTGAGTGCAGGAAGATCTTGAGGGTTCATTCAATAGCTCTCGAGATGTTGGCCGTTTGACATTACACAGGAACGTAAAACCTTGTTCAGAAAGATCCTTGTCGTTTGCGTAGGCAATATATGCCGTAGTCCGACGGCAGAACTGATGCTGCGTAACGCGCTGGCCCCCTCAGCCATCACCGTCTCCTCCGCAGGCCTGTCGGCACGGGTCGGCGAGGGTGTCGAAACTTCCGCACGCCAAGTGCTGGAAGACCATGGGCATAGCGCCGAAGGCTTCATGGCACGCCAACTGACCGCCGATATCGTCAATGAATCAGACCTGATTCTGGTCATGGAAAAACAGCATGTTAATCAAGTACTGAAGATCGCCTCTCACGCCAGAGGCAAAGTGTTTCTGCTCGGCAAGTGGCAGAGCGAGCGCGAAATACAAGACCCGTATCGTCAAGGCAAGGCCGCTTTTATTCATGCCCATGCATTGATTGAAGATGCTGTTAGCTCATGGGCGCAACGCCTCGCGCGTTGATGAATATTCTTCAGATCAATGAATGGTAAGAACAGACTTATGCAGTTACCGTCCGTCATCGGCACCCGCGACAATGATCAAGACAGTATTGATCTTCTCGGCATATTCGGCAGTTTGATCGACCAGAAATGGTTGGTCGGTGCGCTCACCGGCGCCTTTATGGTCACCGGTGTGGCCTATGCAGTATTGGCCACGCCCGTGTACCTGGCGAATGCGCTGGTGCAGGTCGAGCCGAAAAAGAACGACATGCTTGGTTTCTCCGACCTCAACAGCATGCTCGGCGGGCAATCGCCGTCGGTGACCGAAATCGGCATCATCAAATCCCGCGCGGTGATCGGCAAAACCGTCGACGACCTGCGCCTGGACATTGATGTCACCCCCAACTCCTTCCCGATGATTGGCGGTTTCCTCGCCCGGCGGTATCGCGGCGAAACCGAGACCAGTGTCGCTGTGCCGCGTTTCGGTTTGAACAGCTACGCCTGGGGCGGTGAACGTCTGGAGTTTGCCCGGCTGAATTTGCCGAAAGAACTGCTCGGCAAAAAACTCACCCTGATCGCCGGTGAGCAGAAGCACTTCCAGTTACTCGATGACAACGACAACCTGCTGGCAGAGGGTATTGCCGGCGAAGCCTTCGCGCAGGACGGCGTGGAAGGGCAGATCGCGCAACTGCAGGCCAACCCCGGCACCCGTTTCGAAGTGGTGCGCAACCCTCGGATCGTGACCATTCAGGGTTATCAGGACGCGCTGGACATCTCCGAGCAGGGCAAGGAATCGGGGATTATCCGCCTGGCGCTGGCCAGCAGCGACGCCGCTGAAGCGGTGAAGATTCTCAACAAGATCGCCGCCCTGTACGTGGATCAGAACGTGCGTCGTACCTCGGCGGAAGCAGCGCAGAGCCTGGCCTTTTTGCAGAGCCAGTTGCCGCAGGTCAAACGCGATCTGGCCAAGGCCAGCGATGCGTTGAACGCCTACCAGACCCATGGCAAAACCGTAAACATCTCGCTGGAAACCCAGTCGGTGCTCGGTCAGTCTGTGGCCCTGGAAACGCGGATTTCCGAGCTGAAAATGCAGCAGGCGGAGATGGACCGCAAGTTCACCAAGCAGCACCCGGCCTATCGCGCGTTGATGAGCCAGATCGGCGAACTGACCCAGCAACAGAAGTCGCTGGAAGGCAAGGTCGGCGACCTGCCCGCGACACAACAAGAGTTGCTCAACCTGACCCGCGATGTCGAAGTCGCCTCGCAGATCTACACGCAGTTACTGAACAAATCCCAAGAGCTGGACATCGTTCGTGCCGGTGCCGTGGGTAACGTGCGTTTGGTCGACGCGGCGGATGTCGACCTGACCAGCCCGGTCAAACCGAAAAAAGCCCTGATCGTTATCATCGCCACATTCCTCGGTGCCTTCGTTGGTGTGGCGCTGGTGCTGCTGCGTAAATCCCTGAGCCGTGGTCTGGAAGGCCCGGAGGCCATCGAGCAACTCGGCTTGCCGGTGTACGCGTCGATTCCCTACAGCGCCTTGCAGCAGGAAGAGGACAACAAAAAGGGTCGTGCCCGCGATGGCGTCGACAAACCGGCTTACCTGCTGGCGCTGCGTAACCCGACCGATCTGTCGATCGAGTCGATCCGCAGCCTGCGCACCTGCCTGCACTTCGCCGGCCTCGATTCGACCAATAACCGCATCATGATTTCCGGGCCGAGCCCGCAGGTCGGCAAGACCTTCGTCTCGTCCAACCTCGCCGCGGTCATGGCGTTGAGCGGCCAACGCGTAGTGCTGATTGACGCCGACATGCGCAAAGGGCACCTGCACAAAACCCTCAACACGCCGATCACCAACGGTTTGTCCGATTTGCTGGTCAAGCGCTGCAGCATCGATCAGGCGATCAACAAAGTCGAAGTCGACAACCTGCACTTCATCAGTCGCGGTCAGGTGCCGCCCAATCCCTCCGAGCTGTTGATGCACGCCAACTTCCGCGAACTGCTGGCGGAACTCAGCGAGCGTTATGACCTGGTGATCATTGATACGCCGCCGCTGCTGGCGGTGACCGATGCGGCCATCGTTGGCCGTGAAGCCGGGATCAGCCTGATCGTCACGCGCTTTGGAGTGAACCCGGCCAAAGAGATCGAACTGACCATTCGCCGCTTCGCGCAGAACGGCATCGAGCTCAAAGGCGCGGTGTTCAACGGCGTCGAGAAGCGCGCGGCCAGTTACTACGGCAATGGCGGCAACGGCTATTACAACTACGAATACGCGTCCGACAAATCCTGACTGTCAGCGACTGTTTTTTCCTGTTTGAAGTGGGTGATTTGTGAAAAAAATACTGCACGTGGCAGAGACGATCAAAGGTGGCGTCGCGACGGTGATCCGGACGATTTCGGCTTCGCCTGAAGGCGATGCGGCGAACTACGAGCTGGTGTATCTGGTCCCGGAGGATCAGGCCAAAGAGTTGCACGGCATCGGCGCGCAGCAGATCCGCACCTTTCCCCGCACCGGGCGCAATGTGCCGTCGTTGCTGCGTTTCGCCTGGCGCCTGACTCAGGTGATGCTCAAGGAAAAACCCGACGTGGTGCATTTGCACAGCACTTTTTCCGGGGTGATCGGCCGGTGCGTGTGTGTGCTGTTGCGACCGTGGCGCAAGCCGAAAATCGTCTACTGCCCGCACGCATTTTCGTTCCTGATGGAGAGCTCGCCGACCAAGCAGAAAGTCTATGCGTGGATCGAGCGGGTGCTGCAGAAAGTCACCGACGTGATCATCTGCGTCAGCCAGTACGAGCTCGATAAAGCCGCGCGGTTCGGCATCGAGCGCAAGCGCATGAAGCTGATCTACAACGGCATTCACCGTAAGGACGACGCGCCGAAAGCGGCAAGTCCCGAGCCGATTCATCTGCTCTTCGTTGGCCGTCTCGATTACCAGAAAGGTTTCGACGTGTTGCTCAAGGCCTTCGCCAAAGTGCAGCGCAACGACCTGAAACTGACCGTTGTTGGCAGTGCGGTCAACGAGGATACGGTGGAATGCCCACCGATGGACGCCGTTGAATATTTGCCATGGGTCACGCCGAGCGAGGTGCAGGCGCTGTACCAGAAAGCCGATGCGCTGATTGTGCCGAGCCGCTGGGAAGGTTTCGCCATGGTGCCTCTGGAAGGCATGGCCATGGGCTTGCCGGTGATCGCCAGCAACTGCACGTCGCTGCCTGAACTGGTCACCAATGAAGTCTCCGGCTACGTCTTCCCGTCCGGTGATCACCAGGCGCTGGCCGATGTGCTGACGATCATCCAGAAGCCACGCTTGCTCGACCTCGGCAACGAAGGACGGAGCATCGTCCGCGAGCGTTTCAGCGCCGCGTTGATGATTCGCCAGACTTACGACCTGTATCGCGCTCCCACTTTTTAAGTAGAACTCAAGCATATGAACGTAACGATTTTGCATGGCTACAGTGCGTCCAACTCCGGTGACGGTCTGCTCGTCGATCTGGCCATCGCGCTGGTGCAGCGCAACTTTGGTGAAGACACCGCGATCAGTGTCGTCGCGTCCGATCCGGATTCTTTCAGCTACTTGCCGCACCCGCGTTTCGACGCGCCGGTGATGGCGGCCAAGGGCTTGGGGCGAGTCAAGCAAGCGGTGTTTCTCAATCAGTCTTACGCAGGACTGGCTGACCTGCTGAAGAAAACCGATCTGATCGTTGGCGTCGGCGGCGGCTACATGCGTTCGAAAAGTGCTTTCGAGCACATCAAGTTGAAGCTCGGCCACGCCAAGCAACTGGAAACCGCGATCCTCAGCAAAGTGCCGTCGGTGTACCTGCCGCAAAGCATCGGCCCGTTCCACGGCGAGAGCAGCAAGATCGTCGAGCACTACGCCAGTGCCGACGCGGTGTTCGTCCGCGACAACCGCTCTTCGGCGATTTTCGATGCCTGCGCCAACGTCTACCGCGCGCCGGATCTGGCGGTACAGTCGCTGGCGAGCAAAATCCTCCAGCAAGCGAAATTCACTCGCTGCGCATCGTCGCCGGCCACGGTTTGCGTGGTACTGCGCAAGCCGCCGGAGTGGAGCAAGGAAAAGAAAGTCGCTTATGTGGCCAACCTGAAGTTGCTGCTGCAGCGCCTGAAGAACAAAAGCAAAGTGGTTTGCGCCGTACAGAGCGCCGTGCGTGGTAACGATGACGGTGCGTTCTATCGCGAACTGGGCATCACCGAAGATTTGTTGTCGTTGAAAGCGACGATCGCCAAATATCAGCCGGACCTGGTGATTTCCGTGCGCTTGCACGGCGCCATCGAATCGCTGCTTTCCGGCGTGCCGGCGTACCACATCAGCTATGAACGCAAAGGCTTTGGCGCCTATCAGGACATGGGCGTGGAAGACTGGGTGATCAACGGTGGCGACATCAACGTCGACACGATTATTGACACGGTTTACGCGCCGAATGCGCTGTCGAATTTCGGTAAACGCCTGACCGACACCTGCCGTGAAATCGAAGCGAAAACCGTGGCCATGGACGAGATCATCAAGGGTGTCGTTCGATGATATTTCGGCTGCTGCTTCGCGGCGGAGCCTTGGGCGCGAAGTTTTTGCTGGTGTTGGCGATCACCCACTACCTCGGGTATGAGGCGCTGGGTTTTTACGGCGTGGTGGTCGCTGCATCGCTGATTGCGTCGAAGTTTTACAGTGTCGGTTTCAGTTCCGAAATCAATCGCTTGATCAGCGTCGGTGGCAGTTCGCGCCGCGTGGTCGATAAAGTCCTGCTGCTGTATCTGGCGGTGGGGCTGGTGCTGTCGGTGGTGACGGTACTGATTTATTCACTGTTCCAGACAGTTGAAGCGACTGCCGCGCTGATCCTTTGTGTGACGCTGGTGTTGCTCACTGAACACCTGTCGTTCGAGATCAACTCGTTCGTGTTTTCCGCGCAGAAAGCCACGGCGGGCGCGCTGCTGTTTTTCATCAAGACCGGCCTGTGGGCCGTGTTGGCCGTGGGCGGGATGATGCTTGGGTGGGTCTCGGGAATCGCGAGTGTGTTGTGGCTGTGGGTGGCCGCCAACGTGCTGGTGATCATCGCCGGTTACTTGATCGTGGTGAACGTTCATCACGGCCGAGAAGCCGGGACACTGGCCACCGCCACTGTGTGGAAAGCGGGATTACCGTTTTACCTCGGCACCGGGTTGATCGCGTTGAGTCAGTACGCCGAGCGTTTTCTGATCGCCGACCTCGAACCGTACGCCAAACTGGGTCAATACGTGTACGCGTGGTCGGCGGCGAACACCTTGCAGGCGTTGTCATACGCGGTGGTGGCGGTGGTCGGGATTCCAGTGCTGGCCAAGCGTTTTCAGGCCGATCAGCAGGCGTTCACGGTCAAGCAACTGTTCATCAACAAGTGGGTCATGCGCTCGCTCGTGGTCTCGGCTGCGGTGGCGGTGGCGATCTATGTGTTTTTCAACGTTGTGCTTGATTACGTCGCCACCAGCGTGCCGCGTCCGGACAACGCCATTCTCGGTGTGCTGATTTTTTCCTTCGCCTTGCGCGCGATTGGCGACATTGTCTGGGGCGGTTTGATTGCCTCGAAAAACAGTCGGGTGTCGCTGGCCAGTGCGGCGATTTGCCTGCTGGTGTCAGTGCCGGTCAGCTATCTGCTGATCAAGCATTACTCGATTTACGGCGCGGCGTGGGGCAACGTCTTCGCGATCATTGTGCAGCTTGTGGTGATTGCTGCGCTGACCCGTGCGACCCAGGCGAAAAAGGCCGCATTGTCATGGGCTTGAAACTGCCGTGCATCGAGTTTCGTGGCAGGCGACTCGATTCGTATGTGTCGTTCCTGATCCTCTTCACCGGGTTGTTTCTGTCGGTGGCGATGCCACTGCTGATCCCCCGTGATCCGGGCCCGGATGCGATGACCTTGTGGTCGTCTTACGCCCGTGCCGACAACTGCAATTTCTGGAACCCGTTCTCGCCGGATCGCTCGTCCTACGAGTGTTCGGCGTTCCTGCTGCGGCCCACCGGGATCAACCTGACCAATGCCTGGGCCTACGGCATGTTCTGCAACTTTTTCCTCACAGCGATTCCGGTGGTGGTGTTTCGGCGCATGCCGTTGGCGATCTTCGGCACGCTGTGTCTGTGGGGCATTGTTCGCTCGTTTTTCCTTGAGAATCTGACCAAGGAAATCATCGTGTCGGTGGCGGTGTTGAGCATTTTGCTCAGCTCGCTGACGCGCAAATATCGCGGCGGATTCTTTCTCTCGGCGGTGATCTACGGCGTGCTGATCCGGCCTTACTGGATTCTGTTTTCGCTGTCGTGGGTCGGCGTCTGCGTGATGAAAAAGTACGTGTCGCGCACGACCTTCTTTCTGATGCTGTTCCTGTTCTACCTTGCCGTGGCCATGTCGATTCAGCTCGCGCTTGGGTTTCCGGTGTCGTCGATTCGCGCCAGCAACAACGAGTTGCGCACGGCAGGCGAGGAGGGTTCGAAGTCGTTGATTGTCTCGTGGCTCACGGGCAGTGATTTCGTTTCGCAGGCGCTGGACTCGATGATCATCTTCTTCCGCTTGTCGTTCCCGGTGGAGCTGATTCTGCTGTCCGGGCCGGGGCAGGTGATCTTTGTTGCGTTGATGATCATGACCGCGTTGCTGCTGTTCAAAGTCATCACCTCGACCGATTACAAAGGCGCGCCGATCCAGACCAAACCCAAGGAACTGATCGCGATCCCGCTGGCGTTTCTGCTGGTGCAGGGTTTGTTCGAGCCGGACTTTGGCTCCTTCGCCCGGCACTTCTCGATGGTGGTGCCGGTGTTGTTTGTCGGCCTGGGCTTGATGCTGCGGGCGAACAAACCGGTGCAGGTTGAATCACGAATTCTGAATTGAGGCAGGTGCTTTATGTCGAGCAAGAAAAAGTCCCTGGAGATTGAAACCCTGCGTGGCCTGGCGTGCCTGTTGCTGGTGCTCTATCACGTCATCGGGCCGCTGGGTGGCGGGCTGAAGATCGACATCGGCTCGCCGTTCCGGGTGCTCGCCGATTCGATGGTGTATGTGCGCATGCCGCTGTTCACGTTCATCTCCGGGTACATCTATTCGATCTACAAAATTCGTGGCAACGACTTTTCCGCGTTCTTCAGCGGCAAGGTGCGTCGTTTGATCGTGCCGCTGTTTTGCGTCGGCGTGCCGTTCTCGGTGTTGCAGGCGGTGGGACCGGGGGTGAACAAGGATGTCGGCGTGATCGACGCGTTGTTGTCGTTCTGGGTGCCGATCAATCACTTCTGGTTCCTGCAGGCGGTGTTCATTATTTTCATGTTCGTCGGGCTGCTGGAGTGGCGCGGGATGCTGCGCTCGGCGACGCGGTTGTATGGGTTGTTTGCGTTTGCGGCTCTGTTGTTTCTGTTGCCGCCGTTCAAGTTCGATGCGTTTGGGATTAACGGCGCGATTTATCTGTTGCCGTTTTTCGTGGCGGGGATGATTGGCCAGGAGAACGTCGACGCGTTGAAGCAGCGGTTGAAGGTGATCGGGCCGTTGGTGTTTGTGTTGATCTCGCTGACGTTGCTGTATGTGGCGGCGATTGATCGTGAGTTGATCGTCGATCGCCGCAGTCTGATCGGGTTGACCGTGGGGTGCGTGTCTTGCATCGCGTTGCTGTCGAGTGATGTGCGCTCGAAGGCGCTGACCTGGTTGGGCGGTTATTCCTATGCGATTTTCCTGTTCCATGTGCTGTTCGCCGCGACGTCGCGGGTTGTACTCGGCCGGTTGGGAGTGAAGGATGAAAGCCTGCTGGTGCTGGGTGGCTTGAGCTTTGGTTTGTTGGGGCCAGTGGTGTTGTCGATGGTTTTCAGCCGGTTCAATTTCACTTCGGTGTTGTTCCTTGGCGAGCGGGCGGCGAAGAAGAAACCGTTGGTGCCCGTCACTCCGGTGGTGCAAACCCAAAGCAGCTAAAAGCTTCGCGAGCAGGCTCGCTCCCACAGTGGATATAGAGATCCCCTGTAGGAGCTGCGGCACGCTGCGATCTTTTGATCTTTAGAAGCAACAGCAAAAGATCGCAGCGTGCCGCAGCTCCTACAGGGGGATTTGTGTACGTCGCAGAACCACTGTGGGAGCGAGCTTGCTCGCGAAGGGGCCATTCCAGACTGAAGGAAATTTTGCATGTTGGCAGTAGATGACGCTCAACCCGTCGCGGCGTCGGTGGTTCAGGTGGGCGATGCCCGTGAGCGTTTTGCGCAGTGGCGTGAAGGCAAGGCCGGCAAGGTGCTGTCGGTCTCGGTGATCGGCGACAGCTACAGCGCCGGGCAGGATTTCTACCTGAACAAACTGGTGCAACGCGTGGCCGGGGAGGTGGGTTTTGCCGGGCCGGGTTACGTCGGTTTCAACCACGGCGCGGCGTTGGGCGGCACGCATTTCAAATACACCCGCAGCAGTGACAAGTACTTCGGCGGCGACTGGAAGGTTTCAGACCTGGGCCAGGCGAGCCCGGACAGTCGCACGGTAACAGGCCGGCCCGGCGCATGGTTGCAAGTGGATGCGAGTCCGACGCCGCGCATCGATACCGCTGTCACTCAGGCGAAATTGCTTTACCTGGGTAACGGCGAATCCAGCGAGCTCCGCTACCGCTGGTCTCCCGCGCAAGACTGGCAACCGTTGAAGCTTGAGGGTTCGGGCGTTCAGGAAGTGCCACTGACAGGCCTCTCGGCAGCGAAAGACTGGTCCTTCAAACTGGAAGTGGTGAAGGGCGCGCCGACGTTGTTCGGGCTGTGGATGAGCAACGATCAGAGCGGCGTGCGGATCTCGAAACTGGCGGCATCGGGGGCGGCCTCCGCAGATTTTTATCACAAGGATCCGCAGTGGCAGGTGCAGTGGAAGGCCGCTGTGTCGAAGATTCCCGCTGACGTTTACCTGATCATGCTCGGTGGCAATGATCAGGGTTTTGGCGTGAAGCCTGCGCAGTATCTGCAGAACGTTCAGGGGCTGGTGGGGATGCTGCGTGAGATTCAACCGCAGGCGAGCATCAACCTGATCATGCGTCAGGACACCACACGCTCCAGCGCCTATCCGATGTCGGCGTACGCGCAGGTGCTTGAACCGTGGGCGCGCGAGCAGCATCTGGGGTATGCCAACCTGCAATGCGCGTTCGGCCCCGATGTTAAGCGCTACGCGGCGGCGATGATCGGCCCGGACAAGATTCATCCGGTGCCGGCCACGGGCGGGAAGGTGATTGCTGATTACTTCTATGGATGGATTACCGGCGCCAAGGACCGCTGCGATGCCTCCACGAAATAACGCGCAAACCCCGGCGCGATGATCGTTCCCACGTTCCGCGTGGGAATGCATCCTGTGACGCTCTGCGTCACTCAGCGAAGGGACGCGGAGCGTCCCGGGCGGCATTCCCACGCGGAGCGTGGGAACGATCAGGCGTCCGGTGTGAAACTGTCGACCTGGCTCAACAACTCTGCAATCTTCTGCGGCATCAATCGCGTATCGCATCGAGTCTCAACGTTGATGATGATCGCCGGGTCGTTACAGCAAATCCGCACGCGGAAGCGCCAGTCGCTGAAGATCACTTTCAGCCCGTCACTGTCATCCATCTCCAACGCCTGCTCGCCATACAGCTTTTTCAAATGCGCGAGCAGCGGATACGGATCGCGCAGCGGCCGGCGAATATCGCCGGACGCCGGAAATACGCCGATCCGCTCCACCAGCAGAATCGTGCCCAGCCAGGACTCGTTGGCGCTGGGCAACGGCTGATGGCGTGACAGCCAGCTCATCACCCCGAGGTTACCCACCTCGCGTTCAATCTCTACGGAATGTTGTGCAATGTTCATGGTGGCCTCGTTGGGTGGGGGGAGCCGTCTCAGCGGCCCTTGAGATAAACGTTTTCGTAGCAGAAATTGGTGGCCTGCAAATAACCCTCGGCATCACCGCAGTCAAAGCGCAGGCCTTTGAACTTGTAGGCCAGCACGCAACCGTTCTGCGCCTGTTTCATCAGTGCGTCGGTGATCTGGATTTCGCCGCCCTTGCCCGGCTGGGTGTCGGCGATCAGGTCGAAAATGTCCGGGGTGAGGATGTAGCGGCCGATGATCGCCAGGTTCGACGGCGCGTCTTGCGGCGCCGGTTTTTCCACCATGTTGTTGACCCGGTAAATGCCGTCGGACATCAGTTCGCCGGCAATCACGCCGTACTTGTGTGTCTGGTCGGCCGGGACCTCCTGGATGGCGACGATCGAGCAGCGGAATTTCTTGTACAGCTGAATCATCTGCGTGAGCACGCCGTCACCTTCCAGGTTCAGGCACAGGTCATCGGCCAGCACCACGGCGAAGGGTTCGTCGCCGATCAGCGGACGACCGCTGAGAATCGCGTGGCCCAGACCTTTCATTTCCACCTGACGGGTGTAGGAGAAGGTGCAGGTATCGATCAGCTCGCGGGTGCCGGCGAGAAATTTCTCTTTCTCGGTGCCACGGATCTGGTGTTCGAGTTCGTAGCTGATGTCGAAATGGTCTTCCAGCGCACGCTTGCCACGACCGGTGACGATGGCCATGTGTTGCAGGCCGGCGTCCCGCGCTTCCTCTACGGCGTACTCGATCAACGGCTTGTTGACGATCGGCAGCATCTCTTTCGGCATGGCTTTGGTGGCCGGCAAGAAACGCGTGCCATAGCCGGCAGCGGGGAACAAACATTTACGAATCATAAAAGTATCCTGGACAGTCATGGAACACAGGCGAAGGATGCGCGCACTAATAAAGGGCGTGTAAGTTTCAATGTTGGATTGAAGGCTTACTTTAATACCTGAGTCAGGTTGTTAATGGCAATTAGTTAGGCCGGTAAAACATGACAATGTTATGAGATGTCGGCGAATGCTTTATAGTTATTTTTAGTCGGTATCTGTTGATAGTGATGAGTGCACAGGGAGTGCTAATAAGTAGCGGGCAATACAGTGTGACCTGCAAAAATATTTATTGCCAGTCATTGAACTAGTTTTGTTTTCGGTTGTTGTCGCCTGTTTGTGTGGAGTGTGACACATCTTCAACGAATCAGGCTTGACACGCTACTTGTCACTCATCCAAAGACGGATAGCACTATGAAGATTCTGGTAACGGGTGGCGCCGGCTATATCGGTTCGCACACCACACTTGCTCTACTTGAAGCAGGTTATGAAGTTGTCGTACTGGATAACCTTTGTAACAGCAGCGAAGCCGCGTTGCACGCCGTTGAGGGCATTTGCGGCAAGAGTGCCTGGATGATTCGCGGCGATGTCTGTGACCGGGCACTGCTCGACCGGATTTTCCGCGAGCACAACATCGAGGCGGTGCTGCATTTTGCCGGCCTGAAAGCGGTCGGCGAGAGCGTGCGCAAACCGCTCGAGTACTACGAAACCAACGTCAGCGGCAGCATTAATCTGTGCCAGGCGATGGCGGCGGCGGGGGTGTTCCGGCTCGTGTTCAGTTCGTCGGCCACGGTGTATGGCGAGCCTGAACAGATGCCGATCCGCGAGGATTTCCCTACCGGCAATCCGACCAATCCCTATGGCCAGTCCAAGCTGATCGTCGAGAATGTCCTGCGAGACCTCAGCCAGGCCGAGCCGCGCTGGAGCATCGCCTTGCTGCGCTACTTCAATCCGATCGGCGCCCACCATAGCGGCCACATGGGCGAAGACCCCAACGGCATCCCGAATAATCTGGTGCCGTACATCAGTCAGGTGGCGGTCGGCAGCCTGCAAGAGCTGTCGATTTTCGGTAATGACTACCCGACGGTCGACGGCACTGGCGTGCGCGATTACATCCACGTCGTCGATCTGGCGGACGGCCATTTGAAGGCGTTGCAGTCGATCTCCGGACGCACCGGCATTCATACCTGGAACCTTGGTACGGGCGATGGCTACAGCGTGCTGCAAGTGCTCCACGCCTTCGAACAGGCCTGCGGGCAACCGGTGCCGTATCGGATGATGCCGCGCCGCTCCGGGGATATTGCCGAGAGTTGGGCCGACGCCTCCAAGGCTGCACAAGAGCTGGGCTGGAAAGCCACACGCAACTTGCAGGACATGGTCACCGACACTTGGCGCTGGCAATCAAATCACCCCAAAGGCTACTTGGGATGATGGCCATTTAGTCCAATGTTATTTTCAGTCAGCTTGTTAGATAACGTCGGGAAATTACACTGGCAATGCCTTTTGCAAGTCCGTAGATATAAACCTGCCGTTCGACTTTTATCAGTTGGGTAAGACTGTGAAAGAACGACGGATCTTGTTCGCGCTTTTTGCGGACTTGAACTCACCACCGCTAACTCAGGCCGGTTTTTTAACAGGTCGAATGTTAGAAAGGAGTTGATATGAAAAAAGTGATGGCAGTTGCCCTGTTGACGATGTTGAGCAACTGGGCTGCCGCCGCTGAAGCACCGCTGACAGCGGTAACCAATGTAGGTGGCAACGTGGCGGCTTCTCAAGCGCCCGCAGCCAGTACTGCAATGGTTGCCAGTGCTGTAGCGGCGTCTAACAGCGGTGGCAGTGCCAACGGCGGTACCACCGGTACGACGGGTACCACCGGTACCACCGGCACGCATAACTAACAGGAAGTTCTGTTAGTGCAGTACAAGGTCGCCCGACGTAAGTCGGGTGACTTTGTTTTTGGATTCGCCCTTGAATAGCGTAGTGCCATTATGACTCGTAGTGTTTATCTTTTAATGTTGGCAAGTCTCGCTTTGCAAGGTTGCATGTTTTCCCCCGGTCAATACCTCAGCACCGGCAGCATCACCCGCCAGGGCGCCAGCGAAAGCAGCCGGGTCGAGCTGATTCCGATCACGCCCAAGCTGATTGCCATGAACCGCGCCACGCAAAAGCGTGAGTCGCTACCGCCGGAGCTGCTGGCGACCCCGGCCGAATACCGCATCGGCAACAACGATGTTCTGTACATCACGGTGTGGGATCACCCTGAGCTGACGGCCCCGTCCGGCGCGCAACAACAGATCGATGCCAACGGCCGACTGGTGCGTTCCGACGGCACGCTGTATTACCCGTTCATCAAGGAAGTCCAGGCCACCGGCCGGACCATCCAGCAACTGCGCTCGGACATTGAACAGCGGCTGTCGGCGTTCATCGCCGAGCCGCAAGTCGATGTCGCGGTGTTGCGTTTCGCCAGCCAGAAAGTCGTGGTCACCGGCGCGGTGGCCAAGGCCGGCCCGCAAGCGATTTCCACCAATCCACTGAGCGTGGTCGAAGCCCTCGGTTCGGCCGGTATCGATACCAACAACGCCGATTTGTCCGGGCTGTTGCTGACCCGCAACGGCCGCACTTATCCGCTCAACCTCGACTCGCTCAATCAGCAGGATGCCGAGTTGCAGAACGTCTACCTCAAGGGCGGCGATCAGCTGTATCTGCCGTACAACGACAACAAGCGCATTTACGTGATGGGCGAGGTCAATCAGCCGCGCGCGTTGAGTTTCAAGACCGCGACGATGAACCTCACCGACGTGCTCGGTTCGGTCGGCGGCTTGAGCCAGACCACTTCCAACGGCAACGCGGTGTACGTCATTCGTGGCGTGGAAAACCTCGATGTCGAGCCGGCGAAGATCTACCAGTTGGAAGCTGAATCGCCGACTGCCATGGCGCTCGCGTCGCACTTCGAAGTCCGCCCGCAGGACGTGGTGTACGTCGGGCCTGCCAACGTGACTCGCTGGAATCGCTTGATCAGCCAGTTGGTGCCGTCGGCATCAATTGTCGGCACTGGCGCTTCCGCTGCGAAGAACTGGAGCGAATACAGTAACAACAGCAAATAAGGCCGCCGACTTTGAATATTTTGAAAGTTGGCCTGTGCCTGATGGCGGCCTCGTTGCTGTGCGGCTGTAACCCGCTGATGAGCGCTTCGTTGAACAACCTTAAAGCGGCAGTCGTTGGCCCGGATGAAGTCGACGTGTCGGCGGCTGAAGTGGCCGGGGTCAATTACCCGCAACTGAAACTGACCACGCCGTCCGGTTCCGGGGTGCTGGCGCTGGTGCGCGAACGCGAAGACCTGCAGTTCTGGGTCGCCTCGGGCAAACAGGTTCTGCTGCTGCGCAATGGCCTCGCCGTTCGCAGTATCGGTCTCGGTCTGGAAGGCGATCTGGATGGCACGCGGCTGGCCGATGACTCGCCGTTCAAACAAGGCCTGCATCACGTCGCGGACGGTTTCACCACGCGGCGCTGGATCGACCTCTACAAGGGCCAGGAAGTCGGGGTGATCGTCAATAGCCGCTTCTCGCGCCGCTCGGAACAGACCCTGCAGATTCTCGACAAGGAATACACCGTGCTGCGTGTCGATGAGCAGATTGACGCCCCGGCCATCGGCCTGAGCGCGACCAATCGTTACTGGGTCGACCCGCGTGACGGGTTCATCTTGCAGAGCGAGCAACAACTGACGTCGCAGTTGCGCGTCAAGTTTGTGCAACTGACCCCTGATCGCAGGCACCTGCCGTGATGCGCCTGAAAATGTTGTCGGCGGGCCTGATGCTGGTCGCGAGTGTGAGTCAGGCGGCCGTCACCGTGTCGGGCGATGTCGCCCATCCCGGGCCGGTCGCGTTGCCAGCCAATGGGCGTTTGCTCGATGTGATCAGCGAAGCGGTGCCGAATGCCGAAGGCTACTGGCTGGCGGGCGGCTTGCTGCGGCAGTCGCTGATTGAGGAGCAGACGCGGCTCAAGGTCGGTGTGCTGTTTGATCTCGATGTACTGCAGCGCATGTCGATGCTGTTCGACCGGCCGAGTCGGGCGGCGCTGGCGCGGCGTATTGCCGAAGAAGTGCGGCAGATGCCGGTGACCGGACGGCAGATTGCCGATCTCGATCCGGTCGCGTTGGAGGTTGGCTTCGCGCGCAACATTCGCCTCGACGACGGTGATCGTCTGGTTTATCCGAAACGCGTCGACGAAGTGCAAGTGTTGGGCGCGGTCGCCGAGCCGTGCCACTTGCCGTATCAGCCGTTGCAGGAGGCCCGCGAGTACTTGCAAGGCTGTTCGATCCTGAGCGATGCCGAAGCCGATTACCTGTGGCTGATCCAGCCCAACGGCGCTTCGCAACGTGTCGGCATCGCCCACTGGAATCGCGAGTCCGGACACTTTCCCGTGGCCGGCAGCAAGATTCTGGTGCCGTTGAAAAATGATGATCTTGATCCGCCTATCCCTGAGCTGAATCAGCAGTTGGCTGAATTTATTGCCACACAGCTGGCCGAGGTGGTTCGTTGAAGTTACGTTTTGCAGCTGTGTTGTTATTGCCGTGTGGTTTGGCTCTTGCAGAGCCGCGCATTACCCAGAATGACTTCGGTGGCACCGGTCTGTTGCAGACGCCGACCGCGCGCATGGCCCCGGCCGGCGAGTTGAGCGTCAACGCCAACCGCACTGATCCGTACAGTCGCTACAGCGTGTCGTTGCAGCCGCTGGACTGGCTCGAAGGCTCGTTTCGCTACACCGCGATCACCAACCGGCCGTACGGCTCGGAGGCCCTCAGCGGCAGTCAAAGCTATAAGGACAAGGCGGTCGACGTCAAAGTCCGGCTGTGGCAAGAGAGTCACTGGCTGCCCGACGTGGCGCTGGGCTTCCGAGACGTCGGCGGTACGGGTTTGTTCTCCAGTGAGTTTTTCGTCGCCAACAAGCGCTACGACAACTTCGATTTCAGCGCCGGGATTGCCTGGGGTTACCTCGGTAACCGTGGCGATATCGACAACCCGTTGGGCTACGTCAGCGATCGCTTCGATACCCGCCCGGCCCTCGAAGGCACCGGTGACGTCAACTCGGGTTCGTACTTTCGTGGTCGGCCGTCGTTCTTCGGTGGCGTGAGCTATCAGACGCCTTGGGATCGCCTCAGCCTGAAACTCGAATTCGAAGGTAACGACTACAAGCACGAGCCGAAGGACAACGAGATCAAACAGGACTCGCCGATCAACCTCGGCGCGGTGTTCAAAGTCACCGATTCGGTCGACGTCAGCGCGGCGTGGGAGCGCGGTAATACGGCAATGTTCGGCGTGACCTTCCACACCAATTTTGTCAGCCGCAAGGCACCGGCGAAGACTTACGATCCGACCCCGGAACCGCTGCCGGCGAAGGCACCGACCACGGCGATGGATCAGGTCAACTGGGCCAACGTCTCGCAGCGTTTGCAGCAGAATGCCGGCTACAAGGTCGAGCGCATCGTGCAGCGCGATTCCGAGCTGATCGTCTATGGCGAGCAGCAGCGTTACTTCCATTCGTCCAAGGCTGTGGGCCGGGCGAGCCGGATTCTCGACAATAGCGTCAACGACGACATCGACTGGTTCACCGTGGTCAACAAGCGCTACGACTTGCCGTTGGAAGAAACCAGTTTGCCGCGCCAGACCTTCCGCGAGGTGATCAACAACGAAGAGCCACTTGCATCGCTGCACCGCACCACCGAGATCAACCCGGCGATGCCGCACAACGAGAAGACCCTCTACACCGAAGCGCCGCAGCATTTCAGTTATGGCGTGGGGCTGGGCTTCAAGCAGAACGTCGGCGGTCCGGATGGCTTGCTCTATCAATTGAGTGCTGATGCCGACGCCGAATACCGCTTCAATCGCAACACCTGGTGGAGCGGCTTGCTCAGTGCCAACCTGGCCAACAACTTCGACAAATTCAGCTACGACGCGCCGAGCGGTCTGCCGCGTGTGCGCACGGATTTGCGTCAGTACCTGACCACGTCCAACACCACCATGCCGTTGTTCCAGGTCAGCCATGCCGAGCAACTGGATAAAGACTGGTATGGCATGGTGTATGGCGGTTATCTGGAGTCGATGTTTGCCGGTGTCGGCGGTGAAGTGTTGTTCCGCCCGACCGGTGAGCGCTGGTCGGTGGGGGCGGATCTGAACTGGGTGCGTCAGCGTGATTTCGATCAGGGTTTTGCCTTGCGTGATTATTCGGTGGTGACCGGGCATGTCACGGCGTATACCGATTTGCCGTTCGATACGCTGGCAGCTGTCAGTGTCGGGCGTTATCTGGCCGGGGATTGGGGCGGCACGCTGGACATCTCGCGCGAGTTTTTCAACGGTGTGCGCTTTGGTGCATGGGCGACGATCACCACGGCGGGCAGCGCGGAGTATGGCGAAGGTAGTTTCGACAAAGGCATCTACCTGTCGATCCCGTTCGACGAAATGATGAGCATGTCGACCATGCGCCGCGCCAACCTGGTCTGGGCCCCGCTGACCCGTGACGGTGGTGCGCGACTGAGCCGCAGCTATCAGCTGCACTCGATGACCGATAGCCGGGAAGGGGACATGTTTTATCGGAATTTCGAGAAGATCACCGAGTAAGCGCGGATCTCCGAAGCACCTCTGAAACCTGTGGGAGCGAGCTTGCTCGCGAAGGCGTCAGCACAGCCAGCATCATTGTTGCCTGACCCTCCGCTTTCGCGAGCAAGCTCGCTCCCACATTGGCTATTTGTCACACCACAAATCCCGAACCATTCCCGAATCCCTGTGGGAGCTGGCTTGCCAGCGATGAGGCCGGTACTTGCAACATTGATGTTGCCTGACCCACCGCTATCGCTGGCAAGCCAGCTCCCACAGTTATGTGTCTAGCCATAAGGCCTGAGCCAAGCACAAATCCCCTGTGGGAGCTGGCTTGCCAGCGATGAGGCCGGCACTTGCAACCTTGATGTTGCCTGACCCGCCGCCATCGCTGGCAAGCCAGTTCCCACAGGTTACGTGTCTAGCCACAAGGCTTGAGCCAACCACAAATCCCTGTGGGAGCGAGCCTGCTCGCGAAGGCGTCGGCACAGTTAGCATCCCCGTTACCTGACCCACCGCTTTCGCGAGCAGGCTCGCTCCCACAGTTTTTGCATCCATCCAAGATCCGATTCCATCCCCAAATCCCACGCACAAAAAAGGGGACTTTCGTCCCCTTGCGGTATGCAGCTTCAAACCTCAGTAAATATCCTTCGACAGCAACGTAAACGGCGTCTTCACCAGGATCTTCAGGTCCAGCCACAACGACCAGCTGTTGATGTATTGCAGGTCAATCTCGACACGCTTCTGCATCTTGTCGAGGGTGTCCGTCTCACCGCGGCAGCCGCTGATCTGAGCCAGACCGGTGATCCCCGGTTTAATCCGGTGACGCGCCATGTACGCGAGGATTTTCCCCGAGTAGTAGTTGTTGTGCGCGACGGCGTGCGGGCGAGGGCCGACCAGAGCCATGTGCCCCTGAAGCACGTTGAACAGTTGCGGCAACTCATCCAGCGAAGTGCGGCGGATAAAGCGCCCGACCGGGGTAATGCGCGAGTCGTTACGGCTGGCCTGCTTCACGTCACGGTCATCGTGAACACGCATCGAGCGGAACTTCCAGACCTTGATCACCTTGCCGTTCCAGCCATGACGATCCTGCTTGAAGAACACCGGGCCGGGCGAGTTGATCTTCACCGCCAACGCAATGATCAGCAGTATCGGACTCAGCGCAATGATCGCCAGAAACGCCACGGTTTTCTCGACCAGACTCTTGCTCAAAGCAGCAGTAGGGCGGCTGGTCAGCGGGCTCTCGTTCAAGTAGATCGCCGGCAAGCCGTCCACAACCCTCACCGAGTGATTGAGCAGGGTCAGACTGTTCAAGTCCGGCACCCACACCACATCAACGTTGGCTCCTAGCAAGTCACCATAAATCGCCTCGATTTTCGCGGCCTCACACAGCGGCAGGGTGATGTACAAGCGACGGATGTCATGCGCTTCGATCAGCTCCAGCAATTGTTCCTGATCGCCGACAACGCGCGGTGCATCCGAACCCAGAGCAGACACATCGCCATTGCTGACCAGACCTACCAACGGCAGATTTTCCAGTTGGCTGAGCTTCTTCGCCAAGCCCAGCGCCAGTTCGCCGGTGCCGACGATCAGCGTCTTGTGTTCGCTTTTACGCGAACGCTGGTAGTACTTGGAAAACGCATGCAGCGGAGCGTAAAGAAACGCCTGACCGAGGAAGCCATACACCGCCCAGCTCAGAATCACCTGCCGCGAAAACAGCTCATCGGCCTGGCAGACAAAAGCGATGCACGCCAGCGCCGCCATGGTCATCGACCAACCCATAAACAGTCGACCAAGACCGGTCAGGTAATTGTCACGCTTGCGATACACACCGCTAAACGTATAAGCCGGCACCGACGCCAGTACCGCCAGCGTTGCACACATACGGTAGTAAAACGCGACCGTCCCGGTGTGCTGCTCGGCGAGTATGAACAGCAGCGTCACCACAAAGCCCTGTGCCAGCGCCCATTGGCCCCAAAAGGTCAGTCCCTTGAGGCCTGTGCTTCGATTGATACTTAAAGAAAGATCCATACGGTATCCCCAAAAGACGTCCATTCAGGTTTCAACAGTTGAAAACCGAGTTGTTATGCAGACTTATTGTTTTTGTTCTAACGAGTGTCCTGAGGTAACAACATCGATATGCCGAACTGTCGTCAGTCAATAGACTAAGTTATTGCCGGGAATGGTGTCTGACGAGTTCTAACAAGATGGCACAGTGCCAACTTTTTTAATAATTAAATATAAGAGTGTTAGAAAAGGTCGCAGAGGAAGGGGTGAATAAATGATGTTGTATTTGTTACTGTTGGAGGGGTGGAGGCAGGGAGTGTTCAAATCAAGGAGGAAGATGAAACCAAACAGAGTGCTCTTGTTGTTTTTGTAATCGCACTTTTATCTGTTTGTTCTGTTCGTGGAGATTTTCGTGGTTATGCGACGATTTCCTGAATCAGGCAATAACCGCGATTTCTGACGGCACGAAACAGTCGTTCGCCATGACTGGCGCTTTTGAATTTGTCTTGCAGGCGACTCAGGCACATTTCCAGGCCGCGATATTGTTCCGGCTCTCGGCCGATGCTGAGAATCAGCTCATCACGACTGACAACACGCTCTTCATGGCTGAGCATTTTCCTGACCAATGCTGTTTCCAGGCCTGTCAGGCTGATTTCGACACCTTCTTTGACCAGTGCGCCCTGATCAGGGTCGAGATGCCAGGTTTCATTGCCGGGCATATCACCTTCAACGGCAGGCGGCATGTTGCGGGTTTCCCCGGTAATGGCCGGGACATTCTGGAAAGGATTAGCCGATTGCGCTGCGCGCCATTCGGACTCGAGCGTGGCCAATATCCGCTGAGTATCATGTTCAATACTGCGCGGAGCATTTTTGCGACTGATGCCTGGATATGTGAACTCCATCACCATTGGAGCGGAAGAGGGCGAATCAACCCCTTCAAACGAATTGAAACGTTCACTGGACAGCATGCTCTCCAGTTCGCGTTGCGACGTTGTACTGTGAGTCACGACAACAAAATATTTCCTTGGGAGGGTTGTACTAGTTTCCATGTCTCTCTCCTAAATACACACCAAAATTGGCTAAAAGATAAATCGGCAGGCGAGCAATGACTTCCTCGGAAGTAATCGATAGGCAGGGTCTGGGCCCAAGATTGGCCCTCGATAAATTCCACTCGATCTGCTGCTATGTTATGGAGTTTTATTGTTATGGGGCGTGTTGTCGCGCTCATTCAATTGCTTGATTTGAAACAGGCGTGAAGCAGAACGGGAGCTATATGGTTGCATCAGACGATCCTTCGTACGTATGCAAAAGGGAAGGCTGCCCGAGAGTCAGGCAGTCGATATCAGACCCCGCAGCAGGCGATAGCCATAGCCGCGAATGCTCTGAATCGCGTTTGTACCATACATGTCCTTGATTTTTCCACGCAAGCGACTGATTGATTTTTCCAGCGCTCGAGGGTCGTAGAAATTGCTGTTGAGGCCCATGATGCTGGCGATTTCATCATGGCTCAGGATGTGATTACTGGTTTGCGCGAAGGCTTCGAGGATCTTCATTTCGGCAAACGAGATATCGAGTTTCTTGCTGGTGCCCATCAGGCAGATACGGGTCGGGTCAAGCGTCAGATCGATATCGCGTTGCCATTCTTCACTGTTGAAGAACTCGCCCAGCAACTCCGCGCCATCGTCGGAAAGGGTATTGAGCTTGATACAAACATCCGCGCCAGCCAGATAATATTTGATCTTGTTGAAGGCGCCGCGACCGGTGATGACCGCGCAAATGATCGGCTTCAAGTTGTCGCTGCGCAGGTTTTCGACCAGCGCCAGATTGTCTTCGAGGGCCTGGGGGCTGTCGATCACCAGGAAGATGGCTCGATACGAACCAGACTGTTCATTCAACTGATATGAACTAGTGTACGCATCGGCTTCGAGCGCCATATCACTGCGTAAATGCTGGGCGACTAGCGCTTTGAAATGTTCAGCCACGCCACGGGTACGACCCAGAGTAAGAACACCAGGTTCGTCGTTTGTCGGGCGCGGACTTCTAGTCGCTAAGTTCCCTGAGAGCATCATGCATTGACTCGAATTAAGTGCTGACATCGGGATGTTAAAGCACCGGTTCTCATCTGTGACTGACAATTGGTAACATTTGCGCGGATTTTAGACTTGTCTCGCGAGTTTTCTAACAATAATTCAGCTTTTCAAGCTTTTAGTTGATTTTCTCGGAGGGGTGAACTACTGCTTAGATGGTGGCGATATGCAATGGTGCCACTATTTTGAGGTGAATGCGATAGCTTTGTCTATGTCCAATTGCCACTGTCTGGCCATCTCGGAATAATGTGATATTGATCACACTTTATTGGCAGAGCAACTTTTTTCTGCAAGAAGGCCTAAATATTTTCTGCGTAGTTCGTCAGCCGACGATTACTAACATGGCTTGAGTGTGTCTTTTAATAAGACGTAATCTTCGTGGCTGCTGAACTTTTGCGTTTATGTATGTCAATGGTCTCACTGCAGATACTCAACCCCTGAGTGTTATTACCCGGTCGCTCATCAAGAGCGCTCTGACGGAGGATTAATGGATTTCTGGACCCTTTTCCAGGTGTTGATATTAGGTGCGGTAGAAGGCCTGACCGAGTTCTTGCCGATCTCGAGTACCGGCCACCAGATCATCGTCGCCGACTTGCTGGAATTCGGCGGCGAACGCGCCATGGCGTTCAACATCATTATTCAACTGGGTGCCATTCTTGCCGTCGTCTGGGAGTTTCGACCGAAGATCTTCGACATCATCAAAGGCCTGCCCACCGAACGTAATGCCCAACGGTTCACCCTCAACTTGCTGATCGCCTTTCTCCCCGCCGTGGTCTTGGGTGTATTGTTCGCCGATGCCATCCACGAATACCTGTTCAACCCGATCACCGTCGCCGTGGCACTGGTCGTCGGCGGCATCATCATGCTGTGGGCCGAACAGCGCAGCCATGTGATCAGCGTCGAACACGTCGACGACATGCGCTGGTCCCACGCACTGAAAGTCGGATTCGTACAATGCCTGGCGATGATTCCCGGCACCTCACGCTCCGGCTCGACCATCATCGGCGGCCTGCTCTTCGGCCTGTCGCGCAAAGCCGCCACCGAGTTCTCGTTCTTCCTCGCCATGCCGACCATGGTCGGCGCCGCCGTGTACTCCGGCTACAAATACCGCGACCTGTTCCAGCCCAACGACCTGCCAGTCTTCGCCCTCGGCTTCGTCACCGCGTTTATCTTCGCGATGATCGCCGTACGCGGCCTGCTCAAGTTTATTGCCAACCACAGCTACGCCGCGTTCGCCTGGTATCGGATCGCGTTTGGTTTGTTGATTCTGGCAACGTGGCTCTTTGGCTGGGTCAACTGGACCGCCGCTGCGGCCGCCTGATCACTGAGCGCTGATCAACGCCGCAACGGCGAGATCGTTTAACGCTGAATCCGGCGACTCCTGGCGGTAGCGCTGCAAGGCTGATGTGAAATACGCGGCCTGCAGCATGCCGTCGCTGGCGAGATAGAGTCGCGCGTCTTCCTGTTCTTCAGCAGAGTAAACACGCTTGTGACTGTCGGTCGTTTCCTGGCTAGACGAAATAGGCGCGAGGATTAAAGACACCAAGGTGAAGCCGGAAAACTGCGTCACCTCCCACGGCGTATCGGTCCGGCCCATACAAAAGCCATCACAGTGCGCATAAACGTCGGAAGTGAAGCTGAACAAGGCGAGGAGGGTGAAACGCTTGAAAGCAGAAAAACTAAATGCGGGCATAAACAAAAGACATCCTGTCAGTACAACAAAACAGCGGGCAACGCTCATGCGTCGCCCGCACACTCAAACCTTCAATCAACGACCTTCAAGCAACTCAGCCGCCTGATCCAGCAACGCCAGCGGATCCTTGGCCTTGTGAATATCCACCGACAACAACTGACGGAATTTCCGCGCCCCCGGGAATCCCGTGCCCAGGCCCAACACATGCCGCGTGATGTGATGCATCGCACCACCGGCCAGCAAATGCTCGGCTATATAAGGACGCAACTGCGCCAACGCCTCCGCCCGACTGATCACCGGCGCCGAACTGCCAAACAACTGCTGATCCACCTCCGCCAGCAAATACGGATTGTGATAAGCCTCACGCCCCAGCATCACACCGTCAAAGGTCTGCAAATGCTCATGGCAAGCCTCCATCGTCTTGATCCCGCCATTCAGCACAATCTCCAACGCCGGAAAATCCGCCTTCAGCTGCGCCGCCACGTCATAGCGCAACGGCGGAATGTCACGATTCTCCTTCGGCGACAACCCCTCCAGAATCGCAATCCGCGCATGCACGGTAAAACTGGTGCACCCGGCATCGCGGACGGTGCCGACGAAATCACACAGCTCCGCGTAACTGTCCCGACCGTTGATGCCGATGCGGTGCTTTACCGTCACTGGAATCGACACAGCGTCTTGCATCGCCTTCACACAATCCGCCACCAGTTGCGGATGACCCATCAGGCAGGCACCGATCATGTTGTTCTGCACACGATCGCTTGGGCAGCCGACGTTTAGGTTTACCTCGTCGTAGCCGTGTTCCTGGGCCATGCGGGCGCAGGCGGCCAGATCCAGCGGAACGCTACCGCCTAATTGCAACGCGAGAGGGTGCTCGGCTTCGTTGTGACGGAGGAAACGTTCGTGATCGCCGTTTAGAAGCGCACCGGTGGTGACCATTTCGGTGTAGAGCAGGGCATTCTTCGATAGGAGGCGTAGGAAGAAACGGCAATGGCGGTCCGTCCAATCCATCATCGGGGCGACGGAGAAGCGGCGGGAGAGTGGGGCGGGTTGTAGAGGCATTGGGGGAATCTGGATCAGAGGGGCGAAGGTGAGGGAGTTTATCAGGATTGGGATAGGACGGAGGCTTACGCGTCTTTACCACGTGCTCTTGCTCGCAGTTGAAGCGAAACAAATCGACTGAATATTGTGGTCTGGCCCCTGATTTCGTGGCCCCTGATTTCGCCCCTGATTTCTGCTTTGGAGCACCTTTTTTGCAGCTACTGGCAAAATTGGATGATCAGCAAAGGAAAGATATATTGAGGACAATTGAGGCACTCGTACAGTCATCGAATTAAAACGCTTCGACGAACCCTGTCCGATAATCAGGGTTCGTAGTTTGTGGGCTGGTTAGGCTTTTTTCTGAAGCATCGCCTCGATAATTCGAATGTACTCTGGTGAGGTAGAGTCATCCGTTAGACTGTTACTCGAAGGCCGAAATAAAGTTGTGTAAAACAACATCCGGATTTCTGCAGCCTGCTCGGCCTTCGTGCTATCTATAGCTATGTATGTCTTAATCATGGTAGATCTTTCCAGTGCTTCAATTTCCAGTGCTAGATTTGTCATCATGAGTTTTACCAGTATTCTGATGAGCCAAATCATGGCTGTAGTACAGATCACCAAGAGTGCAATACTGAATTTTTCAGCAGGTAAAGTCACAGGTATGCCAAGGATAGAGTAAGTTTCTCCATTCTTATAAACTGACAAGGTCAAAAATACGATAGTTGCTATGAAGGCAATCGCCGAGACGATAACGCCGCGCCGGTATGAGCGAGCTTTGTTGCGGTGCTTTTCCTCCCGATCCTCCCAATACTTAACCGGTTCGGCTGAGAGGATTGCGTTGGTCGCGGAGGTTACGGTATTTGCAATTTCATTAGTAGCCACGTCGAGCTTTTGAAATAGATGGTCTGAAACGTCTTTTTTTGTTGTCTCAACGAATTTTTCAATTGAGTTCTTTGATTCTGACAATGAATTTACAAATTTTTCATGCTCAGTGAAAAATGATGCCTTGAAGTTCTCGTCGAGGGCTGTTAATTCAGACTTGTATTTGCCCGTGTATAAAGCGCTTTGCTGGCTGAGTAAAGTTTTAAATATGTAAAGTCCAGCGTAGAATTGCCCTCGTTGTGCAAATTCTTTAATGGCGTCTGCATGAGGTTTCTCATCATGAAGCGGTAGTGAGTTGCTACTGTGAAATTGATACAGGTTGGTTAGGTCTGTAGAGTCGTGAATCAAAGCATCGAGTGTTGTTAGATAGCGTTGTATAAGATCGCGGAGGTGCATTTCTCCACTATGTTGCTTGGCAGTATTAAAAATCTGCTCCCAGTATCCCCTTTCGTTTTTGAACCATGTGTGTTGGTCTTCTTCATTCAAATCTTTGATGTGGCTTAGCCGATCTGCATGCTTCACACCGAAGTTTTCTATTTGCATTTCCGTTGCCTGTCAGTTTGGGTGGCGCAATGATATCAAGGTTTTGGATTGATCGACTTGGAGCATGTCAGGAGGCTCTTAAACGTCCCTACTGACCGTCTAAAGCCCGTTTCGCTGTTCTTTCTTTCGCATACAACCACCGCAATCGTTTCGGTTTGTTCTGGTCGCCCGCTGTCACCGTTTTCTTCTTACCAGATTTTTGGTCGCGGTAGTACGCGATGACCCCAGTGAATTCACCTTTATTCTCTTCTGCCAGATACTCAACCGTATCCTCCGGCAACTTGCTTTCCAGGTCCAGGCCGAACCTCCTGTTTCTTGGCGCGATTCACATCGTAGGAGTAGGCACGTACGCCGTCGTAGCTATCACGGTCGGCTTGCAGTTACCGGTGGTTGCCATCGGCGCGGGTGAGGGTAATGTGGGGTAGCTCGGCGCCGCTGGTGGTCTTGCCCCCGGCCGGAAGGCACAGCAGGCAACGAAAAAAGTGACGGATTTCTTTATAGGTATGGGTCTTGGCAGTAAATAAATTCGTCCCCCTTTGGTATTAGTTCGATAATGTCGTGAGGCTTTCTATTTTTTGAAGATTTGATTTGTATTTGTGAATGATGTGACGTATGAGTTGATGGTGGGAGTCCATTAGCGGCTCTCAATCAGAATGAAAAAAGGGGCATGTATCTGTCCCCTTTTTATTTGTTCTTTGAAAAGTTAATTATGCCTTGAGTTTGTATGATTCTGACTCGGCTGCTTCAATTAAGCATAATGCGAGATCGTGCATGACTAGGAGTGCAGCGCTTTCATACTCGGAGTACTCTTGTATGTCCTTTATTATCATTTTTTGGCCGTGCGCGATGTCGTTTCGTCTAGAAACCAAGGTTTTTATTTGTGTTGCATATTTATCGATATATGTGGGGCGGACGCCTAAGGTGTAAGCGTTTTCCCTGTAGAGGTTTGGCCATAAGTTGGAGTCTGTATCTAATTTCTCTTCAAAGGTTGCAACTGTGTTCTGCAGTTCTGAGAATTTTTTGTGTCCAAATTCCCATAAGTCTTTATCGCTGAGAGCGCCTCTTAGAGTTTTGAAGCTCTTTCGTAAAGAAAGCGCAGCCATATCGCTGCAAAGTTGTGAGCGTGGGACTTCTTTTTTTTCTAGTTCGTCAAGATATGAGTCCCAAGCAAACTTGCAGAAACCCTCGTAGTGTGAGTAGAGAATTGCCCATGCACCTCGGAGTAGGGCACTTTCACGAACCGTTTTTCGCTCGGATGAAAGTATGGCTGCTTTGAATGAAGCAAGCTCGCCCTCTCTCCAGTTAAGATCCAACTCTAATGTGTCGGATAAACTAGGCACGGTGCGCCTCTCCAATTACACGTTCAATTGCTGAAATTCGACCTTCTAGCTTTTCTTTTGAGTTTGCGCCAGGCCCTGTGTTACTTCGGAATTCTTCAGTTTGAACTGTCTGGACTACACAAAGACGAACAGTGTCTGGGTTGATCTCAGGATTAGCTTTAAGTGCGCGCCAAACCCCTATGCTAACTGCTTCATAGTAAGCGGGCGCCAATGCTCCAACTGGACTCTCACCACGATATTTTACGAAGGCACCAGGTCCTAATGAGTTTGCGAGATATTCAAATAAATTGGATAGCTCCTTTATTTCCTCATCAAAATTAAACTTTATTTCTTCTAGAAGTACCTGCTCCATGTAGGTGTCCAGCCAATCTCGTACACTGCCTTTGAATGTGTGGGAGGAGTTTTTGGTGGCGAAAAATCTTAGTACTAGCTCCTCATCTCCCTTTTTGTCATAGTCGGATTGGGAAAGTGTTTCAGTGCATGCTTTGAATTGAGGGAGATTTGCACAGTCTTTCAGGAAGCTGTAGAAATTATCCCCCATTGTTCCAATCATGCGCGCAGAGCAGTTTCTAATTTCCTGCGGAGCGAGTATGGCACCACCCGTGTTCAAACGTTTGAACATTTCATATTTTAAGAAAGGTTTGCTTTGCCGTTTTATCATGATTGTTCTTACGGATGAGCGCTTTATTCTTAATCTAACTGTTAGTGGTAGGTCGGAGAAGGATTTACCATTTAGCTCCTTTATTAAATCGCATCCGGTTAGTACAAGCGCCTCCATAGATAGCTTATCGGGTTCCATGAATTGGATGACGCTGCTGACTCTCTGTAGTCCATCAATTAATTCAAGTATTCCGTTTTCATTTTCAATGACAAAAATTTGGGGTACAGGAAGTTCTAATATTATGGATTCAATTAATCTTGACTTTTGGTCGTCGGACCAGCGAAATAGTCGTTGATAGTCTGGGTGGATTATTAATTCTTTGCTAGAGTGCAGGTTGACTATCTCGCCGAAGCTTAAATCTAGAGATTCCGTTCTAACTTCGCCGATGCTTTGGTCGATTACTTCTACAATATCCATATATTAAATCTCGGTAAAATTTAAAGATTGTTAATCAGACTTAGTTCTTGAGTGGTTTTTTTTGCAATCGAAACGCCATTACTCGTGCCTTCTGACTTTCGGTGTTCTCCGGGCTGCTGTCAATCGGAAGATGGTGCGGGAACTGAATTCTTCGCCCTGATCAGTAGGCGAGCGCGGTGGTGGCGTACTAGAAAAATACACCACGAAAAATGCCGAAAAGGCGTCTGCTCCATTCATTGAGGATGAACGGAAATCCGAGGGCGGTTTCTTGCTTCGAATTTTCAGTGGGTGAGTAACTTTCTCTCCTTACGTGCTCTCAATCCTTCGCCGGTTTGAGTGAGGCGCGCAGTAGATTCGCTAATTCGTCAACCAGCTCTTTTCTGGGCTTGTTTTAAACATAAAAACCCACTTGTTTAATTTATCATTGTCGCAGTCATCCAAGACCTACATCGCCTTGCGCCCCCCCCTACACCTAAGACAGAATCCCCCGGCTTGTGCGTCTAGCCCGCAGGTTCTATCGTCTCCACATCACTGAAAACCAGTGATCGGGTTTGGTAGCCCGCTTCGTGTCTAGATGCATAGCATCACCAAATTCAGTCGCTTTCCCAGGACTTGGATTTCATGGTGGTCATGCGTGGGGCCCATTCGTGGGCGCCGGGTTCTAGTGCGACCGGTCTACCAACCCGCGTATGGCCGCCACCCATCGTTTGGTAGCGTGGGTGATGGCTCCTTTTAGTAATCGCGCTAGAGGTTCCATCTATGTTCAAAGTAACGCCCAACCCACCAGAAACCGATCCCGCATCCCCCTACGATTCCCTCAACCCCAAAAAACTCCACGAAGCCGCCGAGCGCGCTCTCGATCACTACCTCCTTCCCGCCGACCACATCATGTCCAGCGTCAACGAGCCCGAGCGCATGTACCTCGCCAATCCAAAGTACGACTCGGAATCCCTATTGGCCAATGCCAGTGAAACGCTGAGTTCCGCCTCGGAAATGCTCAACAACTTCGCTGCAGCACTCGACCCCTCACACCGCAAAACCGCGCTGGGTATTGCGCAGGTCGTGATGTTGGGGGAGTTGGCGGTGAATCAGGCGTTGGATAACGTTGAGGTGAAGGCGTGAAGCCTGTCCCGCCATGGGCAGGTGAAATGCTCGTTCACTGATAACAAAAAAGCCGTCACCTTAAGGTGACGGCTTTCTCTCGCAGATCTAGCCAAACTGACTAGCCGACTCAACCGCAGATTTCGGCTTCCTCAACCGCGTCAACTGGTAAGCAATCGCCAACCAGACAAACCACCCTGGCATCACCATCAGCGCAATCCGCGTGTCAGGCCGCAACGCCAGCAACCCCAGCACAAACCCCAAAAACGCTAACGAGAACCAAGCCATCGGCACTCCGCCGGGCATTTTGTAAGCCGACTTCGCATGCAGTTCCGGACGTTTTTTGCGGTAGGCGATGTAAGACGCAAGGATGGTCGACCAGGTGAAGATCACCAGAATCGCCGACACGGTGGAGACGATGGTGAATGCGGTCATGACTTCCGGCACGATGAACAGCACCAGCACGCCGACCAGCATCAACAGCGTGGTAAACGCCAGGCTCAGCAGCGGCACGCTGTTGGTCGACAGTCGGCGGAATAGGCTGGGGGCGTTGTCCTGATTGGCCAGTCCGAACAGCATGCGGCTCGATGAGAACACGCCGCTGTTGGCCGATGAGGCCGCTGAGGTCAGGACCACGAAGTTGACGATACCGGCCGCTGCGGGGAAACCGGCGACGAGGAACAGTTCGACAAAGGGGCTTTTGACGGGGGAGACCTGCTGCCACGAGGTCACGGCGATAATGCAGGTCAATGCCAGCACGTAGAACAGGATGATCCGCAGCGGAATCGAGTTGATCGCTTTGGGCAGGGTCTTCTCTGGCGATCGGGTTTCGGCGGCGGCGGTGCCGATCAGTTCGGTGCCGGCGAAGGAGAAGATCGCCATTTGAAATCCGGCGAAGAAGCCGAACAAGCCGTTGGGGAACGCTGCCTGTTTGTCCACCAGATGACTCAGGGACGCGGTGACGCCACTGGGCGAGACGAAGGAGCTGGCAATCAGCACGGTGCTGACGCCGATCAGGGTCACGACGGCAATGATCTTGATGATCGCGAACCAGAATTCCACCTCACCGAACAGCCTGACGGTCAGCACGTTGAGGGCGAACAGGGTTGCGAGCATGCCGACGGCGGGTATCCACGCCGGTACGTCGGGGAACCAGTACTGGAAAAATCCGCCGACCACGACGGCATCGCCGATCACCGCCACGCTCCAGCTCAGCCAGTACGACCAGCCGAGGAAGAACGCCGCGCGCGGGCCGAGGTAGGCACCGGCGAAGTCGGCGAAGGTTTTGAAGTTGAGGTTAGGCAGGAGCATTTCGCCCATGGCGCGCATGACGAAAAACACGAACAGGCCGATGATCATGTAGATGAGGATGATCGACGTCCCGGAGAGGGCGATGATCTTCCCGGAGCCCATGAACAGGCCGGTTCCGATGGCACCGCCCATGGCCATTAACTGGATGTGACGATTGCTGAGCGTGCGCTGCAGCGCGGGCTGTTCAAGCAGCCCGGAAGGGGTCGATTTCATTGCAAAACCTCTTGATTTTATGTTTTTGAGTTTTGGCAGAAAGTAGGTGTCGAGCGTTCTTGTTGGAGGTGCAGCGGCTGATCACAAGGTGATTCGCCCCCTGTGGCTTGGGGGCGGTCATTACCGATCAACTGACGGTGCGCAGACGCGAGGTTTTGGCCGGTTGCGGATCGAGCAATTGGAAGAGGTTTTTGATGTTGGCCGGCGTCGGCACCAGGTGGATGCGCTGGCCGATTTGTTGTGCCTGCGCCAGGTCTTTCAGGTAGCGCAGTGAGGAAAAGTCTTCCAGAGCAAAACCCACCGAATCGAACACCGTCACCTGCGCATCGTTTTCGCGTCCGGCGACTTCGCCCTGCACAATGCGGAAAAACTCGATCACCGGGGAATCGGCTGCCAGTTGCTGAATGTCGCCCTCAATGCGCGTTTGCGGCTCGAACTCGACGATGACCCGGGCGTTGCGCAGGATGTCGGCGTGCAGCTCGGTTTTACCCGGGCAGTCACCGCCGACCGCATTGATGTGCATGCCGGGCTCGATCATTTCCGGCGTCAGAATGGTTGCGTAGGCTTTGTCGGCGGTGACCGTGGTGACGATGTCCGCGCCCTTGACCGCTTCCTTCACCGAGCTGGCCAGAATCACGTCGATGTCCGGGAACGCCGCGAGGTTGTGCTTCAACTTGAGTGAAGCGTCGCGATCGATATCGAAGATACGGATTTCGTTGATGCCCAACATTTCATGAAAGGCCAGCGCCTGAAATTCACTTTGCGCACCGTTGCCGATCAGGGCCATCGAGGTCGAATCCGGACGAGCCAGCGATTTCGCCACCAGCGCGGAGGTTGCGGCGGTGCGTACGGCGGTGGTCAGGGTCAGCTCGCTGAGCAGCGTCGGATAGCCACTCTGCACATCCGCCAGCAGACCGAAGGCCATGACCGTGAGCAAATTCTGCTGGCCGTTGTTCGGGTGACCATTCACGTATTTGAACGAGTACTGCTGGCCGTCGTCGGTGGGCATCAATTCGATCACGCCGTCTGTCGAGTGATTGGCCGTACGCGGCGATTTATCAAACTGCGCCCAGCGTGCGTAGTCCGCTTCGATGTAGCCGGCCATTTCGCGGATGGCGCGGCGGATACCGACTTGGGTGAACAGGCGTGCAGCATCATCGACATCAATAAAAAGCGTCATGGTCTTATTCTCCGATCCAGTCATTGAAAGGTTGTGAAGCGAGGGCTGGCTCAGCTGCGTTTGCTCTCGAAACCGTGCAGCACGTTGACGGCATTGATACCGATTTCATCGACCATGTAGCCGCCCTCCATGACGAACAGGGTCGGGCAGCCGACGCTGGCGATCAGTTCGCCGATGCCAATGAAGTCATCGCTTTCCAGCAGAAAGTGGCTGATGGGGTCGTCCTTGAACGTGTCGACACCGAGGGAAATCACCAGCACTTCAGGGGCGAACTGCTGAAGCTTTTTGCAGGCGTGGAGCAGGGCGTTGCGGTAGCTCTCCCAGGTGGTGTTTTTCGGCAGGGGATAGTTGAGGTTGTACCCCTCGCCGACACCCGCGCCGACTTCGTGGCTGTACCCGGAGAAGTACGGATAGGACACCGCCGGTTCGCCGTGCAACGAGACGAACATGACATCGCTGCGCTGGTAAAAAATGTTCTGCGTGCCGTTGCCGTGATGGAAGTCGACGTCCAGCACCGCGACGCGTTTGGCGCCTTGGGTGATGGCTTGTTGCGCGGCAATCGCGGCGTTGTTGAGGTAGCAATAACCGCCCATGTATTCGCGCGCGGCGTGATGGCCGGGCGGACGGCACAGGGCGAAGGCACTGTCGTGGCCTTCATCGATCAGGGTCAGGCCGGTGAGGGCGATATCGGCGCTGGTTTTCACCGCTTGCCAGGTCGTCGCGGTAATGGGCGAACCGGCATCCATGGCATAGAAGCCGAGCTTGCCGTCGATGAACGTCGGCACGTGCTCGTTGGCCAGATCGCGCACCGGCCACACCAGCGGCAAGGCGTCGTGGGTGCGACCGGTTGCGCACCATTCGCTCCAGGCACTTTCGAGAAAGCTGACGTAGCGCTCGCTGTGCGCGTTGATGTAGCAGGAGCGATCAAAGGCGCGCGGTTCGACGATCTGCCCGAGGCCGACCTGTTTGACGCGGTTGTGCACGGTGTCGGCCCGACTCGGTTGTTCGAACGACGGCTTGAGTACGCCGTCCTTCAATTCGGTGCCGTGGTGCAAACGGTGGGAATCACTGAAAACTGTAAACATTCTGCGCATCCGTTATTGTTAGCCAGTGCAAATATTCTGTTCCGGCTGGGCTGCGCTTTCTTTGCTTTGTGTTCGTGGTTTGGTGGATTAATCGGGCGTTTTTACTCAGGAATGGCGTCATGCAGAAAAAAATATCCAAACGCATCAGCCTCGACGAGACCGACCTGGCGATTCTTGAGTTGTTGCAGGAGGACGCGAGTATTTCCAACGCTGAACTCAGCGAGCGGCTGTCGCTGAGCCTTACGCCGTGCTGGCGGCGGCGCAAGCGCATGGAGGAGGCGGGGGTCATCAAGGGTTATCAGGCCAACCTTGATCGGCGAATGCTCGGGCTGGATATCATGGCGTTCGTGCACATTCGTTTTTCCACCCATGCGGACCACGCACCGGACGCGTTCGAGGCGGTGATTGCGCAATTGCCGCAGGTGGTGGCCTGCCACAAGATCACTGGCGATGCCGATTATGTGTTGCAGGTGTTGGCGGAGGATCTTGATAGCTACAGCGATTTCATCGAGCAGGTGCTCCGGCGTCAGGTGGGGATTGCTTCTATTCAGTCCAGCCTGGCATTGCGCGAGGTCAAGACCGGTAGCCGTATTGCTATCCCCAAGCCAGCAAAAGACTGAGTCGCCAGGCGTTTGAATCAGCGTTTTCAGCTGCGTTTTGCGCCATTAGCGTTGTGCCATAAACAGTGATGGCAATGCGTCATCATGCAGCTGTAAAAGTTCAACGACTGCACAAAAATATAAAGTTGTACAAGTTTTCGCAAAATTACTAGCATCCCTCCAGATACCTTTGCTGAAACGATAACTCCTGCGTGCAGATGCTCTGTTTGCGACGTGATGGTTTTGTCTGCCGATCTTGCGTCGGGTTCCTTTTCGACGCTTCAACAGCATCTGCATTTGCATTTCCCGGACAGCTGGAGCATCTCGTATCACGCCTTGGATGAAGCCCCCCGAATGGGTTGAATTGGCGCCACTGGGGCAGGACTTGCAGCGCACATTGCGCACTTCATTTTTTGGAACGATGGACCTGTGGCGATTTCGAACATTCAAGCATCGCAGGGCTACCGTTGGGGCGTGGTGAGCAGGTGACTCGGTTCAACAGCAGTTTCTTACCTACAGCCAGGGAAGGTTACAACCCGTTATCAGGGGGTGTCATGACCGAATTTCCAAAATCATTCGCCTCTCGCGGAGGCTGCCAGGGCTGTCAGGACAAGGGCGTGCCGGACATGGATTTCGCCTTCGCTTTTCAGCCCATTGTGGATGTGCGTGATCAAACGATTTTTGCCCATGAGGCCTTGGTTCGCGGCGTGAAGGGTGAGGGTGCCGTGTCAGTTCTGGAGCAGGTGGACGATCAAAACCGTTATCGATTTGATCAACTGTGTCGAGTGCGGGCGATTTCCACGGCGGCTGAGTTAGGGATGACGCAGTACCTGTCGATCAACTTTTTGCCGAATGCCGTTTACCGCCCGGAAATGTGCATTCGCAGCACGCTGGAGGCGGCGCGTGCTCACGGCTTCCCACTGGAGCGCCTGATCTTCGAGGCGGTGGAGGGCGAGCACGTTGAAAGCAATAAGCACTTGATGAATATCTTGCGTGAGTATCGTGAGTTTGGTTTCAAGACGGCGATCGACGACTTTGGCGCGGGCTATTCCGGCCTTAACTTGTTGGCGGATTTTCAGCCGGACTTGATCAAGCTGGATATGGCGCTGATCCGCGATATTCACCGTGACCGGGTTCGTCAGACCATCGTGCGCAACGTGGTGAACATGTGTACCGAGTTGGGTGTAGAGGTGATCGCCGAGGGCATAGAAGTTGCCGAGGAAAGAGATTTTCTCGCCGACTGCGGCATTTATCTGATGCAGGGGTACTGGTTCGCCAAACCCGCGTTCAAATCGCTGGCGCAGATCCCGACAAGTGCGTGGCTGAAGAGATGATCGCTTTCAGCTCGCACGGATCCGCTCGATAACGGGGACCAGCGCCGGACGTTTGTCGAGCCATTCAGCGTTGGTAATCCCCAACAACACCACATCGACTCGAACCCCATCCTTTACCACGTTCTGACGCCGAACACCTTCAATCTCAAACCCGAACTTCTGGTGCATCTTCACCACCGCCGCGTTCATCGCCAGCACTTCGCAATTCAGCTTTTCCAGACCCGCCACGCCAAACGCGTAATCCAGCATCCAGAACTCGACCACACTGCCCAAACCCTTCCCCTGCAACCCCACGTCCAGACAAAACGCCCAATCCGCGCTCTTGTGCAAAACGTTGATTGCATTCAATGAAACGACACCCACCGCTTGCCCATCCTTGATCACCACAAACACTTGCTGGTGTGGGTTGCCCTGCAAAGCGTTCAGCCAGTCGGCATGTTCTTGATCACTGATTTCATGCGAGGTGTACATGAATTTGCGCACGTCCGGCTGGTTGCGCAGGGTGCGGACGTGGGCCTGGATGGCGGGACTGGCGTCGGTGAAGGGCAGGAATTGCATGGAGATGTCCTTGTCGGCGGGTAGCGATTCTGAACCGGCGCTGTCGATCAGCAAAGTTTCATCTTGCCGGGTGCGGTGCAGGCCTAGGATGTTGGCACAAGATCGTCGCTGTTCATCCCGAGGGGAATCGTGCCATGCGCCTTAATGTCGTCAAAGTGCTGTTGATTACTGCAGCGGTATCGGTGTTGAGTGCCTGTTCGGGTGCGGGTGGCTTGACCACGACCAGTTGTTTCTCCAGCGACTGTCAGTCGCCGGAGGGGCGCAATGCCAATACGTTGAAGTTTGGTGGCAACAGTATCGGCAGCAGTCTCAATCAGTACAGCTCCGGGATGTTGCATGACGATTGAGGATTACTGCGCGGCAGGTACGGCAATCCACTCGCTCAGGGTTTGCTGATACTTGCCGGTGACTTTGCTCAAGTGCAGCCACTGATCGACGTACAGTTTCCAGCTGATGTCATCGCGCGGCAGCAGATAAGCTTTCTCGCCATATTGCATGTACTGATGCGGATTGACCGCGCACAAGCCCGGTTTGAGTTTCTGCTGATACAGCGCTTCCGAGGCGTCGGTGATCATCACATCGGCCTGGTTGTCGAGCAGTTGCTGGAAGATCGTCACGTTGTCGTGCAGGGCGAGTTGCGCCTTGGGCAGGAAGGCGTGGACGAAGGCTTCATTGGTGCCGCCGGCGGGTTCGACCAGGCGCACGTTGGGCTGGTTGATCTGTTCGACGGTCTGGTACTTGCTGACATCGGCGCAGCGCACCAGCGGGATCTTGCCATCGGTGTCGAGGGTGTTGCTGAAATAGGCTTTTTTCTGCCGCTCCAGCGTCACCGAGATACCGCCCATGCCGATGTCGCATTTCCCGGCCTGCATGTCCGGCATCAGGGTTTTCCAGGTGGTTTGCACACATTGCACTTTGACGCCGAGGCTGTCGCCCAGTGAGCGGGCCATGGCGATGTCGATGCCTTCGAAGTCGCCGTCGGGGCGTTTGAAGGTGTAGGGCTTGTAGTCGCCGGTGGTGCAGACGCGCAACTGGCCTTGTTGCTGGATGCTGTCGAGGTGTGAAGGGGTTTGCTCGGCATGGGCGCCGGCGGCCACGGTCAGCAGGCCGCAGAGGATCATCGTGCTTTTTAGTGTTGTCATTGCGATCGGGGCTTCTGAGAAGGACGGTGGCCCAGTGTAGTGAAAGGCTTTCGTGGGTGTCACCCAGCCCGCACCAGGCGATCTGCCAGATCCCGCGCCTGTTGTGAGGCCAGCAGCCGCGAGTTGCGGTCGAGGTCTTCCCCCAGAATGGTCTTTTCGACGATCAGCGCGTGCACATCAGTGATCCCGACAAATTCGAGCCACGCTTGCATGTAGGGTTTCTGAAAGTCGAACCGCCCGGCAGGCGTGGTCGATTGCGCAGAAAAATCCAGGCCGCGGGCATAGGCGACCACAGCGGTTTTGCCGTGCAGCAATCCTTGCGGGCCAAGCACCGGGTCGAAGCTGAAGATGATGTCCTTCTGCGACACCAGGTCGATGTAGTGCTTGAGTTTGTAAGGAATGCTGTAATTCCACAGCGGTACTGACATCACCAGAATGTCGGCACGGTGCAGGTGGGCGGCGAGTGTCTCGAGTTCTTCCCAGACCGTTTGTTGGGCTGGTGTTCGCGCTATTCCGTTGAGGCCAGCGTACTTGGCGTTCATCGCCTCTTCGCCGAACTCCGGCAGATGCAAGCTCCACAGATCCAGGGTTTCGACGTGGGTCTGCGGATGATGGTGCCGATAGCGATCAATAAAACTGCGCGCCACTTGCAGTGACGCGGAGCGTTGTTTGCGCGGTGAACATTCGATGTGCAGAAGGGTGGTCACGTGAAGCCTCGGCAGTCGGGTAGTGAGTGCGAGGTATTGCAACATAGCGCGCTTCAAACTATAAATCGTGAATAAATAGGCTATTGATCACATATCTCACTATGTTTGACGCCCTGCTGCTCAAGACCTTTGTCACCGTTGTCGATGAGGACGGCTTCAGTCGTGCCGCGGAAAAACTGCATCTGACGCAGTCGGCGGTCAGCGGTCATCTGCGCCGACTCGAAGAGCAAGTCGGCAAGCCGCTGCTCAAGCGCACCACGCGGTCACAGCAACTCACCGCCGACGGTGAACGCCTGATTGCTTACGCGCGGACGATTCTGGCGTTGAACCGCGATGCCTGGGCGCAGCTCACGCGCACGCCGTTTCAGGGGCGGGTGCGGATTGGCGTGTCCGAAGATTTCGTCGAGGCGCGGTTGCTGCGCGCGTTGCACGATTGTGCGGCGCAGCATCCGGGTATGCAGATCGATGTGCAGGTGAACATTCCGGGAACGTTGCTGGGCCAGATGCAGCGGGGCGATCTGGAGATGGTCATCGGTTCGCTGTGTGAAACCGGCGAGTCGGGGCGTTTACTCTGGCAGGAGCCACTGGTGTGGGCGTGGGCCGCCCAGCCTGTCACGCAGTTGCCGATCCCTTTGCCGCTCGCGCTGTTTCCCGAGCCTTGTCCGTATCGCGAGGCAGCGTTGACGCGATTGGCTCAGGCTGGCATTTCCCAGCGCACCGCGATGCTCTGTTCGAGCACCGCCGGGTTGCGCGCGGCGGCGCTGTCCGGATTTGCAGTGGCGCCGATGCCCGTCAGTCAGTTGGGGCAGGGGATGGCCGCGCTCGGCGTGGAACAGGGCTTGCCGGCGTTACCGGATGCACAGTTCCGCTTGTTTGTCGCGCCTCACGCTGATCAGCAGATGATCGATGCGGTATCGCAGGTGATCGCCGAGTTTTGCTCCGCGCGGCGGCAGTGACGCAGTTTACAGGCCGAGACCTTCTTGCACCGCCAGCAACAGATTGTTTTCGGTCAGTGCGATGGCGTCCAGTTGCTGGCCCGTTTCAATCGACTGCATCCACCAATGACTTTCACCGTGCTCATCCACGGTACGCAGTAAATAAGTATCTGTGGCGGACGGACTGATCTGCACCCGTCCGGCGCCATCCTCGGTAAACCGTGCAATGGGATCAAATGTCAGGCTTTGATGGTTGGCCTCTATCACCAGTTGGTCGATGGCGTAATCGTGGGATTCACCATCGGGCGAGGTTTCGCAAACGTGGGTCGGATTGCGGCGAATCTTCAGGCCGACCTCGGTGACCGGTTGCAACCACGCCTCGATGCGGTGATACAGGTCGTACACCTGCGCCGGCCAGCAATCGATCTCCAGCGCGGCATCCGCGTGGGTGTGCCGTGTTAGTTTGAGTTTGGCGGCGAGTTCGTCTGCTTTACTCATTTCGGATCCCTTGGTTTGATGTCTGCCTGTTAATCGTAGACCTTTCAACGGGCTGCGGCGTTGCCTTGCGTCATGCGCCTGCAACACAAGCGTGTCGAAATCAGCGCTGGCCAAGTTTGGTCAGGATCGAAAACCACGGACGCAGGCGTCCCAAGGAGCGGGTAGATGAAAAAGCTGTTTACAATTTTGGTAGTGATTGCGCTGACGGTCGGTAGCATCGGTTTGAGTTCGGCGCGCCAATCACAGTCGAGCAAAGCCCAGGCGGAATCGGTGGCGGGGGTGTTCGATTACTACCTGCTGGCGTTGTCCTGGTCGCCGACCTTTTGTTTGACGCACAAAGATGACTCGCAGTGCACGGGCAAGGGCTACGGCTTCGTGCTGCACGGTTTGTGGCCGCAATACGCCAAGGGTGGCTGGCCGGAATCCTGCCCACCGCTGACCACGTTGAACGCGGCGCAAACCAGCCAGGGCCTGACGCTGTTCCCGACCAAAAAACTGCTCGACCACGAATGGTCCAAGCACGGCACCTGCAGCGGCCTCGGCGCAATGGGCTATCTGGATGAAGCGGACAAAGCCGTGGCGGCGGTGAAAATCCCCGATGAACTGCAACCGTTCAGCAGTTCCTATTACTTCGAAGCCCAGGAAATCGCCGACCTGTTCCGCAAGGCCAACCCGGGCATTCCGGCGGATGGCATCGCCGTCATTTGCAGCGGCCCGGAGTTGTCGGAAGTACGCGTGTGCATGGGCAAGGATCTGCAGTTCGGCGCGTGTGGCAAGGGTGTGAAAACCCAGTGCCGGGCGGGGGATATTCGGGTGCCACCGTCGCGTTGAGGTGAGCGGTTTCCACGTATCAAAAAGGCGCCCGATCGGGCGCCTTTTTTGGTCTGGAGGTTTGAAGTACCCGGCGAACTCCCGCATGCTTGCACCCCCGAAAGGATGACCACGTTACATTGCAAGGAGCTGTTCATGAGCGGAAAACCCGCCGCCCGCGTCACAGATCCAATCGCCTGTCCATTGCCGGGACATGGCACCAATCCCATAGCCAGTGGCTCGCCGAATGTCAATTTCGACGGTCTGGCGGCTGCGCGAATGACTGACAAATCCGCCTGCGGCAGCCCGATTATCGGTGCTGTTGCGTCGACGGTGTTCATCAACGGTTTGAACGCCGCGACACTGGACAGCACCGGTGGGCACGGCAACGTCGTCATCGGCGGTTCAGGCACGGTCATCATCGGTGACACGGTGACATCGGCTCCCTTCAGTGGCTTGTTACCGATGCCGGTGCACTTCACTGACAGGTTGAAACTGGTCAATGACGTAACCGGTGAGCCGATGCCTGATCATCCTTACGTTATTCAGCGCGCTGACGGACGTCTGGAACATGGGGTGTCTGACGCGAACGGATTTACTCACCAAGTCAGCTCGCACCTGCCTGAAACCATCAAGTTGTTTTTGGAGGAGTGAGGCATGGCTGCTGAAACGGTAACGTGCGCGAAGGGCAACAATTACAAGCTGCACAAGGAACATGCGCTGACGGACAAGAAGGATGTCAGTGACAAGCCTGTGCCGGTGGAGAGTACCAAGGCGATTGTTTTATTTATTGGTGGGGCTGGCGACAAACAGAGATATTACTTTTCCGGACCGTATAAAAATATCCGAGAGGCATGGGTGACATTTGATGACCGCACCCGAAAGTTGCAAAAACAGGGTAGGTACAAGTCAGATTGGTTAGGCTACAACGAGGTCAGAGGAAAACAGGATATTCAGCGTCATGTCTTGAGCCTTATTCCTTACAAGAGTTGTCCTGTTTATATCGTCGGACATAGCCTCGGTGGATGGAATGGCGCTCATTTGACAAAAATAATGTCGGAATGGGGCTACCGGGTTCAGATGCTGATCACTCTTGATCCGGTAGGAGAGGGGGCTTTGGTTTGGCTGGGGTCGGATATTTATCGCAAGCGACCTGAGCCAATTACCAATGACTGGATAAATATCAAGGCTGCACCCACTCAGAGAGACCCGTCAGATGGGGTGGCTGATTTTGGCGAGAAATGGCTTGTTTCATGCGGTCCCTCGGTGAATGTCAGTGTCGATACGAACCATGCCAACGCATTCGGGCTATTCAATGCGCCCATAGCAGGCGGGAAATCGGCGAGCGACTTCTTGTTCGAATCCATCATGAAGGAGTTTTCGGGTGAGTAAGTTCTTACTTTGCGTATTTCTATGTATTTGTTCCGGTTGTGCTAAAGACCATATAAAACCTCCTGCGAACTTGGTCTTCCGCTCTATTGAGAGGGATGATAGTTCGCTTCTGTATGTCATTCGGTATCAGTCGGATGTCGATGTCCTTAATCTTTTTGATCGAGGAGAAAGGGTGGGTATGGCTTCAGGCATGCTCGAGTGCGCTTTGTCGGATGACCAAGATTTTTCTATTAAGAAATTTATGCGATTTACTGCATTTGGTGTAATACAACCCGAAAAAGACGCCAGCAGTAAAATGGGGTTCTCCTACTTGACCCGTACATTCATGAGTGAACTTTCAAACGGTGGGGGTTCGCAGCGAGACTTGTCAGCGTCAGAACTGAACCAACTCCTCTCCAACAAACAACAAATCCCCTGCAAAGTCGTCGTCACCGCCTACGGCTACAAACCCTACTACTCCAACACCATGAACATACCCGTCGCGGATCTGCTGCGGGAAATCAACAAACCCCGATAACAGAAGCAAGGGGGATTTCAGGCGAATCCCCCGGCATCCACCCCCAACTCCCCACGCAAAAATTCCACCAACCCGCGCTGCAACCCGCTCAACACCCCATCACGACTAACCAACGCCAACTCCGTCGGCGCCAGTTCCGGCAAATCCGTACACACCTGATGCTCAGGTAACACCGCCGACACCGGTAGCACCGACACCCCCAATCCCGACGCCACTGCCGCTTGAATCCCGGTCAGGCTGTGGCTGCCGAACGCCACCCGCCACGGTCGCTGGGCAACATCGAGCAAACGAATGGCGCGCTGCCGATACAGGCAGCCTTGCGGAAACAACGCCAACGGCAACACGCCGCTCGACGAATCAAATTCCGCACCTTTGACCCACACCAGCCGCTCCGGCCAGGTCGCCCACGCCGGGCCGCTGTCGGGTTCGCGCTTGATCAGGGCGATGTCGATGTCGCCGGCATCCAGACGCTGGCGAAGATCGAGGCTCATGCCGCTGAGGGTTTCCAGCCTTGCTTGCGGATGGCTGCGGGTGAAGCCGGCAAGGATCAGCGCCATGCGCCGCGCGTCAAAGTCCTCCGGCATGCCGATTCGGAGGATTTCCAGATCGAGGTCGCTGGCCAGTGCTTCGGTGGCTTCGGCTGACAGCGCCAGTAAACGGCGCGCGTAGTGGATCAGCAGTTCGCCGTGCTCGGTGACGGCGACATTCAGCCCGGTACGGTCGCGCAGCAGCAGGGCGTGGCCGACCAGCTCTTCGAGTTTGCGCACCTGCTGGCTGACTGTCGACTGAGTGCGGTGCACGCGCTCGGCGGCGCGGGTGAAGCTGCCTTCGTCGACCACGCAGACAAATGTTTTCAACAGTTCCAGATCCAGCATGGCGGCGTTTCTCGATAGTGGTTTTTCAACTGACTATTGGCTGTTTATTTAATTTCACACTATCACCGCGCGCTCATAAGCTGAAGTCCTCACGACGGAGGATTCGACCAATGACACTCATCCACACACCACGCCCGCAGTGGCTGACCTTCGATTGCTACGGCACGTTGATTCAATGGGACGAAGGCCTCAAAGCGGTGGTCGGCGAAATCCTCGGCGAGAAGGGCGAGCATCAGGTCGACGTCGGGCACCTGATTGACGTCTATGACCGCCATGAACATCGCCTCGAACAAACCCCGCCGCACCGTTCGTTCCGCGAGCTGAGCACCCTCGGCCTGCAATTGGCCCTGGAAGAATCGGGCCTGCCCAGCCTGCCCGAAGACAGCCAGCGTCTGGCTGCCGCGATCCCGAAGATGCCGCCGTTTGCCGAGGTGATCGAGACCCTGCGTGAATTGAAAACCATGGGTTTCAAACTGTGCATCGTCTCCAACACCGACGACGACATCATCGCCGGCAACGTCGCGCAACTCGGCGGCCACATCGACCGCGTGATCACCGCGCAACAGGCCGGCGCCTATAAGCCGGCGCCACGCCTGTTCGACTACGCTCATGAGCAATTGGGCATCAGCCGCGATGAAGTCGTGCACATCTGTGCCAGTCCCATGCTTGACCACACGGCGGCGCGGGACATGGGCTTTCGCTGTGTGTGGATCGATCGCGGCACCGGTCGCCAGTTGCTGCCGGACTATCAGCCCGACGCGATCCTCAACAGCCTTGATCAGGTATTGCCGCTGTTCAAATCCCTGGGTTGGTAATCACGGAGAATCCTCATGGCTCACACCCTGACCACCAGTGCGCGGGCCTCACGCCCGACAGCGCTGAATCTCGACACCGAAGCGATCATCACCGCGCGCAGCGAACTCGTAGCGTGCTTTCAACTGGCCGCGTTGCACGGTTTGGAGGAGGGCACCTGCAATCACTTTTCAGCGATGCTGCCGGGGCATGACGATCTGTTTCTGGTCAATCCCTACGGTTATGCCTTCGCCGAAGTCACCGCGCAGAATCTGCTGGTTTGCGACTTCGAGGGCAACGTGGTGGCGGGTGAAGGCCAGCCGGAAGCTACGGCGTTCTATATCCACGCGCGCCTGCATAAACAGCTGCCGCGAGTGAAAGTCGCCTTCCACACCCACATGCCTCACGCCACGGCGCTGTGTCTGCTGCAAGGACCGCCGCTGTTGTGGCTGGGGCAAACCGCACTGAAGTTCTACGGGCGCACGGCGGTCGACGAGGACTACAACGGCCTGGCGCTGGACGCGTCCGAAGGCGATCGCATCGCCGGGGTCATGGGCGACGCCGACATTCTGTTCCTGAAAAACCACGGCGTGATCGTCGCCGCCCCGACCATCGCCCAAGCCTGGGACGATCTCTATTACCTGGAGCGCGCCGCTCAGGTGCAACTGCTGGCGATGGCCACGCAACGGGAATTGAAACCGGTGCCCCATGCGATTGCGCAACGGGCGTACGAGCAGATGCGCGAAGGCGATCCGGCCAGTGCGCGGGCACACCTGCACAGTGCGATGCGGCGCCTGGCCCTTCACAACTGACTAACCGTAAAGGAGCAATCGAAAATAAATCGGCGAACAGCGATCATCCAAACTCGTTGCGCGCCGATATACCTGGGCGGGACCGGGGCGTTTGCCCCGAAGATTGCGGTGGGCTACGCTCACAAACATAAGGGTTTACCCGCTGGCGCCCTTGCCGTACCTGCCCAGGACTTGCTTTTGCCTATCCCCATTCACGATCCGCATCAGGCCCCCGGAGGCACCCTTAAACGCCTGCCGCTGCGCAAAGCGGCGGTGCTGTTTATCGTTGCGGTGGGGTTGTGCCTGTCCGGTTTGCTGTACCTGCAACTGGAGCAGTCACGCCGTCAGGATCTGGCGGTGGCGGAAATGGCCTCGAGCAACCTGACCCGGGCCATGGCGCAGCAGGCCGAGGACACCTTTCTGGCCGCCGATCTGGTGATGACCAGTCTGGTCGACTGGATTCAAGACGACGGTTACGGCGCAGCGCAAAGACCACGGCTGCAGAAAACCTTCGCCCGGCGCGTGCAGCAACTCGATCAGTTGCATGGCATGTTTCTCTTCGACACGCAGGGCCAGTGGGTGATTACCTCGTTCACCGATCTGCCCCGTGGCCAGGGCGTGGCGGACCGCGAATACTTCAAATTTCACCAGCAGAACGCCTCGACGATGGCGCACATCGGCCCGGCGATTCGCAGTCGCGAGAACGGCGAGTGGATCATCCCGATTTCCAAACGCATCAATGATCACGCCGGCAATTTTCAGGGTGTGTTGCTGGCCGGGATCAAGATGTCGTACTTCGATCGCTTCTTCGAAAGCTTCAGCCTCGATGACCAAGGCATCATGTTTCTCGGCTTGAGCGACGGCATGTTGCTCGCCCGTCGGCCGTTTGATGAAAACCTGATCGGCACGTCGCTGGCGCAAGGGCGGATTTATCGCACATTGCTGCCCGAAGCGGCGGCCGGCACGGCGATGATCAACTCGGTAGTCGATGGCGTGGTGCGGTTGTACGGTTATCGTCGCTTGTCGGCGTATCCGTTGGTGGTCTCGTCTGCGACCTCGCGCGACACAATTCTCAAGGGCTGGTACGAGCGTGCATTCCAGTCGAGTGTGATTGTCGCGTTGGTGATTCTGGGCGTTGTCTTGTTTGGCTGGGTGTTCATTCATCAGGTGCGCGATGGTGAACGGATCGAAAAAAACCTGCGCAAGGCCCAGCGTGCGCTGGAGCAGATCGCCACTCACGACAGCCTGACCGGGTTGGCCAATCGACGTTTGTTCGAGCGCTCCCTGGAGATCGAATTTGCCCGTGGCGCGCGACAGGTCAGCCCGGTCAGTCTGATCATGCTCGATATCGATTTCTTCAAGCGCTACAACGATGCTTATGGGCATGTGGCGGGGGATCACTGCCTGACCCAGGTCGCTCAGGTGCTGCGGGCCTGCTGTCAGCGCAAGTCTGATCTGGCGGTGCGTTATGGTGGCGAGGAGTTTGCGGTGCTGTTGCCGGACACCGACATCAACGGCGCACTGGCGATTGCCGGGCAGATTCGCCGTAGCGTGATCGACAAACACATCATCCACAGCGGCTCGCCAACCGGGTATTTGACGGTGAGTCTGGGCTGTTATTCGTTTATCCCGAGTGGCAATGACAGCCTGGAAGTGTTTATCCAGCGCGCCGATGCGGCGTTGTATCAGGCGAAAAATGCCGGTCGCAATCGTGCGGCGGTGTTATCGCTGGATAGCGGCCTGGCCGAGTTGATGCGCTCGGACCGCTGAACCATACGCTGACACAAACCCTGTGGGAGCGAGCTTGCTCGCGAAGAGGCCGTGTCAGGCAGATAAACGTCATCTGACACGACGCCTTCGCGAGCAGGCTCGCTCCCACTTGGGACTTGTCTAATTGGGGTGGCTCTTGTTCGTTCAGCCGCCCGTGCCACCGCCCGCACCGCCAGTGCCGCCGCCGGCCGATCCGGTACCGCCGCCAGCCCCCGAGCCGGAACCACTGGCGCCACCATTGGTGCCGGTGCCGGATCCCATACCCGAAGAACCGCTACCGCCCGAAGGCGCGCCGGGCGTGTTATCCGGTGGTGTGGTCGTGCTGGTCGGTCCGCCGGATTTGGTGCCGGTGGCATCAGCGCCATCATTGGCTGCGAAGCTGGCGGCCGATGCCGTGGCCAACAGGCCCGCGAGCAGTAACGAGGTGAGTTTGCGCGTGATCATGATCCGTCTCCAGAAAGGGCATGTACCTGATATTGGTCTGACGCGCAGAACCCTTGGTGCCGAGTGGCTGACGAGCGGTCAGCGGGAGAACCGAGTGGCCTCCTGATCTTCTGGAATATTGGCTATTTGCCGAACCCGGTGCGAGGACTAACGTAGCCACACATTCACTTGCTGCCCGGAGCCACCATGAAACCTCGTACCGATTTCTACACCGCATCCCCAGACGCACTGAAAGCGATGATCGCTCTGGAAACTGCGGTTTCGAAGCTGCCGCTGGAAAAGACCCTGATCGAACTGGTCAAGCTGCGCGCCTCGCAAATCAACGGCTGCGCATTCTGCATCGACATGCACACCACCGATGCGATCAAGGGTGGCGAAACCCCGCGCCGCTTGTTCGCGGTGACTGCATGGCGTGAAGCGCCGTTCTTCAGCGACCGCGAGCGTGCCGCACTGCTGTGGACTGAATCGCTGACCCAACTGAGCCTGACCCACGCGCCGGACGAAGATTACGACGTGGTCGCCGCTCAGTTCACACCCAAGGAAATGGTCGACCTGACCGTGGCGATCAGCACCATCAACAGTTGGAACCGTCTGGCCGTAGGTTTCCGCAAAACCCCGCAGGCTTAAGCTGTCCACAATCCCCAGTAGGAGCTGCCGAAGGCTGCGATCTTTTGACTTTGCTTTTAAAAGACAAGATCAAAAGATCGCAGCCTTCGGCAGCTCCTACTGGGGGGCGTCAATGCCCATCCGCACTCGGCGCCGCCGGTGGTTGCACCTTGCGCATCAAGGGCACCATCGCCGTGGCGATGACGAAGCACACTCCAATCATCAAAAAGGTGTCGCCGTAGGTCTGGGTTTGCGCCTCGCGGTAGGTCAGCAACCACAACTGGCGCAGGCTGGCGGTGACACCGACGTCGCCGCTTTGGCCCAGATTCGCCAGGTTGCCACCGACCTGCGACAGCCACTGGTTCATCGCTTCATTGCTGCTGTTCAGATGCTCGGCAAGCCGCGTGAAGTGCAGGTTGGTGCGGTCATTGAGAATGGTCGCGCACGCTGCAATACCAATCGCCCCACCCAGATTACGCATTAGATTGAACAACCCCGACGCATGCTTCAAGCGTGCCGGCGCCAACCCTCCCAAGGTCAGCGTCACCGCTGGCGGCACCGCCAATTGCTGGGCAATCCCGCGCAACGCTTGCGGCAGCATCAATTGCCCCGCGCCCCAGTCGTGGGTGATCGGGCTGAATTCCCACATCGACACCGCAAACAAGCCCAGACCGACCATCATGATCCAGCGCAGATCAACGCGATTGGCCAGAAAGGCATACAGCGGAATCGCCATGATCTGGAACACGCCGGTGGAGAAAACCGCCAGACCAATGTCCAGCGCGCTGTAGCCGCGCACCCGGCCGAGGAACAGCGGCGTGAGATAAATCGTTGCGAACAGGCCGATACCGGTGACGAACGAAAAGAAGCAACCGAGCGCGAAATTGCGATCCTTCAAGGCGCGCAGATCGACGATCGGATTGGCCACGTGCAGGGTGCGGCCAATGAACGCCAATCCTGCCAGCCCACTGATCCACGCCGTGGTCAGAATGGTCTGATCGCTGAACCAGTTCCAGCGCGGGCCTTCTTCGAGGGTGTATTCCAGGCAGCCGAGAAACAGCGCAAGAAACACCATGCTCAGATAGTCCGCGCCTTTGAGCAGCGACAGTTCCGGCTGGTCGATTTTCACCAGCATCGGCACCGCCACGGCAACGAAAATCCCCGGCACCAGGTTGATGTAGAACAACCAGTGCCACGAGGAAATATCAGTGATCCAGCCACCGATCACCGGCCCCATGGTCGGCGCCAATGACGCGACCGCGCCGATGGTCGCGGCGGCGATCACCCGCTGTTTACCGGTGAAGAAAAAGAACGCGGTGGTGAACACCAGCGGGATCATCGAGCCGCCGAGAAAACCTTGCAGCGCCCGAAAGGCAATCATGCTCTGGATGTTCCAGGCCACGCCGCAGAGCAGGCTGGCGAGGGTGAAGCCGACCGCCGAAGCGCAGAACAACCAGCGCGTGGAGAACACTCGCGACAGCCAACCGGACAGCGGAATAACGATGATTTCGGCGATCAGGTAACTGGTCTGCACCCACGCGGTTTCGTCGGTGCCGGCAGACAGTCCGCCGCCGATATCGCGCAGCGACGCCGAGACGATCTGGATATCCAGCAGCGCGATGAACATGCCGATGCACATGGTCGCGAAGGCGAACACCTTGGTCGCGGTCGCCATGTCCGCCGCGTTGAACGGCTGCGCATTTGCGGTGAGGGCGGTGCTCATGGCGCGACGGCCATGGCACTGGTTTCCGGTTGTGCGCGAGTGTCGACTTCTGCAGTCACCGACAGGCCCGGACGCAAGTGCCCGAGCACGCCGTCAGCCGGGTCGAGGAGGATCCGCACCGGTACGCGCTGGACGATTTTGGTGAAGTTGCCGGTGGCGTTTTCCGGTGGCAGCACACTGAATTGCGAACCAGTGGCGGGGGCGAGGCTGTCGAGGCGGCCGTGGAATTCCTGTCCGGAAAGGACGTCGGCGCGGATGCTCACGCGTTGCCCGGGTTTCATCCGCGCCAATTGGTCTTCCTTGAAATTGGCATCGACCCACAGGCCGCTGGCCGGCACTACCGAGAGCTGTTGTGAACCGGCCTGGGCGTAGGCGCCAACCCGTGCGCGGCGATTGCCGATCACGCCATCGACCGGCGCGCGCAATTCGGTGTAGCCGAGGTTCAGTTGCGCCAGATCGCGTTCGGCGCGCGCTTGCTGAAGGGCGGCGCGGGCCTGTTGTTTCTGGGTGTCGATCACCGCCAGTTGGCGTTGCGCGGCCAGCAATTCAGCCTGGGCGCGGGCGCTCAGGGCTTGCGCGGTTTTGAAGGTGGCGTCAGCGCGTTGTGCGCTTTCTACGGAAACGGCGTTGGTGGTCACCAAACGTTTGTAGCGCGCGTTGTCATCTCGCGAGCGCGCGGTTTCTGCGCCAGCGGCGTCGATGCCGGCGCGGGCCTGACCGATCACCGCATGCTGCAGTTGTTCGGTGGCGTCGAGGTTGGCCAGCAGGGCTTCTTCGGCAGCAACGGCGCCTTCGGCCTTGGCGAGGTTGGCGCGATAGTCGCGGGCGTCGAGGCGGATCAGCACATCGCCGGCCTTGACGTGCTGGTTGTCGCTGACCAGCACTTCGTCGATGTAACCGGCGACTTTCGGCCCGATCACTGTGACGTCGCCACCAATATAGGCATCGTCGGTTTCTTCGAGAAAACGCCCGGCGCCCCACCAATGCACGGCGTAGACCCCGGCGAAGATCAGCGCGAGCAATCCGGCGCCGGGGAGCAGCAAGCGTTTAAGCAGGGGCGGCTTGGTCTTCACCACAACAGGTTCGAGGGTGGGCATGCTGGTCATGGCGGATTACCTGCGTAAACGGGTCGTTATTACGGCTGTAATATGACGCAGGTAATATTTAGTCGCAAATGATTTCTGACGCCGATCGTCAGTTGCTCACTTGAGCCAGTGGCCCGGTGTACTGCCGGTCATGGATTTGAAGAAGGCGATGAAGGCGCTGTCGCTGGCAAAACCCGTTTCGAAAGCGCAGTAGCTCAAACTGCGCCCGGTGGCGAGCAATTCCATCGCGCGCATCAAGCGCCACTGCTGGCGCCATTGCTGATAACTCATGCCGGTTTCGCGCTGAAAGATTCGCCCGATGGTGCGGCTGCTGGCGCCGATCTGCTGCTCCAGCAGTTGCAGCTCCGGCGGCAGGCGTTCGGGTGTTTGTAGCAGGGGCGCCAGGCGTTTGTCCGCGGGTAATGGCAACAACATTCTTTGCTGCGTCGCTTCAGCGATTTCGCTCAGGCACAGGCCGAGCAGATGGGCGAATTTGCCTCGCTGCCAATCCGTGGCGAAATCCGCCAGCGCCATCGGTTCCAGCACGGCGCGTAACAAAGGGCTGACTTCGATCACGCAGACTTGTTGTGGCAGCGTGGCGCACAGTGCGGGGATCAAGTAGATGGAGCGGTAATCGACACTTTGCTGCATCACCGCCCTATGGCTGACACCCGGCGGAATCCACGCCGCCCGCGACGGCGGTAACAGGCACAATTGCTGCGCCAGGGTAATCCGCGTGCAGCCTTGTCGCGTGTACAGCAGTTGCCCGCGTTGATGACGGTGCAGTCCGGAGTCGTGATCGCCCAAGGTCGAGGCGATACCGATCACCGGCGCAGGAAAGCGATCAGCGTCAAACGTTGCGTGGGCATCAAGCCAGGCCATGGGTTGTCCGATTTCAACGATAAGTTGGCGGGATTCGGATAATACGCCACTCGCCGTTTCTTAAACTCCTCAGCGGTTTCTGGGAGGAGTGAAGAAGAATGAATAACAGGCATTTCCTGTGGCTGGCGATTGCCCTGCTGATGTTTCCGCAGATCGGGCAAACCCTGTACAGCCCGGCGCTCGGTGATATCGGGCGAGTGTTTCAGGTCGGCCCGCAAGCGGCGGCGCAGACGTTGTCGGTGTATTTCCTGGCGTTCGCCGTGGGTGTGGTGGTGTGGGGGCGTCTGTGCGATCGCATCGGTCGACGCCCGGCGATGCTTGCGGGCCTGGCGATCTACGCAGCCGCCACGCTGTTCGGTCTGCGGGTCAGCAGTTTCAACGGCTTGTTGGTGGCACAGGTGGTGGCGGCGTTCGGTGCGGCGGTGGGTTCGGTGGTCACGCAAACCGTGTTGCGCGACCGCTTTAAAGGTGCCGAACTGGCGCAGGTGTTTTCCCTGGTGGGCATCGCCCTGGCCGCCAGTCCGGCGCTTGGTTTGTTCAGTGGGGCCGGCTTGGTGCAACTGTTCGGTTATCGCGGCGTTCTCGGCACATTGTTGTTGCTGGTAACCGTGTTGTGGTTGTGGAGTTGGTACACCCTGGCCGAAACTCGGCCACGGCCAGTCCGTTCTGTCGGCCTGCTCGAAACTCTCGGGCAAATGTTGCGCGACCCAGGCATTTGGCGCTCAGCCCTGTGGATCGCTTCGTTCAATGTGGCGCTGTTCAGTTACTACAGCCTCGGCCCGTTCATTTTTCAGCGGCTGGGATTGGCCGCCAGCTGGTTCGGTTACAGCGGCGCGCTGCTTGCGCTGGGCTCAGGTTTTGGAGCGTGGCTCAACCGGTATTTATTGCAGGCCGGGTTCAAACCTTTGCAATTGATTCGCCTCGCGGCGGCTATCGCATTGCTGGGCGGCGTGGGTGTCTGGTCGTTGCAAAAAAGTGATGCTTTCGTCCTGCCGATGCTGCTGGTGGTGTTGGCCTTCGGCTTGGCGATCCCCAACGTACTCGGTTCGGCACTGGCCGATTACGCTGATCGACTGGGCACCGCCGGGGCGTTGTTGGGCTTGATGTACTACCTGCTGATCGGCGCGGGACTGATGCTCGCCGGCTGGTTTCAAGCCCTCGGGGAAACCCTGATAGTGTGCAGCGCCGTGGCCTTGCTGCTGACAATAAAGCCAGGCAAAGCAATTGTTTAAGAAATGTAAGCGCTGTAGGAAGCGTCTTGCTTTTGTGTGGGATGGCTCCGACTATCACGATTATTGATGACATGGCATTACGCCATTTGATGATCGCAAGGAAGTTGCGTGCCGTTTCCGTTTCGCGCTGTTTTTCGCCGTCGTTCCCCGCTTTGCCCGCTGCTGTCGGCCTTTGTGTTGAGTGTGTGTGCCTCCTCGATTGAAGCCGCCGAACCTGTAGCGCCGGGCCAGGAAGTGCTGCGCCAGCAGCAACAGCAACAGCGCGATCTGCAACAACTGCAACTTGAGCAAAGAAAACGGCAATTGGAGCGCGGCGCGTTTGGTCTGGCACCGGTCACGCCGGCCATCCCGCAAACCGTCGCCCCCGATGAACGTTGCTGGCCGTTGAGCGGCACGCGCATCGGCGGCGTCACGCTGATCGACAGCGACACACTCAACGCACGAATCAAACCGCTGTTGGCGCCGTGCATGGGCGTCGGCCAGATCAATCATTTGCTGGCGACTATCACCGCGAGCTACGTCGACAAGGGCTACATCGCCAGCCGCCCGTATCTGGTCAGCGCTCCGGCGGCGGGGCAGTCGCTGGATATCCGTGTTGACGAAGGCTACATCGAGTCCATCGAACTGGCCGATCAAAGTCTGCCGGTTTCGTTGGGCGGCGCGTTCCCGGGAATGCTTGGCGAGCCGTTGAACCTGCGTGATCTGGAGCAGGGCCTCGATCAATTGAATCGCCTGCGCTCGATCGATCTCACCGCCGACATCGCCCCCGGCACCCAGCCCGGCGCCTCGCGGATCATCCTGCGTTCGCGCAGCGCGGCGCATTCACGCTGGGCCTTGAATGCCGGCATCGACAACCTCGGCAGCGCCAGCACCGGACGTGATCGCGACACCATCAGTCTGAGTCTCGACAGCCCGTTGCAACTCAACGACTTGTTGAGCCTCAGCGCCAGCGACACCCTCAACCAGGGCGATCGTTACAGCCGCAACGCCAGCCTGTATTACGCAATCCCTTACGGCTACTGGACATACAGCGTGTTCGCCAGTCACGCCGAATACCGCGCGCCATTCAAACTGCCGAGCGTGACCTTTCACAGCACCGGCATCACCGACCAGGTCAGCGTGCGCGCCGACCGTGTGCTGTGGCGCGATCAGAGCCGTCAGCTCAGCGCCAACCTGCAACTGGCGCACAAGGATGTCGACAGCTATCTGCAAGACGTTCGCCTCGGCATTCAAAGCCCGACCCTGACCGTGGCCGAGGCTGGACTCAATCTGTTCTTGCTCGATCGCGCGGTGTGGAACCTCGACGTCAATTACGCCCAGGGTCTGCGCTGGTTGGGCGCCGACGATGACTCGCAGCAGCAGATCAACAACCTGCCCAAGGCGCAGTTCCGCAAGTACCGCGCCGGCCTCAGCCAATGGCGCAATGGTCAGCTTGGCGCACAGGTCTGGCAGTGGCAGAGCCAGCTCAATGTGCAGTACAGCCCGGACCCGCTGCCAGCGATCGAACAGTTGCTCGGCACCGATGATTCGGCGGTACGCGGCTATCGGGTCAGCAGTGCCTCTGGCGCCAGCGGCGCGATCTGGCGCAACACCTTGCGCCTGCCGCTGCGCAGCGAATGGCCGGTGCAGATCACCCCGCGCGTGGGCCTCGACCACGGCTGGATCAAGGCCGATCACGGCGCGCAGGGCCAACGCCTGAGCGGTGCCAGTGTGGGTCTGAATCTGGGCTGGAAGAATCTGCAAGTGGATGTCGATTACCAACGCGCGCTCAACACCCCGGGCGGTCTGCAACACGAACCGCAAACCTGGCTGATGCGCGTCGGGGTACAGATATGACGCTAGCGCAACGAACAACGCAGTGAACAAACAGCCGTCGGATCTGAGCGCGTCAGCCACGGCCAAGACTAAACGCGCGACGTGATGCCGTACTCACATGGAGACGTTTTTATGCCAGCACACACCTTTGCTTTTCATCTGTCCCCTCGGGGTAAATTGCGCTGGGCGATTGCCAGCCTGTTCTTCGCCGTGCACCTGCCGAGCGCGCTCGCCGGCGGCGTCGTGGTCGCACCGGGCCCCGGCGGCACTGCGCAATTGCAGACCCAGGGCGGTGTGCCCATCGTCAACATCGTCGCGCCCAACGGTTCGGGCCTGTCGCACAACCAGTTCCTCGACTACAACGTCGACCGCCAAGGCCTGGTGCTGAACAACGCCTTGCAGGCCGGGCAATCGCAACTGGCCGGGCAACTGGCGGCCAACCCGCAACTGCAAGGCCAGGCCGCGAGCGTGATCCTCAACGAAGTGATCAGCCGCAATCCGTCGGCCATCAACGGTGCACAGGAAATCTTCGGCCGACCTGCCGATTACGTGTTGGCCAACCCCAACGGCATCTCGGTGAATGGCGGCAGCTTCATCAACACGCCGAACGCTAATCTGGTGGTCGGTCGCCCGGAATTGAATGACGGCAAATTGCAAAGCCTGAATACCCGCGACGCCAGTGGTCAGTTGCAGATTCACAGCGGCGGGCTGCGCAACGGCGAGGGTTCGATCAACCTGATCGCGCCGCGTATCGACAGCCAGGGCGCGATCACGGCACGCGATCAATTGAACCTCGCGGTCGGGCGCAATCAGGTCGATTACGCCAGCGGCCAAGTGAAAACTGTTGATCCGGCGGGCAACACTGGCGATCAACGCATCGACGCCAGCCTGTTCGGCGCGATGCAGGCCGGGCGCATCAACATTGTCAGCACCGCCGAAGGTGCGGGCGTGCGGGTTGGCGCGGTGCAGGTGGCCGGGCGTGACGGCGTGCAGATTCGTTCCGCCGGTGACTTGAGTGTCAGCGGTGAAGCGCTGGCCAACAGCCTCGACGTGACCCGCGCCGGTATTCGTAGCAGTCAGGGCGATGTCGGCTTGCACAGCGGCAAGGATCTGATTCTGGCCGCCACTGACGTTAGTGGTCGCGACGTCACGGTCAACGCGAAACGCAATCTGACCCTGTCCACGGTCGAAAGCCGCAAGCTTCAGGAAAAGCGCGAAAACTGGAACAACAGCACCATCGGCATCACCTGGGAAACCTACGATCGTACCCAGACCGACAGTGAGTCGCGCCAGCACGGCAGCCAGATTATCGCCAGCCGCGACGCCAAGTTGTCGTCCGGCAAAGACACTGAACTGAAAGCCGCCAAAGTCGAAGCAGCGAACCATCTCGACGTGCAAAGCGGCGGCGATCTGCGCCTGAGCGCCGCCACTGAAAGCCATACGCAGACTGATCAAGGCAACCACCGCAAGCACCTGTGGAAAGCCGACTGGAACAGCAGCAGCGAAGAGCAGCGCAGCATCACCAGCCAATTGAAGGCCGGTAACATCGCCCTGCAAACCGCTGCGTTGTTGCGCTCCGAAGGCGCTGAATTGAGCAGCGCCGGCGACGTGCAACTGACCGGTAAACAGGTGGAAATCACCACCGCCACGCACACCAACCGCAGCAGCGACAATCGCTATTCCGGTGATTTGGTTGGCGGTGGTTTCTTCGGCAAGACTGGCGACGCCGACAAGGGCAAGACTCAGCATCAGGGGAGCAAGGTCAACGCCAGCGGCAAGTTGATCGTCAAGGCTGACGACGTGCGCATCAGCGGCAGTCAAGTACGTGGCGGCACTGACGCCAGCGTGATCAGCGATCAAGGTTCGCTGATCATCGATGGCGTGCAGGACACCTCGCACAGCAACAATCACGACAAGGACAGCAAGTTCTTCGGCATCACCAAGGACGAGTCGCGGCAGAACAGCAAAGACAGCAGCACCGTGCGCAGCGAACTGGTGTCCGACAGCAACCTCAAGCTCAAGAGTGCCAAGGACATTGAAGTCGCTGGCTCGACGGTCAAGGCTGACGGTGCGTTGACGGCCGACGCAGCGGGTGACGTCAACGTGCATTCCGCGCAGAACACCCATGACAGCAGTGACACCACGCAAACCCGTGGCTTCGATGCGTACGCCAAAGAGCAAACGCCGGAGCAGTATCGCGCCGGGATTCACTACGAAGACAAGCAGCAAACCGTGACGCGCAACGACGTCACCCAGCAAGGCTCCAGCCTCAGCGGCGGCAGCGTGCAGGTGAAGGCTGGCGGTGACGTCACGCTCACAGGCGCAGAGGTGAAATCCAGCGCTGGCGACACGACGTTGAGCGGCAAAACCGTCTCGTTGCTGGCCGAAGCCGACAGCCACAAAACCTCCACCGACAGCTCCAGCACCGGCGGTGGTTTCTACTACACCGGCGGCCTTGACCGTGCCGGCAGTGGCGTCGATTTCGCCCACAGCACGGCGCAGGACTCGACCAGCAAAACCACTGCGCAAACCACCAGTGTGCAGAGCAACGGTAGCCTGACGATCAATGCCGAGAAACTCGCCACTGAAGGTGCGCAGCTCAAGGCCGGCAACGGTCTGAATGTTGCTGCCAACGAGATCGACAATCGCGCGGCCAGCAACACTGACAGCAGCACGCACAACGAGAGCAACTGGTCGGCGGACATCGGCGCCAACGTCGAGTACAAGGACATCGCCCGGCCGATCGCCGGTGCGGTCAAGGATGTGCTCAACGGCAAGGTGCCGGACAAGGACGCACTGGCCAACCTCGGTCAGCCGAATGTCGGGATCGACGTTGCAGTCGGTCACGGCAGTGCCAGCAAAACCGAGCAAAACAACAACGCCGTGGTCAGCCATTTTGACGGTGGCACTGTCGATGTGAAAACCAGCGGCACGCTGCACGACCAAGGCACTCAATACAACGCCAGCGCCGGCACAGTAAATATCAGCGCTGACAAACTGCTTGCCGATGCCGCGAGCAACACACACAACAGCAGCGCTAACGCGGTGGATGCCAAGGTCGACGTGCGCGTCTACACCAAGACCGGTGAAGACGTGAACGTCGCTGGCAGCGGCGCGGGTGGCAGCAGTGCGTCGAGCAAGGACAGCTCTACCGCCGTGGTCGGCGCTTATGCCGGCAGCCAGGGTGTGAACATCAAGGTCGGTGGTGACGCGCAGTTCGAAGGCAACCGTTTCGACGGCGGGCAGGGCGGTGTGAGCATCAATACCGGCGGTGGTCTGGCGCTGAATCAGGCCAACGACCGCCAGAGCAACAATGACAGCAGCCTGCGCGGTAATGGCTCGCTGACGGTCGGCACCTTGCCGGGCACCGATGGCACCAATGTCGACCTCGGCGCCGGGTTCCAGCTCGATCACACCGGCAAGCAGACCACTGACACCCAGGCCCACGTTTCCAACATCTCAGGCAACGGTCCGGTGCAGTTGAGCAGCGGCGGCAATCAAGTCCAGCAAGGCGCGAAAATCGACAGCGCCGGCGCCATCGATTTGCACGCCGACGGCAAGCTCGATCTGCAAGCGGCCACCGACACGCACACCGCCACCGGCAGTAACCTCGGCGGCGGCTTGAAGGGCGGCGGCAGTAAAACCAGCAGCGAGAAGAGCCGCGATCAGGGCGGTGATCTGAGCGGCAATTTCAATATCGGTCGGGTCAACGAGAGCTCGAAAACCCTCACCGGTGGCCAGCTCAACAGCCAGAACGGCATCGCGCTGAGCGGTGATTCGATTCACCTGCAAGGCACACAAGTCAGCGCACCGAACGTCAGCATCGACGCACAGAAGGGCGGTTATGTGCAGGAGTCGGCGCAGTCCACCGACAACCGCAATAACTGGAGTGTCGCGTTGAACGCCGGCGGCAACCTGAGCAGCAAAACCCCGACCGCCGAGGATGAGAAGGCCAGCAGCGATCACGGCTTCAATGCCGGGGCCAAGGTGGGCGTGGATTACTTGCAGGGCAGCGCCCAGCAGAACAGTCAGATCAAGGCTGACCATGTGGTGTTGAACAGTGCCGGTGATGCACAGCTTTCGGGTGCGCGGATCGATGCTAACAATGTCAGCGGCAGGGTCGCGGGTGATCTGACGATCGAAAGCCGTCAGGACTCGAACAACCACGCGAAAGTCGATGTCGATCTGGGCCTGACCGCGAAGAAAAACCCGCCGAGCGACAAGGAGAAACTCGCCGGCACCGACTACAAGCCAACGCTGACAGCACAGGGCGAATATGCGCACAAGGACAGCGTTGCGCAGGCGTCCGCGATCAGCGCCAGCCAAGGCGTGAATCTTTTGGTCGGTGGTGCCACGCAGCTGACCGGTGCACGCATTTCGGCAACGCAAGGCAACGTTGATCTGGGGGGCTCGAAGGTCGTCAGCACTGACCTGAGCAACCTCGATTACAGTGTGAAGGCCGGGTTGGACCTGCCACAGAAGAAGGAAGAAAACGCACCGAAGGTTTCCCTTGAAAACGGCAACCTGAAGGTCGGCCCCGTCACGCTGAGCGGGCATCTGGACGGCCAGTCACTGCAAGCGGGGATTGACGACAGAGGCTAAACCCGAAGGGTGGTGGTTGCAGGCGAATCGGCATCCACCACCAAACCCTGCAGGAGCGGGTAAGCCCGACGCCCACATCAGCGTGGTGAGCTCACCCTGCGGCAGTGTTCATGACGTGCATCCGTGCCAGTTGCGAAGTTCAATGACACAGAATAGTGTGGCGACTCAGAGCAGCTCCAGGGACAGGAACGTCAGGATGGCATCGGAAACGGATTTCGCACTGCAGGAACAAATGATCGGTTGGCGTCGCTGGCTGCATCAACATCCGGAAGCGGGTTTTGCCGAGCGCAAGACCAGCGCCTTCATCGCAGAAGTATTGCGCAGCTTTGATTTGCAACCGCATATCGGCATCGGCGGTACGGGTGTTGTCGCCACCATCGAAGGCGAGCAACCAGGTATCGAGATAGCACTGCGCGCCGACATGGATGCGCTGCCCATCCAGGAAGAAAACACCTTCGCCCATCGCTCAGTCCACGACGGCTGGATGCATGCCTGTGGCCACGACGGCCATAGCGCCATGCTGTTGGGCGCTGCCAGCCGACTGGCGGCAGATCGCAGTTTCGCCGGCAAGGTTCATCTGGTGTTTCAGCCGGCCGAGGAAATCGGCACGGGTGCGAAGGCGATGATGACGGCGGGCCTGTTCGAGAAATTTCGCGCTGAGTGCGTCTACGGTCTGCACAACTGGCCCGGTCTTGCGACCGGTCGATTCGTGGTTCATCACGGTGCGGCGATGGCGGGGGCGAGGCCGTTCGAAATGGTTGTCAGCGGTTGTGGTTGCCATGCGGCGATGCCTCACCAGGGCGCCGATCCGTTGCTGGCCGCGGCCCATTTGGTGACCGCGTTACAGAGCATCGTCTCGCGCAATATCGACCCTGCCGATGCGCTGGTTCTCAGTGTCACTCAGTTCCACTCCGGCGATACCCATAACATTGTGCCCGACACTGCACGGCTGGGCGGCACCATGCGTTACTTCCGCCCCGAGGCCGGCGAGATCGCATCGCGTCGAATGGCCGAGATGGTCGAGCAGTTGGCCGCCGGGATGGGGGTTCGAGCGTCGCTGAAGTTTTTCGAGTTTGGCTCGCCGCCGCTGATCAACAGTGCCGAGCATGCGGACCATTGCGTGGCTGCAGCCAGTGCTGTGGCGGGCCGCGAAAACGTGGGTACCGGGGTCGCACCGAGCATGACCGGAGAAGACTTCGCCTTCATGCTCGAGCGCAAACCCGGCGCTTACATCTGGATTGGCAATGGCTCCGCTGAAGGGGGCTGCTCGTTGCACAACCCGCGTTATGACTTCAACGACGAGATCATGCCACTGGGCGTTGCCTATTGGGTCGCGCTGGCCCGCCAACGCCTGCAGCCCGTCGAACGTTAACGACCTGCAAGCCCGGCACTGAGGCGCAGCAGGGCCTGGCGCATGACCGGTTTCTGATGAACCAGTGCAATGCGCACGAACGCTTTGCCGGGGTTGCTGCCCTCGGCGTCTTCATGACACAGGTAGCGACCGGGCATCACGCGCAAACCCTGTTCGCTCCAGAGTCGGCGCGCGATCCCTTCACCATCGCCGACCGCCAGCCACAAGAAAAAACCGGCATCGGCGCGCCGGTAATCGGGCACTGCGGCGAGGTACTCATCGGCCAAGTCCCAATTGCATTGGAGTGCCTGTTGCTGACGCTGCACATGCGTTTCGTCGTGCCAAAGCGCTGCGCTGGCGCTGCACGCCGGCCAGGCCAGCGAGACCCCGCAACTGCGGTTGAAGCCGGCATAAGCGGCGACGCTAGACGGATCGCCGGCAATGAAACCACTGCGCAAACCCGGCGCCGCCGAGCGCTTCGACAGACTGTGTAGAACCACGAACGGGCAGGACGCAACCGCATCGGCTTCCACCAGGCTGAGGTAGCCGGGGGGTGGTGAGTGCGGGACGAGATCGGTGTAGCACTCGTCGACCAATAACGTCGCCTGGGCGTGGAAGGCCATGTGGCTGAGGCTGATCAATGTGCTTGCAGGCAGTATGTTGCCAAGCGGATTGCCGGGGTTGCACAGCACCAGCGCCGCGATGCTGTCACCGGCCTGATCCAGTTGGCGGGCGAGGCTGGCCAACAGGTCAGCGTCGTTCACGTCATAAAACAGCGCTTGCGCACCGGCCGCATCGGTGGCGGCGACATAGGTCGGATAAAACGGATTGGGCAGGACCACCACCGGTGCTTTCACGCCACGTGCCCGTGCGCGTGTCACGGCGAGGGCGATGCAAGTCGCGACGGCCTGTTTGGTGCCGGGCGTAGGCTCGATGGCGATACGCTCTTCATCGAGACAGGTGCCAGCGCCGAAGCGACGTCGTAGCCAGCCACTGTAGGCTTCGCGCAATTGGGGAGTGCCGGGCAGAGGCGGGTAGCGCGTCCACTGGTCGAGTTCGCACAGTGGTGCCAGCAATGGCGTCGGGTCCCCAAGCCGGGTTTCGCCCAGGTGCAGGGCGATGACCGGCTGCCCGGTCGCGGGCGGCAGGTCATCCAGCAGGCTTTGCAGTCTGGCGAAGGCATTGCCTGCGGGGGTCATCGGCTGAGCTCTCTGACCAGATCGTTGAGTGAGGTTTTTGATCGAGTGCGCTCATCGACATATTTCACGATCACCGCACAGGCCAGGGATACGCCCGGCAATTTCGGGTCGGCGCGGTTGCCGGCGATCACCACTGCATTGGCCGGGACTTCGCCGAAGCGCACGTCGCCGGTTGCGCGATCGATGATCGGGGTCGAGGCGCCAAGATAGACGCCCATGCCAATCACCGCACCGTTGCGCACGATCACCCCCTCGGCGACCTCGCTGCGGGCACCGATGAACACGTTGTCCTCGATGACCACGGGGTTGTTGCCGATCGGTTCGAGCACGCCGCCCAGACCCACGCCACCGGAGATATGGCAACGTGCGCCGACCTGAGCGCAGGATCCGACGGTCGACCAGGTATCGATCATAGTGCCTTCGCCGACGTAGGCGCCGATGTTGATGAAGCAGGGCATCAGCACCGCACCTGGAGCAATGTATGCGCCCGCCCGGACCACCGCGCCGGGCACTACGCGGATACGTGCATCGCGGAACGCGGCATCATCCCAGTGCTCGAATTTGAGGGGCAGTTTGTCGTAGCTTTTCGGCCGCCATGGAGCGGTTTCGCCCACATGATTTTCGCGGGTGAGGAACGACAACAGGATGAGTTTCTTGACGAACGTATCGGCGACCCACTGGCCTTCTTCCAGGCGCGCTGCGCGCAGTTCACCGCTTTCCAGTCTGGCGAGGCCGTCTTCGATGACTGGCACCAGCGCCAGCAACTCGGCAGACGTCAGTTGCGAACGCCGTTCAAAAGCTTCTTCAATCAATGCACGGTTACTCATTTAACGATCCTTGTGAGGGTTGAAGACGTCGACGGGTTGCCATTGAACCGGGCCGGTATGGTCGTCGAAGGTTTCCGCGCGACGGATTTCCACGACATCGCCGTTGTCAGTCAACATCAGTTCTGCCGGGCGCAGCCGGCCGTTGTAGGTAAAACCCATGGCATGACCGTGGGCGCCCGTGTCATGAATCAGTGCCAGGTCGCCGATGGCCGGCGTCGGCAAAGGGCGATCGATGGCGAACTTGTCGAAGTTTTCGCATAGCGCACCCACCACATCGAACACGCCTTCGGGGCGTTGGCCGGCGAAAGGTAATGTCAGGTGGTGGTAGGCGCCGTACAGTCCGGGACGCATCAGCGCGGACATCGAGGCGTCGAGACCGACGATTTCCCGGCCTTTGCTGCAGCGGTTGATCACCCGCGACACCAACACCCCATGCGGGCCGGTAATGAAACGGCCCAACTCCATCAGAAGTTTCGGCGTGTTGCGCGGGAAGGCTTGCTTGAGCGCCTGTTTCAGCGCGGCGGCGTAGGCGTCCAGATCCAGTGCCTGGTCATCGGTGCGGTAAGGAATCCCCAGGCCTCCGCCTATATTGATGTACTCGAATTCGATGTCGGCTTCGCGCGCTACACGCGCAGCCACTTCGATGACTTGCACACCGGCCTGCACTGCAGCCTCCAGTGACAGCTCATTGGCGCACATCATGCCGTGGATCCCGAAACGTCGGGCACCGAGGTCGTAGGCCTGGCGATAGCTTTGCACCAGATCGGCATCGGGCACGCCGAATTTCGATTGTTGCGCATTGCCCATCTGTGACGAGCGGGCGATGACCCCGTGAGGTGAGACGCGCAACCCTACAATTTCGGGCAAGGTCTTCACTCGGTCGAGCATGCTGCGGTCATCGAAGGTAATCAGGGCTCCGGCGTCCAGCGCCATCTGGTACTCGCCGAGCGCCGTATTGTTGGAGGTGAAGACAATGTCGTCGCCCCGCGCACCCAGTCGCTCGGCCAGCATCAGCTCGACCGGCGACGAGCAATCCAGCCCGCTGCCCTCTTTGAGCAACAGGGCCAGAATCGCCGGAGTGGGCAGCGCCTTGACCGCGAAGTACTGACGAAACGCGCTGTCGGCGAAAGCCTGCGCGACGCGTCGATGAGTCTGGACGATGGCGCGCTCATCGTAGAGATGAAAGGGCGTCGGGTAACGTGTCGTCAACTCATCAAGCAGGGGGAGCAAACGTCGGGCAAAGCTTTCGGATATTGGCACAGCAGGTTTCTCCTCGCAGCGCAGGGGGCGGACGGGTTCAGGGCACCAGAGCGACGCACATGGTGCGATTGCGCAGGCCACTGATCGGACGCGTGTAGGGAAAGTAGTACGACTCCTGGATCTCGAAGCCGGCCTCGATCAGCGCATCACGCAGATAGTCCCTGGAAATGAACCAGAAGCCATCGACCTTATCGTGGGCCGCAAACAGCGCCTCGGGATCGCGTGGCGAGTCATTGGAGAACACCAGAACCGTGCCGGAGTCCAGGTTCAGTTCCTTAAGCTTGTCGAAGGTCGGCTTGAGTTCCAGTTCGGGATGGAAGAGGTGGCCCAGCAAGCCATCGGCGTAGACCGACTTGACCCCGGCGAGGGAGCCGGGCTCCAGCGTGAAGAAGTCAACCTTGTGCGCATCGACGCCTTTTTTGCGACTCAGGATCACGGCTTCGTCATTGAAGTCGATGGCTCTGACCTGACGTCTGGCCTCCACCAGATCGCCCTCGACAAATCCGTTGCCGCAGCCAATGGAGAAAATCGTTGCACCTTCCTGGGTGAGCGATTTCAGCTTGAGACCCAGGTGCGAGCGATATTCCGGGCTGTAGGTAGAAGGCGTAATCGAGTCGTTGAAGGCCCCACCCTGTTCCCATATCTCATAGATCGTGGCGTTGCTGTCGCCAAACTTGCGGGAGGTGCCGTAGTAATCTGTCACCTGTTGGAGGTCCTGCATCGGCTTTGTCATCTCTGTCTCTCCTTGTCTAGAGTCGGGCTTGCGCGCGAGTTGCGTCGCAGTCCGTGGGTACACGCACAGGCTCTTGCACGTATTCGATGGACTGCGCCGGCGCGTTGGCCAGCGCAGCAACCAGTGCCTGCAACGGCTGGGGCCGAGCGGGTCCGTAGCACTGGTAAAAGGCAGCGGCGGCATCAGGGTCGCCGCCGAGCAGGGCATCCGCCAGCACTCTGGCCAGCGAACGCAAACCGGCCAGCAGGGCGCCGTGATCGACCACCAGTTGTGGATGTTGCGGGTCGTCCTGGCGCAGGGTCAGGGCACCGAGCTGGACGAAGTACGACAGCTGCAGGTACATGCCGTCGCAATCGGGAAAAAGGCCAAGTCCGCGGTTGAGGTAGCGCAGACATTCGCCCAGGTAGTACTCGAGCACCTGCTCGGGCGGAATCTGCAGGGCAGGCGCCCATACCTGGGCAAGAATGAGGATGCCGTAGACATCCGCTGCCACCTCTTGCAGCACCACCGATGCCCAGCGGTCAAGGGTGTTCAACGGGCCGTATTGGGTGGCCGGGCGATGGACGAAATGGCCCAGCTCATGGCTGAGCACGCCCAACGCAGGAATGCGTCGCAGGTGTTCGCCAGTCGGGTCATAGTGTTTGCCGGTTGACAGGAACTGCCGGGCCAGCGGCGCCGCCAAATGCTCGACCATGGCCGCGTGGGTATTGGCGAAGTAGTAGGTTTTCTTGAACGGCGAACGTTTGACGCCTTCATCTTCGGGCAGGAAGTAGGCGACATGCTTGGGGTGCAGATTGCCTTCACCGGCCATGAAAAAAACATCAGTGGCGGCGAAGGCCGGCAACTCCCCCAGGCGCAGGTTGGTGTGCAACTGCTTGAGGTAGGCGGGGATTTGATCCACCAGGCTCAGGGCCAGTTCCACGTCCTGTTGTCGCGCCGGATTGCGTCGGCAGCCAAAGGCTGTCGGCAGTCCTCCCGGTTGCTTGCCGTACCAGGTAGCGATCTGCCCGGCGACCAGGGAAACCTCTTCTTGCAGGCCGGCCAGGGTCCTGAGTATCTCGTCGCTGTAGCCGTATTCGATGGCCTTGGCCCTGAGCTGTACAGCTTGGCGATCATGAGCTCGTTCGAGGTCGTTTTCCAGCGCACGCAGGGCTTGCGCCACTGCGCCGGGGTTGCTGAAACGTGTGCGTTCTGCCACGCCATCGAGCTTGGCGCTGCGCCATTGCTCATCGATGGCGGCCTTCAGCGCATCCAGTCGTTCTTGCCAGGCAGCGTCTTGACGAGGGTTCGTCGGCGCAAGATCAAGCAGGGTCAGGTTGTAGTTGCTCGCCGGCGGCCAGAAAGGGCAGCGATAACCGTGGTAGGAGGTGGCCTTGGCAAGATTGCCTGAATAGTCGAACCGATTCACGCTCATTACTCCCTCTACTTATTGATGTACGGCAGCGCCCACTCAGCCTGCAAACAGGCGCAAGTAAGCACGGACTCAGTAACTGGACGATGTTCCGGGCGCGCATGACTAATAGTCGCGGCGCATGTCGGTAACAGCGCGCCAAGTGCGTTGATTAGTTAGGCTTGACCTGGAATGACTGGCTGATCGATAGCCGTGCTGGCACTAACGTCCAGGTGCGATGGCAACTGGACGGCGCAGCAATAAAGACGGGTAGATGACCGGCAGATGAATATCCATATACATTCCTTGAATCACATTCCATGTGAAGGTGTGGCACACAGGGCACCACGCTGCTTGCCGTGGAGCATAACAGCGAATTTTTTTTTACGACAAGTAGGGAAAACTAAAAAAAACTCAAAGATCCGAAAGAACGGCGATGGCGAAACTAAAAACTCTATATATTTTATGTAGTTGGTTACTGAATAATATTTTTATTGATTTGTTTTGAGCCTTCGGGACAGGCTGTGTTACGCGCGTCCGGATGATAAGGAGCGAAATAACAAGGGTGCTTAGTTGTGCGCTTTTTTGGTGCGTTGATCTAGGTGGTGTGGCTGTTTCGCGCCGTTCTGGTGCGCCTGCGAGTTGCTTTGAGTTTGCGCAAATTACATTAGGTAATAAGCACCTTCAATTAGGTTATTTGTCATTAACAAGGCACTTGTCAGGGATGTATTGCTTGAAGTAGCTTGTGCCCCGGCTGAACAGAGATATTAAAAACGAAGCATGAAATTGCTTTAGTCAGTCCAGGCGGCACATTGATCTACATGGAACAGGTTTCGCCAATAAAGGCGTTGCCCGTAGGTAATTCGACAAGGAGTGTTATATGAGCGGCATGGCCGGTTGGGTCGACCTGCGTCACGGTGTTGGGCAGCAAGCAAACATTCCTCGTTCGAAGGTCGCCGAAATTGTCTCGGCAATGATCGTTGCGATGTCCGGGCGTGGACCGGACGGGCATGCGGTATGGCTGGGGCCTGAGGTTGCACTGGGACATTGCCGTACAGTCACTTCGCGTTATGACTGGGACGAGCAACCGTGGATTGGCGAGATCCATGGCGCCACCGTGGCTATCATGTACACCGGACAGTTGTACAACGCTGCGCAGTTGCAGCAGCAACTCGCTGACCTGGATCCGGCACCTGATCGCTGGTCCTACGCTGAAATCATTCGCCGTGCCTATGCCCAGTGGGGTGTCGGGTTCGTTGAACGCCTCGAAGGCATGTTTGCCATCGCGATCTGGGACGGCCAGAAGCGCCGATTATTGCTGGCGCGAGACCGCCTCGGCTTGCAACCGCTTTACTACACCCTGCGTGACGGCGGTGTCATTTTTGGCAGCGTACCTACCGCCATCAAAGCCCATCCCCACTTTACCGCCCGGCTGGACACGAGCGCGCTGGCCATCGTGCTTCAGCCGCGCATGGCGTTGCCTGGCGAAACCCCGTTGCAAGGCTTGCGCGAGTTGCCTCCCGCCAGTGTGCTGACCTTTGACGAACGTGGGCATGAATTGCATCGTTACTGGAAACTGGAAAGCGCCGCGCATACCGATGATTTCGAGCAGACCAAGGACCGCGTCCGCGAACTGCTTGAAGGCGTCGTGGCGCGCCAGTACGTGCATGAAGTGCCTTGCGCGGCGATGTTGTCCGGCGGCATCGATTCCACGTCGGTCGCCGCGCTGGTCATGAAGCAACTGGCAAGCCAGGGCGGCGGCGCAGCACTCGATACCTTCTGCCTGAAGTTCGACAGTGACGAGGATGCCTTCACCTCCACCGAACTGCGGCCTGACATCGATGCACCTTTCGCCGCGCTGGCCGCCGAATACATGGGTACCCGTCACACGACACTCAGTGCAACCATGCAGGATCTGCTCGGCGTCATTCCGGCTACGCGCAAGGCCCGCGGCCTGCCTGGCTGGGGGCAGTTCGATGCCTCGATGTACCTGCTGTTCGAACGCATGCGCGGCAATTGCTCCGTGGCGCTGACTGGCGAGGCTGCCGACGAGATCTTCGGCGGCTACCCTTATTATTTCAAACCCGAACTGCTGGCCCGTCCTCAGTTCCCGTGGCTGGGCGATGGCCCGAAGCTGGCCCACTATCTGTCGCCGAGCCTGATCAGTGCACAGCGCGTGGCAGAGGACGAACGTGCCCGTTACGACTATTGGCTGAGTCAGGTGCCACGCCTGCCTGGCGAAAGCGGCGACGCGGCGCGCATGCGCGAGGTGCTGTTCCTCGGCATGTCCGGCCCGTTGTCGGTGATCCTGGATCGCAAGGAACGCATGAGCATGTCGCAAGGCCTGGAAGTGCGCGTGCCATTCTGCGATCCGGAACTGATCCAGTACGTATGGAACGTGCCGTGGGAAATGAAATCCCGTGGCGGCGTGAAAGGTTTGCTCAAGGCTGCCATGCACGACATCCTGCCGCCGACTACCTTGAATCGGAAGAAAAGCGCGTACCCGCACATTCAGGACTCTGAATATGACCGGGCACTCATCAGCGAAGCGCGCTGGATCGCGACTGATCCCAAATCGCCGATTGCCTGGATGTTCGACACCCCGCGTCTCAGCGCACTGATCGAGCAGATCGCCGCGAACCAGCTCAATGCTTCGATGCTGCCGGGCGGCGCCAGTCCCGCGCATCTGCTGATCCAGTTGGTGGAGATGAACCGCTGGATCGTCGACAACGATATCGCGGTGTAAGACACGGTCAGCACGGAAGTCTGATCCCATGAAGACCAAGGAGGCAGCATGCTTGAGTTAGTCCCCGTTACTGAGTTTATCGGCACCGAAGTCCGTGGCATCGACGTCAATGCCAGGCTCAGTGACGACACGATCGAAGCGCTTTACAACGCCTGGATCAGCAGCACCATCCTGCTGTTTCGCGGCCAGTCGATGAGTCCCGATCAGCAACTGGCGTTCAGCCGCAATTTTGGTGAGCTGGTCAGCTATACCCGTTCGCAGTTCAGCGAACAGACCCAGCCGGAAATCCTCATCCTGTCGAACATTACCAAGGATGGAAAACTGATCGGCTCGCCGGTCAGCGGTCGGGTCTGGCACACCGATGGCCATTATCTGGACGTGCCGCCAGCCGGATCGATGCTGCATGCGCTGGAAATCCCGCCGGAAGGCGGCGACACGTGGTTCGCCAATATGTTTGCCGCTTATGAAGCATTGCCGGAAGCGGTCAAGGATCGTATCGAACACCTCAAGGTGGTCATCAGCCGGACTCAGTCACGGCCCTACAACTACCCCGACCGGCCTGCGCCATCTCCCCAGGAACTGGCTGAGTGGATCGACGTGCCGCAACCGCTGGTGCGTCGCCATGAAGTCAGTGGGCGCAAGGCGCTGTATGCCGGCGGCAACGTGCCGTGGCGGATCGAAGGTTTGCCGCTGGAGGAAAGTGCGCCACTGGTGACGTTCCTGCAGGAGTTCTCGGTGCAGCCGCGATTCACCTATCGGCATCGCTGGACCCCGGGCGACATCATTCTTTGGGACAACCGCAGCGCCATGCACAAGGCCACGGTGTATGACGACAAATATCGTCGCCTGCTGCATCGCACCACCATCGGTGCGCGCACCGCCGACAATCAGGACAGGAACCGACGGGCATGAGCGAGTATGACTACATCATCGTCGGCGCCGGCGCGGCTGGCTGCGTATTGGCTGCACGCTTGAGTGAGGACCCGGCGACCAAGGTACTGCTGCTGGAGGCGGGGGCCGAACGCCGCAGTCCATTGCTGTCGATCCCCGTCGGTGAAGTGCTGCTGATGGGTAATCCGAAATATGACTGGTGCTTCGAGACCCGCCCGGACCCGACGCTGGGTGGACGCCGTCTGCAGATTCCCCGGGGGCGCCTGTTGGGCGGATCGAACCTGATCAACGGGATGATCTTTGTCCGGGGTCAGCGCGAGGACTATGACGAGTGGGCCAGTCAAGGCAACCCGGGCTGGACCTGGGAGGAAGTGTTGCCGTACTTCAAACGCCTGGAGTCGAGCGTGGACGTCAGCGGCGAGAGTCGTGGCCAGGACGGGCCGATTCATGTGGCATTGCCACGCGAATATGACGAGTTGTGCGATGCCTTTCTGGCGGCAGCCGGCGAAGCCGGGTATCGACGCAATCGCGACTACAACAGCGGCGATCAGGAGGGCTTTGGCTATTACCAGGTCAACCATGATCAGGGCCGTCGTTCCTCGGCTTATGGCCGCTACCTGTTGCCGGCGCGCAAGCGGGCAAACCTGACGGTGATAACCGAGGCCGCGGTGCAAAAACTGCGTCTGGAAGGCAAGCGCTGTGTTGGTGTGGAGTACCTCAAGGGCACGTTGCAATCGGCCACGGCCCGGCGTGAGGTGATCCTCAGTGCCGGTGTCATCCAGTCGCCTCAGTTGCTCGAGTTGTCCGGCATTGGTGCGCCAGCGGTCCTGGAGAAGGCCGGCGTACCGCTGCGACATGCGCTGCCTGGCGTGGGTGAGAACTTCCGCGATCACTTCGCGTCCCGACTGAAGTGGCGCATTCGCCAGAAAATCACCTTCAACGAACGCACCCGTGGTTTCGCGTTGTTCAGGGAAACGCTCAACTACGTCTTTCGCCGTCGCGGCGTACTCAGTTTGCCGATTGCTCTGGGCCATGGCTTCGTCAAATCACGCGAGGAAGAGCCGCGGCCAGACTTGCAGTTTCATTTCGCCCCGGCCAGTTACGGCCCTGGTTCCAGTCGTCGTCTGGACACCTTGCCCGGCATGACCGTGGGCCTGTATCCGTTGCGGCCCGAATCCACCGGCAGTATTCACATTTGCTCCAGTGACCCTGGCGAGGCACCGGTCATCGAGTCGCGCTTCCTTGAACATGAGGATGACCGCCGGCGGATGATTGCGGGCATGCGCATTATCCGTGACATTGCTGCCCAAGCGGCCCTGCAGCCCTACTGTGATCACGAGTTGTCCCCCGGCACCCAGGTCGCCAGCGATGAAGAATTGCTGGCGTATGCCCGTACTCAGGGCGACACCTCTTATCACCCCGTGGGTACCTGCCGCATGGGCAACGATGAGCTGGCCGTGGTTGATCATCGGTTACGCGTGCGCGGTCTCGACGGTTTGCGGGTGATCGACGCGTCGATCATGCCGACGATGGTGTCGGGCAATACCAACGCCGCATCCCTGATGATCGGCGAAAAAGGCGCTGCCATGGTGCTGGAGGATTACGCATCGCCGCCGGCCACCGGGCAGACTGGCTACAGCATCGACGAGGGTGACCCCGAGGAATTGCAGACCGCCGAGCTGCTTCAACGCTCGGAAGATTACGCGCGTTCCCTGTACCCGGATGAAAGCGTGCACATGCTCGACGTCGCACAGCTCAAGGCTCCGGGGGTGAGCTTCGTGGTCGCCCGCGAGTTGGATAGCGGCGAAGTGCTGGGTTGCGGAGCGGTGGTGGCGATCGGCGAAGGGCAGGCAGAACTCAAGCGCATGTTTGTCGCCGACAATGCCCGTCGACGTGGCGTGGGTGCGCGGTTGCTCAAGCGGCTTGAACAGCTCGCCCATCGCAATGGTGCCCGTACCTTGTTGCTGGAGACCGGGGTCAGCCAGCCGGAGGCTATTTCGCTCTACCGCCGCGCAGGTTTTCGCGATCGCGGCCCGTTCGCTGATTACCGGGAAGACCCGCTGAGTGTATTCATGGAGAAGACCGTCAATGAACAAGCCTGAAGTCAGCCTTACTGGCATGGCTACGCCTGTCAGCCGTGGTGTGGTGCGGGCCGGCATTCTGTATGTGGTGGCCTTTCTGATTCTGGCCAACGCCAACGCGGTGTTCTCGGGCAACCTGCTGCAGCAACTGCATCCGTTCACCTTTCTGTTCTGGAGTTTTGTAATCACCAGCGGCTTCTTTCTGTCGCGGTTATTGCTGAGTTCCGGTACCAAGGGCTTGGCAATCGGTGCCGATGCTGCCGGCCCGCTGACCGTCCTGAACTTCACCAGCGCCCTGAACTGGATCGGCTACTTCTATGCCCTGCGCTACATCGAACCCGCCATCGTCAGCGCCATCATGGGCGGGCTTGGGCCGGTGAGCACGATTCTGCTGGAGCGCATAGTTCGGCGGCGTCAGTTGCCGCTTTACACCTACGCGGTCGCGGCGGGCATTCTTTCCGGCACAGCGTTGCTGGCGTGGGCGTCCCTGGTGGGGCTGGCGGGGATTCGCCCGATCAACTTCAGCGACACCATTATCGGCCTCGCCGCCGCCGCGGCCGGCGGTGCATCCCAAGCGCTGAACACCATCGCGACCAAACAATTGGGCGAGCGCAACTGGACTGCCACACGGATCATGGCGCATCGGTTCTACTTGCTGATCATCGTCGCGGCGGTGCTTGCCTGGAGCGGTCCCGGCTTCGCGTTTGCCTCAAGTACGCAATTGGGTGGCCTGGCCATTGCGACGCTGCTCGGGGTCATCATTCCGTTGTGGCTGCTGCAGCGCGGCATCCTTCTTTCGGAACCCTTTACCGTGGCGGCGTTGCTGGCGTGGGCGCCGTTGCTCACTTACGTCTTTCAAGTATTTGATGCCCGAATCCAGTGGTCGATGACCTCTGCTTTGGGCTGTTCCGTGATCGCTCTGGTTACGGTGTTTGGCACATGGATGAAATTCAAGGGAGACAGCAAATGACACAAGCCAAGGAAAAAATCCTCGTTGTAGTCGATGGTTATTCATCAGGCTCACAATTGCCGGCGCTGATGGCCGAGTCTGGCTGGAAGTGCATTCACGTGAGCAGTTCACCCAATCCGCCGGAGTACTACCTGCGCACCTACCACAAGGACGAATACATAGCGCACTTCGAGTACCACGGTGATATCCAGCGCCTGGCCAATGAAATCAACGCTTTGCACCCGAGCGCCGTGTTGCCGGGCACCGAGAGCGGGGTGATTGTCGCTGACCTGCTCGCCGCGGCCTTGCAACTGCCGGGCAACGATCCCTCCACCAGCCTGGCGCGTCGCGACAAATACACCATGCACGAGCGCCTCAAGGCTGTTGGCCTGCGCAGCATGGATCACTATCTGGCCCGTGACCGCGATGGGCTGAGTCAGTGGGCCGCCAGTGGCAGCTGGCCGGTGGTCATCAAGCCTCAGGCCAGTGCCGGGACCGACTCGGTGACCTTCTGCGCCGATCAAAGTGAGCTCGTCGACAGCTTCGACAAGCTCTTCGGCACCGTCAATCAATTGGGCGAGCGCAATGATGCGGTGCTGGCGCAGCGCTTGCTGGTAGGGCCGGAGTATTTCATCAATGGCGTCAGCGGCCATGGCAAGCATGTGATCACCGAGATCTGGCGCGCCGACAAGCTGCCGGCACCGGACGGTGGCTGGATCTATGACCGTGCCGTGCTGTTCGACCCGACGTCGCCCGAAATGAAGGAGATCGTCGAGTACGTCCACGGCGTACTGAATGCCTTGGGTATCCGCTACGGTGCCAACCACACCGAGTTGATCGTGACCGAGGCAGGCCCGACCTTGATCGAATGTGCCTCGCGTCTGTCGGGGGGGCTCAATCGTCCGGCGGCCAACTACGCGGTCGGCGCCAGTCAGCTGGATCTGGTGGGCAAGCTGGTCAGGGAAGGGGAGTCGGCCATCGACTCCATTGTCGATGCGCAGCAGGGTCACCATTACCCGCTGTGGCAGGTGCAGTTCATCTCCAGCCAGGAAGGTGTTGTCACTCGTTCCTCCTACGAAGAGTTGCTCAAGACCCTCAAGAGCAAAGCCTGGCTGCAGCGTGCGCCAAAAGAAGGGGACGCCGTGGTCAAGACGGTCGACTTGTTCTCCAGCCCCGGTATCGTCTTCATGAGCCATGCCGACAGCAATGTGCTCCATGCTGACTATCAGACCGTACGCGAATGGGAGCGCACTTCGCGCCTGTTCAGCGTCCAGTAAGCCTGCGGGAGTGACCGTGCACCAGGCCTGAACGGGTCTGGTGCTCATCCGCACCCAAGCATTCCGTGCGCGCGGGCCTGCGCGTCTACGTCTGGAAGAGCATCGCCATGAAGCATATGGATTCGCCGCGGCAGCAGCGCAGGATACTGCTGGCTGTAGGAATAGGCACGACCCTGGAATGGTTCGATTTCACCTTGTTCGCGATCTTTTCCCTGCACATCGCCAAGACTTTTTTTCCTGCCCAGGATCAACTGATGTCGCTGCTGGCGACCTTCGTCACCCTGGCGGTGGGTTTTGTGGCGCGACCGCTTGGTGCGTTTCTCATCGGCCGCTACGCCGATCGCCACGGACGCAAGAAAGCGTTGATCCTGACCATGAACATGATGGCTGTCGGCACTGTGCTGATTGCTTTTTGTCCTGGCTATAGTGTGCTGGGCTATGGCGCCACGGTGCTGCTGGTGGCGGCGCGGATTGTTCAAGGGCTGGCGGCGGGTGGCGAAATTGGCAGCGCGCTGGCCTACCTGTGCGAATCGGCACCGGCCTCGCGGCGAGGCTTTTTCACCTCGATCCAGCAGGTGGCACAAGCAGGCTCGTTTTTATTGTGTGGCCTGTTTGCGAGCATCCTGGCGACCGTTTTGACGCCTGAGCAGCTGGGCAGTTGGGGATGGCGTGTGCCGTTTGTCCTGGGGGTGCTGATCTACTTCGTCGGCGTATACGTGCGTCGCACCATTGATGAAAGCAGCGCATTCCAGGCTCACGCCCGACAGGGTATCGAAGTCCCCGCGAAAGCAATCCTCCAGCATTGGCGCAGCCTTGTGTTGGGCATCGCATTCGTTGCCCTGTGGACGGTGTGCACCCAGTTGATCAACTTTATGCCGGCTTACGCCCAGGCCATGCTCAATCTTGATGCCGGAAAGGCTTATTACGGCATTACCCTGGTCGGTTTCATTACCTTGCTCAGCCCATTGGGCGGCTGGTTGTCGGATCGTTGGGGGCGGTACAACGTCATGTTGCTCGGGGCGCTAGGGGTGTTGTTGCTGGCGTATCCGGCATTCCTGGCGCTCAAGCAGAATCCGCAGGACAGCGGATTGATGCTGTTGCAGGCGGGTCTCGCGATGTTAATGGTGCTGTACGCCGGACCGGCATCGGCGGCATTGGCGGAGTTGTTCCCGGTGGCCGTGCGCTCGACCGGGATCAGCGTGGCCTACGCCAGTTCGGTAGTGCTGTTCGGCAGTTTTACCCCGACGTTGGTGACCTTGCTGTATCGCCACACCGGTGACCCGATGATGGCGGCGTACTACCTGCTGGCGGCGGCACTGGTGAGCTTTGTCGCGTTGATGGTTGCGCGTCAGCGACAGGCAGCAAACACCGCTCGGGATTTCCACGACCAGGCCGCTTGAAATTGACAGATCGTTCAAAGCCTCTTGCTTTTTTGGAAGAGGCTTTTTGGGTTTGGCGATAACGATCGGTCGACTTCGTCGGTACCGCAAGGAATGCATTGCCTCGCCTTAATACGAAGCATTACTATTCACACCCCTTTCCTCAGCACGCCGCCCAAACCCCCATGCGTCCCCGCAGACCCGGCTTTTTCGAGCATTACGAAGAGTTGATCGGCACCTGGACTCGTCGCCTGCGCAATCGCGCGCAGGCCGAGGATCTGGCGCACGACACCTTTGTGCGGGTGCTTGAGTCCGATTCGGCGGCGGTGCAGCAGCCACGGGCGTATTTGCACCAGACCGCGCGCAATATTGCGGTCGACGGTTATCGGCGTGAGGATCGGCGCGGCGCCATGGAGTCACAGGCCCTTGATCACAGTGAATCGTCATCCGGCGACCCGGAGCATTACATGCATGCGATCCAGTTGGCTGACTCCATCGAACGGGCGCTCAGCGAGTTGCCGGTCAATTGTCGGAAGATTTTTGTCTGGCAGAAGATCGAAGGCCTGACTCAGGCCGAAATCGCCGAACGCCTGGGACTGTCCAAGAACATGGTCGAAAAGTATATGATCCGCACCCTGCGGCATCTGCGTGATCGCCTCGACGGGTTGCAGTCATGAGCCGCTGCGACATTTCATCCCCAGCCCAACAGGACATTCCATGATGGATACGCGTGATTGCGCGTGCGGGCAAACATCGGTGCGCGATGACGCGGCTCGCTGGTTTGTGCGTTTGCAGGAGCCGGCCATCAGTGCCGACGAGCAGCAGCGCTTTGACGCCTGGCTGAATGAACATTCGCAGCACCGTGACGAATTTCAGTTGCTGCAAGGCTTGTGGTCGGCAGCCGATCTGCTCCCGGCGCCACGCCTCAAAGCCCTTGCTGAAACCCCGCCGAACCGTCGCCATCGCCGTCCGTTGTTGCGTTATGCCGTGGCCGCGAGTGTGCTGGCGGTGGCGCTCGGGCTGGGCTTGTTCAGTGGCTTGAATCATCCGGGCGGCTACAGCGCCGAATTCGCCACAGCGTTGGGCGAGCGTAAACATGTGGCGCTGCCGGACGGTTCGGTGATCGATCTGAACAGTCGCAGCCGCTTGCAGGTGCGTTTTGAAAAGGATCGTCGGGTCATTGATTTAAGCGAAGGCGAAGCGATGTTCAGCGTTGCGCACGATACTGCGCGACCGTTCGTGGTCGAGGCCGGCAGCGGCAAGGTCACGGTCACCGGCACGCGTTTCGATGTACGCCGCGATGTCACGCAAACCCGCGTGGCGGTGGAGCAGGGCACGGTCAAGGTGCAGGGCCACAACTCGCCGGATAACGAATTCATCAACCTGACCGCAGGCCTCGGCACCCATGTCGATGCGCAAGGCAAAGTCGCCACGGCCTATGCGGTCAATCCGGCGGAACTCACAGCGTGGCGCAGCGGCAAACTGGTGTTCAACAACGCCAGCCTCAGTGAAGTCGCCGCCGAAGTGTCGCGTTATCGTGAGAAGCCGCTGACCGTTGCCAATCCGGCAGTGGCCAGTCTGCGCCTGACCAGCGTGTTCAAATCCGACAACACCGATGCCTTGCTCAAAGCCTTGCCGAGCATCCTGCCGGTGGCCGTTCGCACCCTTGCCGATGGCAGTCAGGAAATAATCGCAAAATAAAATTCAGGTTTTTTTCGAGTTCATCGTCTTCCTGTTCAACTGCAACTGGTTTGCATTAACAGCCGCACACTCTTGCGATCCACAGGACTACGTACGACGTGAAAAACACCCCTGCCAACAACAAAAAATCCCCTTGGCTGCCGCTCGCTCTGGCGCTGGCGGTCAGCGCCGCGATGCCGCTGGCGTTCGCGGCTGAAGCCATTCATATCCGCGCGCAGCCGCTGGGTCAGGCCTTGAGCGAACTGGGCCAGCAGACTTCACTTCAGGTGTTTTTCAGCCCGGATCTGGTTGCCGGCAAACAGGCCCCGGCGGTCGATGGCGATATCTCGCCGGAGCAGGCCTTGCGCCAATTGCTGCAGGGCAGCGGTCTGGATTATCAGATCAACGAAGGTTCGGTAACGCTGTCGCCGGCCGCGACTTCCGCCGCCAGCAACGGTCCGCTGGAACTGGGCGTGACCGACATCAAAGTGGTCGGCGACTGGCTCGGTGATGCCAACGCTGCCGTGGTGCAGAACCATCCGGGTGCGCGTACGGTGATCCGCCGCGAAGCGATGGTCGAGCAGGGCGCAATGAACGTCAGTGACGTGCTCAAGCGCGTGCCGGGTGTGCAGGTGCAGGACTCCAACGGTACCGGCGGCAGCGATATTTCCCTGAACGTCGGCGTGCGCGGTCTGACTTCGCGTCTGTCGCCGCGCTCCACCGTGTTGATCGATGGTGTGCCGGCGGCGTTTGCCCCTTACGGCCAGCCGCAACTGTCGATGGCACCGATTTCTTCGGGCAACCTCGACAGCATTGACGTGGTGCGCGGCGCCGGTTCGGTGCGTTATGGGCCGCAGAACGTCGGTGGCGTGATCAACTTCGTCACCCGCGCGATCCCGGAAAAAGCCACCGGTGAAATCGGCACCACGCTGGAAACCACCCAGTACGGTGGCTGGAAACACATCGACACCGCGTTCCTCGGCGGCACTGCCGACAATGGCATGGGCGTGGCGTTGCTGTATTCCGGCGTCAACGGCAACGGCTACCGCGAGCGCAACAACGGCAATGACATCGATGACGTGCTGCTCAAGACTCATTGGGCGCCGACCGATCAGGACGATTTCAGCCTCAACTTCCACTACTACGACGCCACGGCCGACATGCCCGGCGGTCTGACGCAGAAACAGTACGACGACAAACCGTATGACTCGGTGCGCGACTACGACCAATTCACCGGTCGGCGCAAAGACGTGTCGTTCAAGTGGATCCGCCAGATCGACGAGCGCACCCAAGCGGAAATCCTCACCTATTACACCGACAGCTTCCGTGGCAGCACCATTGCCGCCCGCGACCAGAAAACCCTCAGCTCATACCCGCGCTCCTACTACACCCTGGGTATCGAGCCACGGGTGTCGCGGGTTTTTGATGTCGGCCCGACTACCCAGGAAGTCAGCGTCGGTTATCGCTACCTGAAAGAGGCGATGCACGAATCATCGAGCCGCGTGGCGCTGGTCAACAACCAGCCGGTGCTCACGCCGACCTCTGATGGCCACATATTCCAGGACCGCACCGGCGGCACCGAGGCCAACTCGGTTTACATCGATAACAAAATCGATGTCGGCAACTGGACCATCACCCCGGGCATTCGCTTCGAACACATCAGCACCGACTGGCATGACCGCGCGGTGCTCGACACGGCCGGCAAACCGGTACAGGCGAAAAACCGCAGCATCGAGAGCAACGAACCGTTGCCGGCGCTGAGCGTGATGTATCACCTGTCGGACGCGTGGAAACTGTTCGCCAACTACGAAACCTCGTTCGGCAGCCTGCAGTATTTCCAGCTCGGTCAGGGCGGTTCGGGTGATCAGACCGCCAACGGTCTGGAGCCGGAAAAGGCCAAGACCTACGAGATCGGTACGCGCTACAACGATGATGTGTGGGGCGGTGAAGTGACGCTGTTCTACATCGACTTCGACGACGAGCTGCAATACATCAGCAATGACGTGGGCTGGACCAACCTCGGTGCGACCAAGCACCAGGGCATCGAAGCCTCTGTGCACTACGACATGGCAGCGCTGGATCCGCGTCTCGACGGCTTGACCGCCAACGCTGGCTTCACCTACACCCGCGCTACTTATGAAGGCGAGATTCCGGGCTTCAAGGGCCGTGATCTGCCGTTCTATTCGCGGCAGGTGGCGACCGTCGGTTTGCGTTATGACATCAATCGCTGGACCTACAACATCGACGGTTTTGCCCAGTCGAAACAGCGCTCGCCGGGCACCGGTGTGAATGCCGACGGCAGTTTCAACGGCAACTACATCACCGAAGGCACGGCGGACGGGCAGTATGGCGATATCCCGGGTTACGTGACCTGGAACGTGCGCGGGGGTTATGACTTCGGGCCGCAGGTGTCGAACCTGAAGTTGGGTGCCGGGGTGAAAAATATCTTCGACAAGCAGTACTTCACCCGCTCCAGCGACAACAACTCGGGGATGTACGTCGGCGCGCCGCGCACGTTCTTTGTGCAGGCCAGCGTAGGTTTCTAAGGCTCAAGCCATTGCTGAACCGGTTTCCACTGGTTCAGCAAAAAGCGCTCTCAGGCTATTCGGGAATCAGAAAGTTGATAACGGGTCCGGGATTGCCCGCCAGATCTGCGCCCTTGAGGCAAATGCTCTGCCGGCCATTTGCAAGGGAGACATGGAACACGCCGGTGGAGGGCGTTACGCGTTGGAATCCCTGCCCGTCATTGCAGTTGATGCTCCCGGGCTGCCCGGACTTGTATTGAAGTTGAAAGGTATCCAGATCCGGGAAAACCGGAAAAACCCTGACATCGTAGTCATCGCCACCCACCCATTCGATTGTATACGTCGGTGCCAACGGCGCTGGTGCTTCCAGAAACCACCGCCAATAGACGCTGGGGTTTTTTCCATCCGATTGTTTTGGCACGTCCGTAGGCTGCTGTTGGCCAATCAGGCAGAGAAAATATAGCCCCGCACCTTCTTTGAGTTCACGACTCAACTGATTCTCGGAACCCGCCTGAGCGGCTTGGGGTGGACTGTACCCCGCAAGTGACTGGCATTCGTCCAGCGTGCGCGTATAGCGATAGCGGTAGTAGGGAGCGCTCAATGCGAAGGTTTGTACCCACTGCCATGGCACCACCTGTCCGTGCTCGTCACGCTCGACTTTGATGTAATCACTATTTTGCAATGGTGTCGGAAAGGACCATGCCGCTCCCAGCGGGCAGTTACCCGGACGCGGATCGAAACGCCCCTTGGTGAAGCAAGCACCCAGGCCTTCGGTTGTGGAGGCGTAGTTGGTGTCAGTTCGCTTGTTCACCTGCCCGGCAACGACTTCGCAGGGAGCGCCCTTGTTACATCGATTACGGCCACTTCCGCGCGTGGTAGTGCCCAACACACCCACGACTTCATTGGTATAACGCGCAAGCAATGGTGAGCCGGATAATCCACTGACAACATCGAGGCAACGGTTGCTCGATTGTCCAACCCATCGCCACGGGCCTTCGATGACCGCTGCCGAATGTTCCTGTTTGCATGCCATTCGCTGAATGAAGCCGTCCACGGGCGCGCCGGTGATCAGAATGTTTTCTTCGGGGGGCAAGGGGGCATGCGCCAGTTTCAGAGGCTCGATACCGTCGCTGATCAACTGTGCCAGAGGCTGTTCAAGTTCAACGATAGAGATGTCCTGGCCACGCAGCGTGCTCCAGCCAATCCGGCTGACCGCATAAGAGCGACTGTGCGGCTGTGTGTCGAAAAAATAATTGAACGTAACCCGACCCTTTGCAGGCTGATTGACGATGACCTCGTTATTGCCTGTCTCCGGGTGTGTGCAGTGTCCGGAGGTCAGAACATAAGCCGGATTCGACACAGTACCGGGTTCTCGTGTGTCAATGAGCGTACCGGAGCAGGTCATGCCGCCTTCAACTTCGACACGGCCAATGGCTTGCCAATGCGCATAACGTCCGTTGGCATTGGCCAGCCGCTTGGCGGGAGCAAAATTGGCTTCGCCTTCGCCCCAGTCGTATCGATTGACGGAGGCGCATCCCTGGAGAAAAGCGATAAGTGCAACAGCCGATCCAATTCGAATGTTCATGACAGATTTCCATTTCCGCGGGGCTGGAAATCACCATGATTCAAAGGGTCAAGGCCTGTCTACTGTCAAACCTGACAGGTGTCGCGCTTATCTTCATACTTTCAATGTCTTACCGCCGATGGCCACCGCGACCAACAGTACCGCCATCAAGCCAAAGGCAAAACTCAAGCTACTGGCATGGGCGACAAAACCGATCACCGCCGGCCCTGCCAGAATCCCTGCATACCCCAAAGTGGTAATCGCCGGCACCGCGATGCTTTCCGGCATCACCGTTTGCTTGCCCACTGCTGTGTACAGCACCGGCACGATGTTCGAACAACCCGCACCGACCAGCGCGTAACCGACCAATGCCGCTTCCCAGCTCGGCGCGAACGTCGCCAGAAACAGACCGGCAGCCGCCAACAGACCACCAAACAAAATGATCCGCGTTGCACCGACCATCCGCACAATCCGATCACCCATCAAGCGTCCGGCCGTCATGGTCAGGGCAAACGCCGCGTAACCCAACCCCGCGTACGCCGTGTCGATCCCGCGTTCCTGCGCCAAAAACACTGCGCTCCAGTCCAGTGCCGCGCCTTCGGTCAGGAACACGATGAAGCACATCCCGCCGATAAACAGCACGATGCCGTGCGGGATGGCGAATGCCGGGCCCGAGCTTTCACTGCCGTAGGGCAACATGTGCGGCACGCATTTGAACAATGCTGCGATCAGCACGACAACCACCACCAGCATGGCGGCCAGTGGTGTCAAACCCAGGCCGAGCAAGGCACTGACGCCCGCCGCGCCGACAATCCCGCCGAGACTGAACAAACCGTGAAAGCCCGACATCATGTTCTTGCCGCTGGCGCGTTCGACGATCACCGCTTGCAGGTTTACGGTCGAATCCACCGTACCGAGGCCTGCGCCGAACATGAACAGCGTGGCGATCAGCGCCGGTATCGACGACACCGTGGCCAGCAATGGCAGCGCCGCGCAGATCAGCAATGTGCCACCGGTGGCGACACGCCGACAGCCGAAGCGTGTGGCCAGAATCCCCGCCAGCGGCATCGCCAGAATCGAACCGACGCCGAGGCACAACAGCAATAACCCCAACGTGCCTTCATCCAGTCCGGCACGGGCCTTGGCGTACGGCACCAAGGGCGCCCACGCGGCAATGCCGAGCCCGGCGATGAAAAAGGCGATGCGCGTGGACATCTGTTGCAGGCGTCCGGGGACGAAGGTGTCTTGGGGGGTGAGGCTGGTCATATCGATCCTTGGCAAAAAACTTCGCGTCCCCGAAGGACAGTGATAGGGCGTCGAGGTTCGATCGCGGGTGTTCGGGGATTCGCAGACGACATCCTAACCTGTGGGAGCGAGCTTGCTCGCGAAGGCGCAGTGTCAGCTGAAAAAAATATCGGCTGCCCCACCGCTTTCGCGAGCAAGCTCGCTCCTACAAGGGATTGCGTTTTACAGTGGAGGCTTCAGGCGATTTAACAGCAAGGGGCGGTGATGACGCAGTTCTACGATGCTCGGGGCAATATCTACGGGGTGATTTCGCCGCAGGCACTGCGCGCCGGGGGCATTGCCTTGCCCGCCAGCGCCACCGAATGCGCCTCGTCGCGTCAGTCGTGGAGCGCAGCAGCAATCAAACTCTGCTGTGACTGGCCCGAAGGCCAGCGGCCGGTGAACAGCAAATCCCACCGCAGCGACGGTCTGCTGATCGGTCCGTTCCAGGCGTCGCCGCCGTTCGACGTACTGATCGTCAACACCGACGGCACCCTCGCCGAGCGCAGTGGCAATGGCCTGACGATTTTCTCGCAGGCGCTGACCGAGCAAGGCTTGATGCCGGAAGAGGGCGCGTTGTTGCGCGTGCATCACGACAAGGGCGAGGCCGTGGAAACCTCGGTAAAACCGGCGGAAGTCGACGGCGTTCAAGTTTTTTGGCTGGACCTCGGCCAACCGCGATTCGGGCCGGATGCCGTGGGCGCGCAGGTGGTTGGAAGCCTTCAGTTCAACGGTCGGGACGTGAGCCACGTCGCGCCCTTGGCACAACTTGATTCCGAGTGGGCGCACAGCCAGTTCGTGCGCATCGGCAACCCGCATTGCGTAACCCTGCTCGCCGACGTAGCGGCATTGCCGAGCAACGAGCCGATGCGTGAATCCGCCCTGAGCGAAGGGTTGACTGCAATCGCCTACGCCATGCCCACCGGTGGCGGTGATCCGTGCCCGGCGGGCGTCAATCTGCAATGGGCGGTGCTGGAGTCGCCGCAGCGAATCCTCGCCCGGGTGTTCGAGCGTGGCGAAGGGCCGACGGCTTCATCCGGGACCAGCGCCAGTGCGGTGGCTTGCGCGGCGTGGCGAGTGGGTTGGGTCGCGGCGGGAGAAGTGCAAGTGGTCATGCCCGGTGGCACGGCGCCGATTTTGCTGGAAGAGGCGGACGGAGAATTAGTGCGGGTCAGATTGTTGGGTATGGCACGGCTGATGGGCTGAATTCAAAACCGCCATCGCTGGCAAGCCAGACTCCCACAGGGTTTTGTGGTGAACACAAATAGTATGTTCAAACACATAACCCTGTAGGAGTGGCTGTACTCAGTTTTGTGTTCAGCATCAAACCCTGTGGGAGTCTGGCTTGCCAGCGATGGGGCCATCGGCCTCAACACAAGTCTCAGCTCGGCTCAGCACTGAATTCCACCACCGGCATCTGCCGCTTCATCAACACCTTGCCACCGCGAATCGAATACAACGGCAAGCCCTGACTGCGGATCACCTCGTAATCGCTGTCCGCCGACAGAATCAGCAGATTCGCCGGACGTCCCTGTTCCAGGCCATAACGCTCGCCCAAGTGCATCGCTTTGGCACTGTTGTCGGTGACCAGATCCAGCGCACTTTGCAGGTTGCGGTAACCGAGCATATGGCAGATGTGCAGCCCGGCTTCGAGCACACGCAGGATGTTGCCGTTGCCCAGCGGATACCATGGATCGACGATCGAGTCCTGGCCGAAACACACGTTCATCCCGGCTTCGAGCAGCTCATTCACGCGGGTCACGCCACGGCGTTTCGGGAAGTTGTCGAAGCGCCCTTGCAAGTGGATGCTTTCGGTCGGGCAGGAGACAAAACTGATCCCGGAATGCCCGAGCAGGCGGAACAGTTTCGCGCAGTAGGCGTTGTCGTAAGAGCCCATCGCCGTGGTGTGGCTGGCGGTGACGAGAGCGCCCATGTCGCGGCTGCGCGCCTCTTCGGCCAATACTTCGAGGAAGCGTGAATGCGGGTCGTCGGTCTCATCGCAATGTACGTCGACCAGACAACCGGTGCGCTCGGCCAGGTCCATCAGGAACTTCACCGAACTGACGCCCTGATCGCGGGTGTACTCGAAATGCGGAATGCCGCCGACCACGTCCGCGCCCATGCGGATCGCTTCTTCCATCAACTCGCGACCGTTGCGAAACGACTCGATGCCTTCCTGCGGGAATGCGACGATTTGCAGATCGATCAGGTGACGGCTTTCCTCGCGCACTTCGAGCATGGCTTTGAGCGCGGTGAGTTGCGGGTCGGTGACGTCGACGTGGGTGCGCACGTGCTGGATGCCGTGGGCGGCCAGGGTCTGAATGGTTTTCTTGGCGCGGGTCTTGGTGTCTTCTTCGGTGATGGTGACCTTGCGTTCGCCCCAGCATTCGATGCCTTCGAACAATGTGCCGCTCATGTTCCAGCGCGGCTCGCCGGCGGTGAGGGTGGCGTCGAGGTGAATGTGCGGCTCGACGAAGGGCGGTACCACCAGATTACCGCCGGCGTCGAGGTCATCCCGGCCGAGGGTCGGCGCTTCGGTCTGCCGGGCGATGCTGCGGATCAGGCCGTCTTCAAGGTGCAATTCGTGCAAACCTTCCTGGTTGCGCAAACGGGCGTTGATGATGTGCATCAGGCGAATCCTTTTTTATAGGTCTTGTAGTGGCGCGGTCGCGCGGCGAGCGCCGAGCACGCCGGTGACGATGACATACGTTAGCGCGGCAGCGGCGATCCCTACCAGCGGCGCGACCCACGGTGAGCTGAACGCGGCGACGGTGCCGACCGCATAGGCCCCGAGGCCCGGCCAGTTGAACGCCGGCAACCGTGCGTCGGCCAGACGCGGATAGTGCCCGCGCCAGCGGTAGAAAAAGTCCGCCATGATCACCCCGCCAATCGGCGGAATTACCGTGCCGAGCAGAATCAGGTACGGCACCAGCATGTCGTACATACCGAGCAAGGCGAGCAGGGTGCCGATCACTGCGCCGGCAAGGGTCACGGTTTTGCGTCGGCCGGTGCGCAGCAGGTTGCAACCGGCGACGGCGAAGTTGTAGATGGTGTTGTCCTGGGTGCTCCAGATGTTCAGCAACAGCATGGCCATCGCGGCCATGGCGAAACCTTGCAACAGCAGCACTTCAACCACGTCGGGTTGTTGGTAGACGATGGCGCCGTACGCGCCGATCAATACCATCAGGCCATTGCCGATGAAAAAACCGATCAGACTGGCCAGCACCGCAACGCGCGCCGAGCGCGAGAAGCGCGTCCAGTTGGTCGCTTGCGTAGCGCCACTGACGAAGGTGCCAAACACCAGGGTGATCGCCGTTGACCAGTCCAGCGAACCGCTCGGCACCACACTGAGCAAGCCTTCGAAACCGCCGACTTTCACCGTCGCCACCCACATCGACAGCATCAGCAGCAACATCATCGCCGGCACGGCGATGTACGACAGAATCTCCAGCCCGCGATAACCGACGTAGGCGGTGGCGCAGAACATCAGGCCGAACAGCACCATCAAACCAAGCACCGTGCCTTCGTCAAGATTGAAGTATTTGCCGATTACCACGGCAGCGGTCGCGGTGCCCCAGGCATACCAGCCGATCTGGGTGAAACCGAGGATCAGGTCGCTGAGTTTGCTGCCGATTTCACCGAAACAGAAACGCCCCATCAGCACCGAGTTGAGGCCGCTCTTGAATGCGATATAGCCGAGGCCCGCCGCATACAGACCGAGCAGCAGATTGCCGACGACGATCACCGCCATCATCTCGCCGAAGTTGAACGCCACACCGAGCTTGCCGCCGGCGAACATGGTCGCGGTAAAAAACGTGAAGCCCAGTAACACCATCGCCGTGGAGGCCAGGCCTTTACGCGCATGCATCGGGACTTCGCTGAGGGGGTAATCGTTGCCGGTAGCGTTCTGCGTCATGGTGCGGTCCTTGCAGGAGTGGAGGAGACGCGGGGAAGGGTTGCAGTGGTCGTGCCAAATGCCGGTTGGCGCGGGTTATGTATAGACGAGTCGCGCGGATTGGCGCGAAAGCGGTGCACCTGAATGCACTCAGGCCCAATGTGGGAGCGAGCCTGCTCGCGAAGGCGGCGTGTCAGGCGACATCTGCAGTGGCTGATATTCCGCTTTCGCGAGCAGGCTCGCGCCCGCAAGGGATGGCTGTTGGCTCAGAGAAAACGCAGCAGGGCGGCGACGATGGCTTCCGGGGCGTCTTCCTGGACGAGGTGCCCGGCGTTGGCGATGGCGTGGAATTGCGAGCCCGGGATCATTTTGTGTAAGGCACGGCCACGTTCGATGGGGATCCACTGATCCTCTTCGCCCCAGAGAATCTGCACCGGGCAGCGAATCGTCGGGTACAGCGGTTGAGCTTCCAGCGTGTAGCGCTCATCCATCTGCGCAATCTGTCGATAGAACGCCGCTTGCCCCGGATCGCCCAGCCACGGTTGTACGTAGGGCGCGAGTTCGTCCTCAGGAATATCGCGGTGGATCGCCCCGCGAATATAAGTCGGCACGATGGCGCGCTGGATGTAGTCGGGCAGGCCACTGAAGGCCGCTTCATGCTGGCGCACGTGTTGTACGAAGGGCGAACCCCACGGCGTCAGCGCGACCGGGTCGATCAGTGTCAGGCTGCGATAATCCTTGCCATTGAGCAGGTGCGCGCGCAGCACGGTGGCGCCGCCAAAGTCGTGAGCGACGACGTCGGGGGTTTGAATATTCCAGTGGTCGAGTAACTGCGCCAGCAGCTGGTTTTGCACGCCGAGAGAAACGTCCGCGTCGGGTTGCCCGGAGCGCCCGTAACCGAGCAGATCAAAGTAATGCACGCGATGCGTGGCAAAAAAGTGCGGCGCGATCCGGTGCCACACATATGACGAAAACGGCGTGCCATGCACGAACACCAGCGGCGGGCCGTCGCCGCGCACGGCGTAGCGTACCTGTCGGCCATTGAAATCAAAGACCTGATCCAGCAGCCAGTCTGTCATCGGCCTGTCCTCTTGGCGGGTGGGAGCCAAAAAGCATAGGCGTAAAAAAACAGCCTCGCGGGCTGTTCTCTGGCAAAACACTGTTTACTTGTGGGAGCGAGCCTGCTCGCGAAGAGGGTGTGCCAGTCGACATCAATGTCGACTGGCAAACCGCTTTCGCGAGCAGGCTCGCTCCCACAGGGATAGTTAGGTTCTCAGAAATTACTCACCGCGATAGATGCAACCGCTGGTGCACGTTTCGTGAATACGGATCGCGCTCAATTCCGGCAGCAATGGCTTCATTTCATTCCAGATGAATTTGGCCAGCACTTCACTGGTCGGGTTTTCCAGACCGGGAATATCGTTCAGGTAGTTGTGATCGAGACGCTCGTACAACGGCTTGAAGATCGCCTTGATTTCGGAGAAGTCGCGGATCCAGCCGGTGTGCGGATCGAGGTCGCCGCTGAGGTGAAGCGCCACTTTGAACGAGTGACCGTGCAGACGTCCGCACTTGTGGCCGTCCGGGACGTGCGGCAGGCGGTGGGCGGATTCGAAAGTAAATTCCTTGAAGATTTCCACGGTATTTTCGGCTCTGTTCAGATGGTGTTCGCCGCAGCGATTCGGGCAGGCGGCGAGTTTACCAGCTTGTGTTTGGCCGTGCTGACTAAAGGGTCAGCAAGCGCTCGGCGAGGCGACCATTGGCAGTCAGTTCAAGGAACTCATCGCCCAGGCGGCGGCTCTCGTCCATCGCCGCGTGCCAGTATTTCTGCCGGCTCGGTGCATCACCCATGAAGCGTTTGAAGTCGTTGCGGTCGGGCAGTTTGCCGTAGGGCAGGCGCGCCAGATATTCCTTGGATGGCGCGAGCAGCAGCACGTCCTGCAAGCGCTCCACCGAGGCCTTGCGCCACGGCAGGGTCTTGTCGAACCAACCTGGAATGACCCGGTCGGTGAAGTGCGGATAGAGCACGATGCCGTCACCGCTGTAGGGCAGGTCGAGGTGATAGTCGAGCAGACCACCGTCGCGGAACGTACCGGCGCCGGCGCCCGGGAGGTCGCGCACGCCTTCCATGACCATCGGGATCGATCCCGAGGCCAACAAGGCCTGACGCAAATTGCCGGCATTCAGGGCGACGAAGCGCGACGGGAAATCGTTCAGCGCATTGACCGGCGGGGCGAGGCGCGGGTCGTGGATGATCAGCCGTTCGAAGTGTCGCGACAGCCGTGCACGGCCGCGCAGATTGTCGGCAATCACCGAGCCCAGTGCCAGACCCAGTCGCCCGCGATGGTCATCGGCCAGACGCCCCTGACTTTTCACCACCATGATGTTCAGACGGTAATGCGCGTTGTCGAGGATGCTCGCGTCGCGGCCGTCGAGCAGGTCGTTGAGCATGCGCTGCGAGCTCTGACTGATCTCGGCCATGGTCACGCCTTTGTTGAAGTTCTGCTCGGCGTACAGATGGCCGAGGCGGCGGATGCCTTCGGCGGCGTCCGGCAAGCAGGCACTGGCGAAGCGCCAGGAACCGACCGAGGCGCCGATCAGCGAACGCTCGCGCGGCGCGCCCGGCAGCCATTCACCGAACAATGCCAGATCCAGTCCCTGAATCCCCAACGCCTTCGGCCCACCGGCAGCGCCTGGCAGGGTGCCGACGTCGGCGGCGTTCAAGCCCTGGGCACGAATGCGCGCCATGGCGCGTGGGCCGGCCTTGAGGGTGAGGGCGGGGAATTTGATGTGGATGGCGGTCATACCGGTCTCGATCGTTAGCAAGCGAACAATTATAAGCACATGTTACAAAATCCTACACGGGGGCATGTGTTGCGCTGGAGCAATGATGGCAATTCAGTTTCAGTTAAGTTCATCCCGTTAAGGTGCCCACCGTAAAGCAACACATAAAAATACGGAGACACCATGAAAACCCTGACTGCCCTGTCCATTGCCGCGATCATTGGCTTCACTGCCAGCCTCGCCCATGCCCGCGATCTCGGCCCTGACGAAGCCCTGCGCCTGCGCGACGCTGGTACTATCGTCTCCTTCGAGAAGCTCAACGCCAAAGCGCTGGAAAAACACCCGGGTTCGACGATCACCGACACCGAGCTGGAAGAGCAGTACGGCAAGTACATCTACCAGATCGAAATGCGTGATCCGCAGGGGCTGGAGTGGGATCTGGAATTAGACGCGGTGACTGGGCAGGTTCTCAAGGATCATCAGGATACGTAATGAAGGTTAATGTTCGCGTCACCCGCCGCACGGCGTTGGCGCTGGTGATGTGTTGCTCAACGGCCATGGCCCGTGACCTCGGTCCGGACGAAGCCCTGAATCTGCGCAAGCAGGGCGTGATCCTGCCGCTGGAGCAAGTGCTGCAGCAGGCGATGGATCGCTATCCCGGCGCAAAATTGCTGGAAGTCGAGCTGGAAGAAAAACACGACGTCTACATTTATGAAGTCGAGTTGCTGACCGTCGAAGGTGTCGCCCGTGAGCTGCACTTGAAGGCCGATACCGGTGAACTGGTGAAAGACAAGGAAGATTGATCGATGCGTTTGCTATTGGTGGAAGACCACGTACCGCTGGCCGACGAATTGCTCGCCGGCCTGCAGCGCCAGGGCTATGCAGTCGATTGGCTGGCCGACGGCCGCGATGCGCTGTATCAGGGCAGCAGCGAGCCGTATGACCTGATCATTCTCGACCTCGGCCTGCCGGGTGTGCCGGGGCTTGAAGTGCTGGCGCAGTGGCGCGCCGGTGGTCTGGCGATTCCAGTGCTGATCCTTACGGCGCGTGATTCCTGGGCCGAACGCATCGAGGGCCTGAAGGCCGGCGCTGACGATTATCTGACCAAACCGTTCCACCCTGAAGAGCTGCAACTGCGTATTCAATCGCTGCTGCGCCGTTCCAAAGGCCAGGCCAATCAGCCGACTTTGAAGGCTGCCGGTCTGCATTTGGACGAGGGCCGCCAGTGCGTAGTGCGCGACGGCGCCGACATTCAACTGACCGCCGCCGAATTCCGTCTGCTGCGTTATTTTATGCTGCACCCGGAGCAGATCCTTTCCAAAAGCCACCTTGCCGAACACCTCTACGACGGTGAAACCGAGCGCGACTCCAACGTGCTCGAAGTGCACGTCAATCACCTGCGGCGCAAGCTCGGCAAAAGTGTGATCGAAACCCGTCGCGGCCAGGGTTACCTGTTCGGCGGGCAAGCTTCGTGAGGTCGATCCAGCGCCGCTTGAGCCTGGGTTTGATCAGCGTGATGGTGATCGTTGGCGTGGTAGTGGCGCAAACCAGCCTGTGGTTGTTCGAAGTGGGTTTACAGCGCTACCTCGAAGCCGGTCTGCGCAACGACAGCGAAAGTCTGCTGGTGGCATTGGTGCGCGGGCCGCAGGGGCTGCAACTGGATGAGCGGCATTTGTCGCCGGCCTATCAGCGACCGTTTTCCGGGCACTACTTCCGGATCGACTTTGCCGACAGCCATTGGCGCTCGCGTTCGTTGTGGGATCAGGACCTGCCGCTGCTCGACCATCCCGGTCTGCACAGCAATCTGCAACTGGGGCCGGACGGTCAGCAATTGCTGGTGCTGCGTTCGGACTATCGACGCCTGGGCCAATCGATTTCGATCAGCGTCGCGCAGGATTACACGCCTGTGCGCGAGAGCTTTCAGCGCATGCGCCAGATCGGGCTGGGCCTGGGGCTGGCGGCGTTGCTGTTGATTCTGCTGCTGCAACGGCTGACCGTGCGTCGCGCCTTGAAACCACTGGAAAAGGCCCGTGAACAGATTGCGCAACTGCAGCAGGGCCAGCGTTCACAACTCGATGAACAGGTGCCGGTGGAACTGGAACCGCTGGTGGCGCAGATCAACCATTTGCTTGCCCACACCGAAGACAGCCTCAAGCGTTCACGCAATGCCTTGGGTAATCTCGGGCATGCGTTGAAAACGCCGTTGGCGGTGTTGTTGAGCCTGGCGTCCAGCGAAAAACTCGATGCGCATCCCGAGTTGCGCAAGGTCCTCAAGGAACAACTGGAGCAGGTGCAGCAACGGCTTAATCGCGAATTGAACCGTGCGCGGCTGTCCGGTGATGCGTTACCGGGTGCGCTGTTTGATTGCGATGCGGAGCTGCCGGGGTTGCTGGCGACGTTGAACATGATTCATGGCGAGCATCTGGCGCTGAGTTATGTCGCGCCGGCAGGGTTGCAACTGCCGTGGGATCGTGAGGATTTGCTCGAACTGTTGGGGAATCTCCTGGATAACGCCTGCAAATGGGCGGATGCCGAAGTGCGCTTGAGCGTGATCGAGCGTACGGATGGCTTTGCCCTGAGCGTGGAGGATGACGGCCCGGGGATTCCCGAAGAGCAGCGCTCAGAGGTGTTCAGTCGCGGCACGCGGCTGGATGAGCAGACCCACGGGCATGGCCTGGGATTGGGGATTGTGCGCGACATTGTCGAGACCTGGGGCGGGTTGCTGGTGTTGGGCGAGAGTGAGTGGGGCGGGTTGAAGGTGGTGATCGAATTGCCTCGACGGTGAGCCTTTTAGAAGCCCCTCACCCTAACCCTCCCGAAACGTCGGACCGCCCAGAGGGAGAGGGGACTGACCGAGGTGTCTGTTCGAGGTACACCGACCTGAAATACCGAGCCGAACTCAGGGTTTGAAAGCATCGGCGTGATCTGAAATACCGAGCCGAACTCAGGTTTTGAATGACATGAAGATCGGCTCCCTTTCCCCCTCGCCCCCTTGGGGGGAGAGGGCTGGGGTGATCTGGTCAAACGATACTGGACACGGTTATAGGGTTTAGGTCATTTCTCATGCTGCCAAGGCTTCCATTGCTACCGGAGTCCGATATCCGTTG